>JAFZPL010000109.1 GCA_017550355.1 Oscillospiraceae bacterium | reverse complement strand
TCACTGAGGCTACCAAGCGCGGTGACGCAAACCTCGACGGCAAGATCACTGTTGCAGACGCAGTCATCGTTGCTCGCGTTGCTGCTGAAGACAACACTGTCAAGATCACCGATCAGGGCAAGGTGAACGCAAACGTCGACGGTCAGGAAGGCATCTCCTCTGAGGATCTCACCATGATCCTGAAGGCAGTCGCCGGCATGATCTCGCTCTAAGCGGTCAGTATCCGCATCACAGGCTAAACATTTTGCGCACGGATACGGTCTCGGCCGTATCCGTGTTTGCATCTGCGAAAGGAAAAAAACATGAAAAACAAGATGATTCCCGCACTTCTCTCCCTCACCCTTCTCACCGCATGCGGTACGGACACAAATTCCGCGCCTGCACAGTCCACTGCGGCACAGACCACCGCATCCTCGGCTGCACAAATCGCAGCAGACACCACCTCGGCTGCTGAGACGACTGCAGCTGAACCGTCTGCTGCTGAGACAACTGCAAGCACCGCAGCATCCACCGTCAGCACAACGGCTTCGGAAACAACAACTGCCGCGCTCGCACAGATCACATCTGCATCTGCCGCATCGACTGCAGCAGCAGGCAGCACGACTGCTGCAAAGAGCAGCTCCCGCGAAGCGGTGATGGATATCAAGGATTCGCTCACCTATAAGATGGCTGAGCGCCTGAACAAGATGGAAAATGAGCCTGTCAGATTGTATCTTGCAGAAGAAATGGAAGGCATGTCCGTCAAAATGGATATCCAGCGCCTCGGCAAAAAGAGCTATATCGACACCGATATGTTCGGCTTCCATTCGATCATCCTGACGGACGGCACAAGCACTTACACGCTGGATCCGGAAGACAAAACCTACGCAAAGGCGGACGCCAAGGATTCCGAAAAGGACTTTGATCAGGTCACGGATATGCTCGATGATGCAAAGGCCGGCAAGATCGTCGCGACCGGCAAGGAGACTTTCAAGGGAAAATCATGCACCTACGAAGAATTTGAGGTCGCGGATGCAGACACCGGTCTCAATACAGTCCGCTATTATTTCGATGAGCAGGGCAATCTCATCGGTCTGGGCATGCCCACAGGATCCGAGGCGCTCAAAGATGTCGCGCTCGATTTCTCCATCAAGTTCGATGAGAAGATCGACGAATCCATCTTCAATCTGCCGAAGGATTACAAGGAGATCGACCAGAGCGAAATGGGCGTGAAGCTGATGCAGAAAATGTTCGGCGGCAGCCTCGGCAGCCTGCTTGACGGCGCAGCACAGAGTTGAAACTGAAAGGATGGCTCCGGAAGCATAAAAAGCCTGTCATTGCAGTCTTTCTGTTCCTGCTGACGGTCATTTTCCTCTATGACGGCAACAACCGGCTCGACATCACCGAATATGACTACACGGGCAGTGATGTCCCGCAGTCCTTTGAGGGATACCGCATTGTGCAGATCTCAGACCTGCACAACAAGGTGTTCCCGAACGAAAATGCAGGTCTGATGGAGGAGATCCGTGCGCTGAAACCCGATCTCATTCTGCTGACCGGCGATATCGTCGACGGCAACACGCACACGGATTACGATGCCGCGCTCCTGTTCATGCAGCAGATCCCGAAAATCGCGCCGGTCTATTATGTATTCGGAAATCACGAGTATCAGCTGCGTCTTTCGATGCGCACAGCGTTTGTTGAGCAGTCCCAGAAATGGGGCGTACAATATCTCGACAACGAAAACGTGCAGATCCGCTCAGACGCCGGCGAGACATTCACGCTGATCGGACTGAATGATCATTCTCTGCGCACGAGCGATCTGCAAAAGCTGGTAGACCGCGCCGAGGACGACTTTCAGATCGTGATGGCGCACGAGCCGGAATATCTCTGGTCATATGCAGATACAGGCGCAGATCTGGTATTTTCCGGACATGAACACGGCGGACAGATCCGCATCCCGTTCACGCATCAGGGGCTTTTCGCACCGGACGAAGGACTTTTCCCGCGGTACAGCGAGGGCATGTTCACGCAGGATGACACCACGCTGATCATCAGCCGCGGTCTCGGAAACAGCCGTTTTCCGTTCCGGATCTTCAATCATCCGGAGATCGTCGCTGTCACGCTGCACGCTGCATGAACATCGTTTCCGGCAAGTCTCAGCAGACAAAATCCATCTGTTCCGACCAAACGAGTGAAGCAAGCGTTCTGTTTGCTTCACTTTTTTTGCCCAGACGCGGCGAATGACGAATTATTTTAGGATAACTATTGCATTTTCCCGCGGAATCTGCTATAATATAAGGGATGCGGACAAAGAAAGCCGCAGTATGCTATGAAAAATCAAAGGAGATGAGCGCAGAATGGACGATCAGCGCAGTCTTGAGGCACAGCTTCTTGGAGATATGACATACGATGATCCCCGCAAAAAGCAGCCCGCCAATCAGGGCGTTGACCCGCGCCTTGTAGGCGCATCCGGAGCGATTCTGGAGGATATGAGCGCAGCAGCCGCACCGCGTCCGCAGGCACAGCCGCAGTATCAGATGCTGACGGAGGAACAGATCGCAACGCTCCAGCAGCAGCGTGCGGCAAACGGACAGCCGCCCTACACCCCGGATGAGATCGCGGAACTGCAGGCAGAATTCATCGAGCGTCAGCGCACCGCAAGAATGCAGCAGGCAATGCAGGCACAGGCAGCCGCACAGCAGGCAGCTGCTGCCGCACTGCTCGCAGAAGATAACTACGCGCAGCCCGAAAAGCCGAAGGCACCCGAAAAGGTGCTCCCAACGGTCAGCGCAAGCGATCTGCTTGAGGAGCCCGCACCGGAGCCTGAACGCAAGGTGGTCTTCAATCAGGAAGACATTGAGGCGGCAAAAAAGCAGGCAGTCAAAAAAGCAGCCGACAGCCTGAACAGTGCACCGCAGACCGAAGCTGACACGAAGAAAGCGCGTGAAGAAATGCGCCGGTTCCGCGAACAGCAGCTTGCGGATATGGCGGCAGCAGGCTTCAAGGTCTCCATCATCGTGACCGTGGTCGGTATTCTCTCCGCCCTCTGTATGGTCCTGTTCGGCATGGGCCATTATCCGGACGGCGAGGAAATGGGCGGCTTCTTCGCGCTCGCTGACAAGTTCTATATCATCGGCGGCATTGTGCTTGCACTGCTCTCCATCACAATCGTTACGAGAGTACAGGCATGCCGCGGCTTCACGTCCTTCATGTTCATCATTTCCTCCATACTATTAGTAGTACCCGGTGCGATCGTGCTGTTCAACAAGAAGGGTGCAGACAATTTCGGATTCAGCTGCGGATGCTACGTCATTGCGATCATCGGATGCTTCGCCGTGACGTTCCTGCTCTCCACCAACGACAAGCTGAGCGCCTACATCGGACACAAGGATTTCATGTACGACTGATCCCAGAAGATTTCGGCAGCCATGCGCCGGTTCCCGTTCGGAGGGAGTCGGCGCATTCTTTGAGAAAGGAGCCATGCCGGCATGGAGCTCTCCCCCATCGCGGTGATTCGTTCGCCGTTCCGCGAAAAATTCGGCATTCCGCGGCAAAGCAGACTCGTGCCGGCGTTGACCGGCGAAATTGTTTTCCTGCCGGAATACAGCCAGCCGGAAGCGCTGCGCGGCATCGAAGCCTTTTCGCATCTGTGGCTGATCTGGGGATTTTCCGAGGCAAAAAAGCTGCCCGGCAAGGGCTGGTCGGCAACAGTGCGTCCCCCGCGGCTCGGCGGAAACATCCGCAAGGGTGTTTTTGCAACGCGCTCGCCGTTCCGTCCCAATCCGCTCGGACTCTCCGCGGTAAAGCTCGAACAGGTCTTTGCGGAGGAATCGCCGATGCGGCTGACGGTCTCCGGCATCGACTTGCTGGACGGCACCCCTATTTACGATATCAAACCCTATATTCCCTTCGCCGACGCGATCCCAGATGCGGCGGGCGGATACACCGAACAGACGATCACACATAGCCTGCAAGTGATTTTTCCTGATGCGCTGCGGGCAAAGCTGCCCACTCCCCTGCACGAAACGGTCTGTGCGCTGCTTGCGCAGGATCCGCGGCCGGGCTATCTGGACGATCCGGCGCGTGAGTACGGAATGCAGTACGGCGCATATGATATCCGCTTCCGCGTCAACGGTGAACTGCTCACCGTGACAGAGATCCGCACGGCACAATCATAAACAGAAAGGAGTATTATCATGGCACTTCACCAATCCGGAGAAGATTATCTCGAAGCGATCCACGTTCTCCATCTGCATAAAAGCTATGTCCGCGCCGTCGATGTGGCGCACGAACTGGAGGTCTCCAAGCCGAGCGTGTCCCGTGCAATGGGCATTCTCCGCGACGGCGGCTTCATTGAGATCGAAGACGACGGCAATATCATCCTGACCGAAACCGGCAGGGAGGTCGCGGAGCGCATCTACGAACGGCACCGCATCCTGACGCAGTGGCTCATAGATCTGGGCGTCACACCGGAAACAGCGGCAGAGGATGCTTGCAAAATGGAGCACGATATCAGCATCGAAGCCTTCGCGTGCCTGAAAGCACATCTCCGCGAGGCACACCCGAACATCTCTTTCTGATAAAAATAAACAAGAATAACTAAAAGAACAAAAAGGAGGCAGACAATGGATCTTCATGCATTTTTCAAAAGTGCGAAATTCCGTGTGCTGCTGTGTATTCTCGCGCTGCTCTGCGGTGTGATGCTGTATTCGATCAAATCCGGCACACACACAGATCTCTTCACACGGATGTTCCGTACGGCATCCGAACCGCTTCAGCGCTTTTCGGCATCCGTGACGGCGGAGACGAACAAACATCTGGACACCTATTTCAAATCCAAAGCGTACCGCGACGAAAATGCCGCGCTTCGCGAAGAGATCGAGCGCCTGAACGAACAGCTGATCGGCTATGACGATGCACTGCAGGAGCTCCGTGCGCTGCGCGATCAGCTTGCGATCAAGGAAAAATCGGACGGCTTCGTGATGTCCGAGCCCTGCCGCGTGCTGATGCCGGTCTCGAACGATCCCGCGGGCAGCTTCTTCATTGATCAGGGCGAAGCGGAGGGCATCACGGTCGGTGCGCCGGTGATCTGTTCACACGGTCTGATCGGCGTGATCTCGGAGCTGAGCAATCATTCCGCGAAGGTCGCGACGATCCTTTCAGCGGAACTCTCCGTCGGCGCAGTCGATCTGCAAAGCGGTGACAGCGGCATCATTGAGGGCAGCCTCAAATATTCCCCCGACGGGAAAACCAAAATGATCTACCTCAGCACGGAAAACACAGTCAAGGCGGACGATCTCATCATCACCTCCGGCACAACGGGACTGTTCCCGCGCGGTCTGCAGATCGGCACAGTCGAGCAGGTCGGCATCGAAGAAACAGGTCTGACCGCCTATGCGGTCATCCGTCCGGCAGTGGATCTTGAAACGCTGGAATCGGTCACCGTACTGCTAGATTTCAAGGGGAAAGGCGTGGCAAACCATGGCTAAACGCAGCAAACGCCATTCCAGCCGCACGCGCAGCGAGATCAAGGAGAGCCGGAAGCGTCTTCTGCGGCGCATCCTCGGCATCCTGCTGCTGATTCTCTGCTATGTTCCGATGCTCGGCGGCGGCATCCAGCCGCTGCTCTCAATTCCGGCGGCAATCGTGATCTCCATGTATGACAGCGCCTATTTCTGCATGCTGACGGGCGTGATCGCAGGGCTGGAAATCGACCTTGCCTGCGATGATCCGCTCGGCGCGAACGCCATGCTGACAGTCTGCTTCTGCACATTCGTCTGGCTGCTTTGTTCGCGTGTTCTGCGCCCGAATTTCGTATATTTCCTGCTGCTGACCGCTGGCTGTGTATTGCTCCGGAACGGCATCCACTATCTGGTCACGGCGGTGCTCTTTCAGATGGAGGGACGCGAAGTGCTCTGGCAGGAGATCCTGTTCCCGTCGTTTGTGCGGACTATGATCGGCGCGGTGCCGATCTATCTGCTGTATCTGCCTTGCATCCGGCTGCTGACCAAACGTGTGAAGTCGATGGATGCAGCGGTCATGCGCTCCTGAAAACGATATCTATGCAATGCGCGTATCGGAAACGGTACGCGCATCTTTTGCATTTATATTGACAGAATCCACAAAATATGGTACAATGTGAACAGAATATAATTAAGGAGGGATCCCCATGATCCGCAGATTCCGCATGCTCCGGCTGACCGCAGCAGCCGTTTTTGCACTCAGCTGCACTCCCATGATGCCTGTGTACGCCGCAGACACGCGCTTCACCGAAACGACAGAGACCTTGCTCAATCCCGGCATGGGCTACACCACGACTGTCTGGTACCGCTGCAAACCCGGCAGCACGCCCGTTCTCAGCCCCACAGGGCCGCTCGTGCTGATGTTCGTGGATATCGGCGCATTTTCCAGCGGCGAAAACGGCGGCGAAGATCTCTCTTTTGACGATGCCTTATTCAACGGTCTGCGCGGGACATTCGCCAACTGCCGCAAAAACGGCTGCACGATCGCGCTACGCTTCCGATATGACGACAACGGCACTGAAAATCCGGAGCCTGCGACCTTCGACATGCTGAAATCGCATATGCAGCAGATCAGAGACAGCAAGCTGCTGGAGGATTATCAGGATATCCTCATGTATGTGGAGAGCGGCATGGTCGGCTGCTACGGCGAACAGTGGGGCGGGAAATACTGCTCGCTGGAGCAAAAGGCAGAGCTGCTTGATCTCTGGCTCGATATCGTTCCCGATCCGATTCCCGTGACGGTGCGCACGCCGAATATCTTCGCGACATGGGCAAAGATCAAGCAGGCAGATCTTGCCGGCTGGACATCGGAAGCGGGCAGCCGTGCGGCACGGATCGGACTCTATGACGACGGCTACATGGGCTCAGACAGTGACCTTGGCACCTATGTCAACCGTGAGGCAGAGACCGGCTGGCTCGGCAGACAGACGCGCACCAGTTATTTCGGCGGCGAATTTTCCGGCAATCTGGAATTTGCGCAGAAATACGACACCTATCTCCCCGAAAACGCCGTTCCGGAGATGTACAAAACGCATCTGAGCTATATCAACAGCAATATTTTCGGGCTCTACAAGGACTACACATTCGGCGAAGCATATGATGTGCCGGGCGTCGACAACAGCGCCTATTACGGGCAGACCGTCCACAAATTCATCCGCGACCACCTCGGCTACCGCTTTGTGCTGCGGGAAACGGAGGTCACCGGTGAAGCCGTGCAGGGCGGAACAGTCTCCGCGAAATTCAAGGTGGAGAATACCGGATTCGCAAACCCGATCCGCGAACAGCAATGTGAGATCATCCTCGAAAAGGACGGCTGTTATTACCGTGCGCCGGTGGATATCGACTCCCGCGAATGGTTTTCCTGCACGACCGCAGCGGAATCAGTCGATCTTGAACTGCCGGGCGGCATAGAACCGGGCGACTGGCGCATGTTCGTCAAGCTGTCCGTCGGAAACAACACCGTCGACCAGATTGCGCTGCGCTCGGTGCAGTTTGCGAATCCAGACACCTACGATCCCGCACTCGGTGCCAATTATCTCGGTACGTTGCGCGTCACGGAAAGCAAAACGCCATCCGCCGCACAGGCATTCAGAGCAGTCGGCGCGGCATCCGGCGGGGAGATGCTCTACACCTTCAACGGTTTGCAGATCACGGACGGCACGGCATCCAATCCATCCGAGACAGATGCCTCGATCCTGCGCGGTGAAAGCACGAATGCAAAGCTCTATATCACCAACGACGAAAACAATCTCTATGTCCGCGCCGCATTCGATGCCGCGGCGGATGCACCGGTCTTCAATCTGGAATTCACCAACAAAAACGTGCCGGTGGGAACCGATTCGCGCTACTGGATCTATTACGCCTCCAACGGCTATATCTATTTCAACCACGGAGAACCCGTCGGCTGTCTGCAAAAGCATTCGGACGGCTTTGTCGAATTTCAGATCCCGCTCGGCGATGTGATGCAGCTGCGGCTCGGCGAAACCATCACGGGCGTCCGGTTCTTTTTGCAGGACAGCGCGAACGACTGGGCACTGAAAGCCGATGTCCGTGCGCCGGAATACACGCTGACGGGAGATTTTCCCGTCTACACGGCAAAGCAGGCAGTCATTCTGACAGCGGGCAGTCCCCTTACGCTGCAGGCTGAAGTCGGAATCTCCGATGCAAAATGGCAGTGGCTGCACGACGGAAAGCCCATCGATAAGGCTGCAGGCGCTGTTTTCTCGCTGGACAAGGTCACGGCGGAGGATGCGGGGCTCTATTCTGTACAGATCTCCTCCCCCGCCGGTACAGTCAAAAGAATCGATCTCTGCGCACTGACAGTCACGCAATCGGATCTGCGCGGCGATGTGAACACCGACGGCAAAATCACTGTCAGCGACGCCGTCCTGCTGGCACGGCTGCTCGCAGAGGACAAGACCGCGGCAGTTTCCGAACAGGGCAAGCAGAATGCAGACGCAAATGCCAACGGCGAACTCGATACCGGCGACACGACTGCGATTCTGCGGCACCTCGCCGGACTTGCCCTGCTTCAATGAGAAGTGTCCGGTCACCCGGTTTGTGAAGATACAGCAAAAGCCGGTATGCATCATCGCATACCGGCTTTTTTCAGCTCTCTGAACGGGGATTCTTCGCGCTGTCCCACTTGCGCTGGTCAAAGGGTTCATCCAGCCACTTTTCGAAGATCTCCTCTTTCACCCAGATGGGTGCATGGTAATCGCACCGCGCCGACATTTCACGCTGAGAATAGCGTACGACGACCGGCAGATCCTCCTTGGTGCAGTACAGACTGAAATATGTACGGTTGGTCATGGTCATTTTGGATCCTCCTTCTCATATCTCCGGTTTTTTTCCGCATACAGACGAAAAACCAAGAGACCTCACACGCTGCAAAGTCTCCTGCACCGGATTTGAAATGGAACTCTGTGTATCCTGTCTCTCCCGATATATACAGGATCGGGGTTCTATTCTTATTATACAATAGAATCGGAAATTTGTCAAGTATATTTTCAGCAGATCCATCAAGAAGGATCCCCGGCTCAATTTGAACCGGAGATCCCGCTTGATTCACTTGATCAGCTTCTGCTTGAGCAGCGTCAGATCGACCGCCGTCAGAATGCCGTCATGGTTCATGTCGGCGGAATCTGCATCCTCGACAGTGCCGTCGCCGACCAGATATTTTGCCAGCATGACCGCATCCGCAACATTGATGCTGCCGTCTGCGTTGACATCGCCGTATTGCTTGAAAATCTGCCCCGGTTCACTTCCGTAGATCTTGATTTCCGCGATATTGCAGCAGTAGACGCTGTCCTTGTTCGCAGAATTTTTCGGCGCGCCCTCCGGCACACGGTAGCGCACATACTGCGCGATTTCGTCCAGATCGGTCACATAGTGCATCCCGTAGGACGGAACACCGGAGACGGTATGTACGGTTTTCCACGTTTTGCCATCCTTCGACACCTCAAAAATGCCGTCCTCACAGCGGATCTCGTAGCCCTTGCGCGGGCAGAAGCCGATGCCGCGGATGTTGCACGGCGCACCGAGATCAGCCTGCACCCATCCCTCGCCAACACCGTCAAAGTAGGTGATGCAGTCGCCGTCGAATGCCATTTTCGCAGTGTTCACGGAGTTGTTCCATGCCGCAGAGCCCGTCACCATATCGGATGAGACCGGGATCTCATTCAGATCCATGACCTCGCCCTTCTTGCCGAACACAGCGATCTCCGCGATATTGCAGCAGTACACATCATCCTTGTTCACGCCGTTATTCGGCTTGCCGTCCGGCACAATATAGCGAACATATCTGCCGCGCACTCCCTCGCTGTCCGGGCGCACATAATGCATACCGAAGCTTGGAGAACCGGAGATTGTATAAATCGTATCCCAGGACGTGCCGTCCGCCGAGACCTGGAACATGCCGTCTGCACAGCGTGCCTCATAACCGGAACGCGGGCAGTAGCCGAGACCGGTGATCTCGCAGACCTCTCCGAGATCCGCCTGCACCCAGCCTGCACCGAGGCCGTCGAAATAGGTGGAGTTGCTGCCGTCGAATGCTTTTTCATAGCTGTTGGCAGAATCGCTCTTCCAGGAATCCGTACCGGAGGTCTTCACGGGCGTGAGCGGATCGCCGAGTGCTGTGCTGCCCGAAACGCCGTCGATGATGAACGTGGTGACGGAATTGGGCGCGAGCGACACATTGAGCAAAGAACCCGTCAGTGCAGTCTTGCCGACGTCTGCCCAGTTTTCGGTGTTGCTCGTGCGAATGGTCTGTGCGGATGCACCGACCGTCTCAAACTGCGAAAGATCAAAGGAAAGAGCGCTTGCAGAAGCGGAGGTGTTGTATGCCACCAGAACCACCTGCCCGTTTTCCTTATCAAAGGCCGCCATCGTGCTGCCGGAGGAATTGAGCATCGTCATGCCAGGGCGGATATAGCGGGAATACTGCCCGAAGCAGTAATATTTCTTGGAGAGAACGATCGTATCCTTGTCGTGGTCGGCGACTGCCGTACCCCAGAAGCCGGCGTTCATATTCAGCATGCCGCCGTCCTTCTTGCCGTTGTAGCCGGCTGCGCAGACATGGCTGTCGATGACCTGCCAGAGGATCCATGCGGAAGCGTTCATGCCGTTGCAGTCTGCGGTGATGCGCTCGGAGAGCCAGAGACCGGGCGCCATCGCGCCGGCATTCTGTCCGGCTTCTCCCTTGCCGTCCACCTCGCTCATCCAGAGATTCTTTCCCGCAGAAATTGCCAGATCTTTCAGCTGTCCGCGCTTGCTGCCGCCGTAGGTATGCGTATCAATGCGGCTGATGGCAGCTTTTGCCTCCGCGGAGAGTGCGTTGTAGGCATCGATCTGCGTGTCAATGGAGGTTTCGTCCGTGCCGCAGAGGATCACATCGCCCATGCTGCGCTTTTCCATCGACTTTTTCAGCTCCATGATGATCGTACTTTCGGAATTGCCGATATCGAAGTGGCAGCCCTCCTGTTTCGGGCTGTTTGCACCCCAGAAGTTTGTATACGGTTCATTCACCGGTTCGACCGACTGCACCTTGATGCCCCATTCATCCTGATAGTGCTTGCAGACCTCTGCGAGATATTCCGCGAAATCATCGTAGCAGTCATCTTTCAGGTTATTCGCACCGGGATTGGTATTTCCGGTGGAGCAGCCGCTCTTGCACATCCAGTAAGGCGGTGAATTGGAGAACATCTCGACAATTGCGTCGTCGCCCGCGGCTTTCACGCACCGCTGGAGGACATTGCGCTGATTGGCGTCCGCTGTCCAGTCATAAGAGACCTTCCCGTTATTATAAACAGTATAGCCGGGCATATTGGAATCTGTTCGAGTGATGTGGTCATGCGTGGGATCGTCGCCGCCGCCGATATTGAAGCGGCAGATATTGAGACGCAGACCGTCGTCACCGTAAAATGTATCCGCTGCCTGCTGTGCAAGCGAATCAGAATAGCCGACGCGGTTTGCCCACCAGCAAAGTGAAGTTCCCCAGCCCTCGAAGACACCGTGATTGATGGCGTAGGTGTCAAAGGGCGAGATCACGACGGTGTTGGCCGCGGAACCGCTGAGCGGAACGGATGCTGCAAAGCCCGCTGTCATACAAGCGGCAAGCAGCGCGGAGAGAAAGCGTTTTGTTTTCATAAAAGATCCCCCTGTATAATTAATTATGCTTTCTATTTGGCGCATTGGATAATACACCATTTTGATTATAACATATCCATATTTATTTTGCAAGAGAAATTGCAAAAATTGCGCAGATTAGTCAGCGATTGGTGATAATTGCGCAAATAACTTTCGCCGTTGTGCTTCTCAGATGTATGTATTCTGGACAGCTGAAATGCTATAATACAGACAGAGAACGGGAACGATCCCGTGCCGAAAGAATGGAGGAAAATACAATGAAAAACACAGTCAGCAAGAACGCAAACCGTCCCTACCGGATCGAGGATATCATGGAGATCACCGCCAAAATGGAGGAGGAGATCCGCCGCGGCATCGTGCGGAGAACACGGCCTGAGGAAGATACCGCATTTCAGATCACCGGCGCATACGCCTCCGATCTCGTGAACCGCAGTCAGCGCTCCGTTCCGCTCACACTGTCCGGCGACGAAACCGAGGCGATGTTCAATGCGGCGATGGCAGGCTATATCGGGAACCTGTTCAGCGGGCAGTTCACACAGGCGGAGGCGCACGAAACCGCGCGGAAAATGCTCAGCTCATATCTCATGTTCTGGGCGTGGAATATCTATTATCAGATGCGCATGGACGAACAATTCACGATGAAAATGCGGTTCCGGATCGGCTCGGATCCGATCACGGGCGCAAACGGGCTCACCGTGCAGGAGATCATTCTCCGCAGCACCGACGATCCGACGCTCACCTACACCTTTGATGCGGCAGCGGCGGCGATGGACTGCATGAACACGATCTGCCCGATCTCGCCGGAGGAGCTCGCGGATGAGATTGCCGATGAGCTTGCAGACAAGATTGACGCGGAGGAGGATGCAGAGGATGACGAAGAAAGCATCCCGGTCTTCGGTATGTTCGGGTGCAGCCCGGCAGCATTCCGGAGCCGGATCATGCGGGAGCTCTACGCCGCATTTCCGGAGCGCTATGATGCATGGGAAGAGGAACATGCAAGCGAACTCTTTCCCCCGGAAGAAGACAGTGCCTGCACTCATCCCTACAGCACGGCAATTCATAATGCATAATTCATGATTGCTGGCAGGATCGCATTTCGGGTTGCAAACAGAATACAAGGCGAGTCGGGCGCTTTGACTATTTGAATACTTGGAATGCGGATGTGCCGGCGCGAGCTACGGCAAAATAGGGCTTGACAAGAACGGAAAACTATGGTAATATAATATAGTACGGAATATGGGGTTCCATATTCCGACGCAAATCTTATTTTTCCAAAAGGAAAGGAACGGGCTTTATTATGGTTACTGCAATTGTGGGCGGAAACTGGGGCGATGAAGGCAAGGGCAAGCTGACGGACGTGTTTGCGGAGGACGCAGATTACGTAATCCGTTTTCAGGGCGGTGCCAATGCCGGTCACACGATCATGAACGAGTACGGCAAGTTCGTGCTGCATATCCTGCCCTCCGGCGTTTTCCAGCAGGGAACGGTCAACATCATCGGACCGGGTGCTGCATTCAATTGCGAGGCATTCCAGCGTGAACTGCAGAATCTGAAGGAAGGCGGCGTCCCGCAGCCGGATATCCGCATCTCCGACCGCGCACAGCTGGTCATGCCGTATCATATTCTCTTTGATAAGCTGGAGGAGCAGCGTCTCGGCAAGCACAGCTTCGGTTCGACGCAGTCCGGTATCGCGCCGCATTACTCCGACAAGGCGATGAAAATCGGCTTCCAGCTCGCAGAACTCTATAACCAGAATCTGGAGGAAAAGGTCGAGCGCGTCGTCACCATCAAGAATGCGATGATCGCCGGTCTCTATCCGGATGCCGAGCCGCTCAAGGCGGAAGAGGTTCTCGCTTATCTCCGTCAGGTCGGCGAATTTGTCAAGCCGTATCTCTGCGACATGGCTGCACTCATGCGTCAGGCTGTCAAGGACGGCAAGAACATCCTCCTCGAAGGTCAGCTCGGCGCACTCCGCGACATCACCAACGGCATCTACCCAATGACCACTTCCTCTTCGACGCTCGCCGGCTACGGCGCTGTCGGTGCATGTGTGCCGCCGCACGAGATCCAGCGCGTCATCACCGTTGTCAAGGCATATTCTTCCTGCGTCGGTGCAGGTCCGTTCACGACCGAGATCTTCGGCGATGAGGCGGATGTGCTGCGCCGCAAGGGCGGTTCTGACGGCGAATTCGGTGCAACCACCGGCCGTCCGCGCAGAATGGGCTGGTTCGATGCTGTCGCAACGCGCTACGGCGTCTCCGTGCAGGGTACGACCGACGTCGCCCTCTCTCTGATCGACGTGCTCGGCTATCTCGATGAAATCCCGATCTGCATCGCATACGATATCAACGGCGTCCGCGTGGAGGAATTCCCGAGCGGCGACCGTCTCGACATGGCAAAGCCGATTTATGAGAAGGTTCCGGGCTGGAAGTGCGATCTCCGCGGCATCACCGAGTGGGATCAGCTCCCGAAGGAAGCACAGAACTACGTCAAGCATATCGAAAAGCTGATCGGCTGCCCGATCACCATGATCTCCACCGGCCCGAACCGCTCCGATATGATCTATCTGTGAGGAATAACAAATGAAGCTGGCGGAAGCACTGCAGGAACGCGCCGATCTCAAGCGCGAGATCGAACAGCTGCGCACAAGACTCAACAACAATATGCTGGTGCAGGAGGGCGAACAGACCGCTGAGGATCCGATCGCGCTGCACAAGGAACTCGACCGCGCAATCGACCGCCTGACATGGCTGACGGCGCAGATCAACCACACGAACTGCAGCGTGCGCTCCGAGGGAAAGACGCTCACGGAACTGATTGCGGAGAAGGATGCGCTCGCATACCGGATCCAGATCCAGAAAATGCTCGTGCAGACCGCTTCCCAGAAGGTTCAGCGCCTTCGCAATTCGGAGATCCGCATCCGTTCTTCAATCAATGTCTCCGAATGGCAGGCAGAGATCGACCGGATGGCCAAAGCGCTCCGCTTGCTCGATAACCGGCTTCAGCAGACAAACTGGTCTGTCGATCTGATTGAAAGCTGAACGTCTGACGGTAGCGAGCGCAGGGCGAATGTCAGCGGCAGCCGCATAGCTGTACCTTGGTAAGCGATAGGACGCTAGAGGTTCGACTCCTCGAATCATTGTCATCCCTTATTGCGTACAGGCGTATTGTTATGTTTATTGTTATTACCGGACATTGACTGTGACCGCGAGGGCGGGAACGGGGAAATGAATCTATACGAACACCCCTCTGCCTCGGCAGAGGGGTTTGTTTTATACTGTTATCATCGGAAGGAGGACGTGCCTGTGAAATGGATTTCTGTGATTTTTGCGGTTATGCTGACCGGACTGCTGCTGACCGGCTGCGTGAAATTTGAGTCGGGATCTTCACAGCCGGAACCGGAAAAGCTGAACGACCGTCAGAAGCAGATCCTCCTTGCCGCCGATCTGCCGGACGATTATGACGCGCTGACGCCCAAACAGCAGAACACGATCACGCGCATTGAAGCCCTGCTCTCGGAGATGGAGAAAAAATATGACGAGGAATTTGTCTACGTGAAGTATATCACGCCGGAACTGCTGCAATCGGAGGAGCTCATCTGCTATGCGAAAAGCACCGGCGCCGGAACAGACGGGAAATATCTGGTCACGGTCAAATGCAAGGACGGCAGCATCTCGGATAATTACTGCGATTTTTCGGTGGTGGATCTTGCAAATGAAATCGTCTGCGAAGAGCTGGACAAACTGCTCGGCAAGGGGAAATATGTCAATCACACCACACCGCTGGCATGCAATATCAAAAGATCGGATGTCAAGGAGCTCGATTTTCAATGGGGAATGGGGCAGCAGTACGTCTTTCTCTATGAATCCGGCGATGAGGAATATGATTTTCAGCGGATCGACGCAATTGCACGCGAATATGCGCAGTTCATCATAGACCATCGGCTTTCAGGCACGCATCGCTTTGAGATCTATTCCCATTTTCCGGAGGGGGATCCGTCGGAATGGGCGTATTATACCCATAACGGGCATAAATACGAGGGGAACTTTGATCTTGGGTATTATGCGTTGCATATCAATGACAGCTATAAAGGAATCACCGTTTCGCCGAATGCTTACCTGATCAACGGATTACGCAGAACCGATTACGGAGAGGATTGGTATCCCGCAGAGGATTATCTCTCCGGAAAGGTGCAGCCGGAGATCGTCCCAGCCTCCCTGACGAATATCACCTATCAGGGCAAAAAGGTGTTTGAAAGGGTGCATGTCGACTGGGATCCCGTGAACGGCTATCAGTATGTATTTCAGGAGAAAATGGGCAGTTGGATACCGAAATTCAGCAAATACGAGTATATGCTTGTACAGTTCGGGTGGACACATCAGACCGATTATGAGGACCGTTTCTGGTGGGAGCGCGACGGGCATACGGTCGGATTCCGCATTGAGCCGATCCCGTATCCGTACCCCAACAACACACGCAATCTGGAATACAGCTATGAACTGCACCTGGAAATTGACGGCGAGGAAGTGCCGGATGAGGTGATCCCGCGAAAAGCAAACGACATGCGCTATGCTTATGCCTGCGAATATGCGCCCTATTATCAGGTATATACGCAAAATCAGGAACCGGTTCTGAAAAAGGATGAATACCGCATTGAATTGCAGCTGACGGACAAGGCGCTTGAAAAGCTGTTCGGCGTTCGTCTGATTGCCGATCCGGCGCACTGGACGGGAACGCTGGAACCGGTCGGCTGAGCGTCTGCACAAAGGATAAGCCCCCTGCATAGAATATTGCAGGGGGCGATTGATATGCTGTCATGGTTTTCGGGACTGTTTCGGGGGCTGACCTTTTTTCTGCTGCACGTCGATCAGACTGCCGCGTTTCCGCCGCCGTTTTCGCGGGAGGAGGAGGAAGCCTGCATCGCAAGAATGGCGGCAGGCGACGATGCGGCGCGGCAGGATCTGATTGCGCACAATCTGCGGCTCGTGGCGCATCTGACCAAGAAATTCTACACGCCGGAGCGCGAACAGGAGGAGCTCATTTCGATCGGCACGCTCGGGCTGATGAAGGCGGCGGCATCCTTTCAGGCGGAAAAGGGGGCCCGGTTTGCTACATATGCGAGCAGATGCATCGAAAACGAGATTCTCATGCATTACCGCGCAAAGAAGAAAACCGCCGGAGAAACCTTTCTGGACGATCCGCTGGAATATGATAAGAACGGGAACGCGCTCACGCTGCTGGATATCATGCCGGATCCTGGCGATCTGGAAGAACAGGTGGCGCAGTCGATACAGGAGAAGCAGCTGTACGCGTATCTGGAGACGCGGCTGACAGAGCGCGAATGGACGGTGATCGTGCATCGGTACGGGCTGTACGGGTATCCGGAGCAAACACAGCGCGAGGTCGCGGATGCGCTTGGGATCAGCCGTTCCTATGTGTCGCGCATCGAAAAACATGCGCTCAAGGTGCTCCGCGACGGTTACATCGGCAGTGACGGCGGACAGTGCACACAGGAATAGCAGTCAGGGTTCGGCGGTCAAAGCATCCCGCAAAGCCCGCTGTTCCAATTCCGACAGACCGAGCACGGCGTCTGCGTGATAGAGTGCGACACCCGAAATCCGCGAATCGGCACGCATTTCGGCAACCTGTTCCGCGAGCAGATACGGGTGCATGATCCATTCGTCCTGTCCGTCTCCGGCATACACATCCGCATTGCCGACCTTGTACGCCGCAAGGCCGATGATGAGCCGGACATTCGGACTGCGCGGGAGAGAAAGCCATGTATCGACGGTCTCGCGGAAGGGGCAGTGCACGTTTTCATACCCGAAATAGATCTGCGGGATCATTGCATCGCAGCAGTCCCCGCTTGCAAGCCAGTGCGGGATATCGGCATAGAGCCTGTCCGTATTCTGCTGCAAATCACCCTGCGGGCTGATGGAAAACAGCGTGCTTTCGTCAGATTCGTGCGCAGCGCGGTACATGCTCTGCACGATTGCCGTGATATTCCGCTGCCGCCAGTCTGCAAGATCATGTGCGCCGGATTCCAGAAAATCGCGTTCGTCAAAATCCGGTGATTCGGTCGGGTAGAAGTAATCGTCGATATGCACGCCGGCAGGATGATAAACCGAAATCAGCTCCTGCACGGCATCCGAGAGCAGATTTACCGTTGCGGAGGATGCCGGATTCAGGTAGTACCGTCCGTCCCAAAGAGACAAGTCCTGCACCCGCTGGATCTCGTTGTGAAACCAGCCGGAGAGCACACTGTCGGGCGGCTGCGCTGCCATCCGTTCCGGCGTTTGCAAACGCAGCGGATTGAACCACGCATGCAGCGAGAGCCCAAGCCGCATACATTCCTCGCTGAACATGCGCATGGCGTCCATCCCGCGCATTTCCGGCGCCTGCGGATAATACGCGGATGGGTAAACCGTCTCTCCAAACGGACAGACATGCACGAACACCGTGTTGATGCCCTCCGCTTTGAGGCGCAGCAGCAGCGCATGAATCTTGCTGCGAACGGCGTCCTCATCGCCCTCAGAAAACAGGTCAAACACGGTAAAATAGGGCAGCCACGCCGCAGTCATGATCTCGTGACGGACGGGCGAGAGATGCAGCTGTTCGACGGCCTGTCCCCTGCCGAGCACGGGCGATTCCGCCGGCTGACTGCGCACCGAACTGCACGAAACAAGCGTACCAATCCAAAACATACATAAAAATACGCGGAAAATCCGATTCATAGAACCCCTTCCTTTCGGTTCTATGATACCAGATCTTCCGCGTAAATGCTGTCGGATCCTGCCGCGGATCCGTTATCTCGCTGAAATTTCTGCGGATTTTGGCAGATCAGCTGACAACGATCTTTCCGGTGATGATCTTCGGCGTGATTTTTTTGCCGGCGTTGTTCGCACATTCGTTTGCCGTCAGCGAAATCGGGTATTCCGAGCCCGCCTTTGCGTCTGCGGGAAGATCGAAATACAACGTGACGAGCGTGCCGTTCTCTTTCGTGTCCTTCTGACCGAGCATTGCAAACGCCATGAGCTGGGTATCGTTGTTATACATGCAGGTGATGATTGCGTTCTTGCCGATATCGGAGACATATTCCGCTTCATGCGTTTTTTCATCGCCGACCGGCTTCAGACTGCCGTAGCCCATAATGACCGTTGCAGAAGCAAAACCGGGGTTATTGTGCACCTTGATCGTGTAGGCGACCTTCTTTGCGCCCGCCTTGACCGTGACGGTCTCGCCCTCGACAGTGAACTCCTTGCCGACGGTGACGCTGGTCTGCGCGGCAGCAGAAGTCTGCTGGGCAGCGGTCGTTTCAGTGGAAACAGCGGATTCCGCGGTTGTCTCAGCGGATGTGGAGGTGCTGATCGTGATTTCCGGCAGCGACGGGATCGTATAATCGGTCGTGCTGACGGTTGTATTGGTCGTCGGGATCGCCTCTGTGCCGGCGGCAGCGGTGGTGGTCGCAAGTGCGGAAATGGTCGTGCCGGTCGTTGTCATCGTGGTGGACGTCGTGCCGGTCAGCACAGGATCGCCCTCGGTGACGCCGCACCCGGTCTGCATCGCACAGATACAGACCGCGCTCAGAATTTTCTTGTACATGATTTGCACTCCTTCATACAGTTCCCCCCTTCGTGCAGAAGGGGGGATGCTTTTTAATCTAGGAAAAAACAGAGAATCAAGGGTGAAAGCAGAAAAACGAACACACCAATCACAACATAGAGAACGATTCTCCGTGAAGTATTCTGTTTGGGATTGCCGGCATTTTCCGTCTGTTCCTTGCGTTTCTTCCTGTACAGGACAAGCAGAAAAACAAGAAGCACAATGACAGCGAAAAGGATCCCCAGATAAATTATAGCGTATTCTGCCACATCGCCGAGTGTTTTGCCGAATATCTGCCATTTCTCATCGTTGCTCATGATGTTCACCCCCACTTCGGCTGTTATGCCTTTGCGATTGCGATAGTGATGTCACCCTGATCGCTTTCGACGGTCAGCGTGGTCAGCGGAGAAGCTGCAGTGCCGAGCGTGCCGAGCGTTTCGCCGCAGATATAGTCTGCGTAATTCTCCGGATATGCACCGCTGATCTGAATGATGATGCGGTCGGAGATCTCCAGACCGGACTGCTTTCTTGCATCCTGGATATTGCGGACGATATCACGCGCAAGACCTTCCGCCTTGAGCTCCTCGGTAATGGTGAGGTCGAGGGAAACGACAATGCCGTGCTCGCTCATGATGTGGCCGCCGTCCTTCGCCTGATAGGTTACAAGGATGATCTCCGGATCGAACGATTCTTCCTGTCCGTCGATCGTGAGGACAGCCGCGTCCTCGGTCAGCTTGAACGCATTGGTCTTGATCGCCTTGATGAGCACCGGCACGCGGTCGCGGTAGAGGTCGCGGATCGCGTTGAAGTTCGGCGCATACTGCACGCTTGCGATCGCGGAAACATCGTCCACGATCTCCACATTCTTCACGTTCAGCTCTTCGGCGATGATGTCCGTGAACTGGCGCACCGTGTTTGCCGCATCAGCGGAAACGAGTGCCACGCGGAGGGTGGAAAGCGGCTGGCGAATCTTGATATTGTTCTTGGAGCGCAGTGCATGCGCGAGGGGAATGACGTTGCGCGTGAGAGCGATCTCGTGCAGCAGACCGTCGTTGACATATTCCTGCGGGATCTCCGGCCATCTGGTCAGATGCACGGATTCCTCGCCGGTGAGGATGCGGTACAGATAATCCGAGAGGATCGGCGCGACCGGTGCGAACAGCTTGAGCGTGTTGACCAGCACATAATAGAGGGTATCGTATGCGCTCTGCTTGTCCGCGGTCATCTCCTTGCCCCAGAAGCGGCGGCGCGAACGGCGGATAAACCAGTTCGTCAGACCGTCCATGAGTGCATCGAGCTGATCGGTGAAGTGGTTGACCTCATAGCGGCTCATGTTGTCGCGGATGCGGCGTTCCGTGTCGGCAAGCAGTGCGAGGATCCACTGATCCAGCTGATTGTCCGACTTCGGCTGCGGCATCGTCTCCGGATGGTAGCCGTCGATGTTTGCGTAGGAAATGAAGAAGTTGCAGGCATTCCAGAGCGGCAGGATCAGCTGCTGGAGCATATCCTTGATGCCGGAATCCTTGAAGCGCAGGTCGCCGACGAGCATTGCATTGGACTGGAACAGATACAGACGGAATGCATCCGTACCGAACTGCTTCATGAGCTCCATCGGATCGGTGTAGTTGTGGTTGGACTTGGAGAGCTTCTTGCCGTTCTCATCAAGAATCGTGCCGTGAACGACGCAGTTCTTGAATGCCGGACGGTCAAAGAGCGCCGTCGCCATAACGTGCAGGTAATAGAACCAGCAGCGGATCTGTCCGGTGTATTCGACGATGAAGTCGCACGGGAAGTGAGACTCGAACCATTCCTTGTTCTCAAACGGATAATGCTTCTGCGCGAACGGCACACAGCCGGATTCAAACCAGCAGTCGAGCACTTCCGGCACACGGTGCATGGTTGCGCCGCACTTGCAGGGGAATGTGACCTCGTCCACAAACTGTCTGTGGAGATTGTCGAGGCGCTTACCGCTCTTCTCAGCGATCTCGTCCAGAGAGCCGAGCACGACGCGTTCGCCGCACTCCGGGCATTCCCAGATCGGGATCGGCGTAGACCAGTAGCGGTTTCTGGAGATATTCCAGTCACGCGCATTTTCGAGCCACTTGCCGAAACGGGAATCCTTGACGGAATCCGGCACCCAGTTCACCTGCGTGTTGTTCAGCTCGATGAGGCGCGGCTTCAGCTTTTCGATATTGAGATACCATGCATCCATCGCCTTGTAGATCAGCGGCTCACGGCAGCGCCAGCAGTGCGGATAGTTGTGCTCGATCGTGCCGTCTGCGACTGCGAGACCGTTGTCATAGAGGAAGCGGATGACGGTCGGGTTCATCTCAATGACGGTCTTTGCATCGGTATCGGTGTAGAAGTCGGTGACTTCCTTGGTGAAGTGACCTTTTCCGTCGACCGGATTGACCATCGGGATATTGTTGCGGCGGCAGGTCCAGTAGTCATCCTCACCGAATGCCGGAGCGGTGTGGACGATGCCGACGCCTTCGTCAGAGCCGACATAATCCGCCGTGACGACGCGGAATGCGCCCTGCTCTGCCATATTTGCGAAGTACGGGAACAGCGGGGTATAGGTCTTGCCGACCAGCTCGCTGCCCTTGACCTCCTTCAGAATCTCCGGCTTCTTGCCGAACACCTTCGGGAAGGACTTCAGCGTGTCCTTGCAGGCAATGAAGACCATATCCTCGACTGCAACATAAGCGTAGGTCAGATTCTCGCCGACTGCGAGGCAGAGGTTCGACGGGAGCGTCCACGGCGTGGTCGTCCATGCAAGGAAGTAGACCTGCTTGCCGTCGATCTGCTCGTCGGTCTTGAATTTTGCGATGATCCATCTGTCCTGACGCGGGCGGGTGGAATCGGATTCACGGGTATCGGAGATAGAGAGCGACGTTTCACAGCGGCAGCAGTACGGGGTGACGCGGTAATCGCGGTAGATCAGACCTTTGTCGTAGCACTGCTTGAATGCCCACATGACGGACTCCATGTAGGAAAGGTTCATCGTCTTGTATGCGCCGTCGTAATCCACCCAGCGTGCCATCTGGTCGACGTATTCGCGCCAGGTCTCGTTGTTGCGGGAAACGATCTCATGGCATGCCTCGTTGAACTTGCCGATGCCGATGGTGCGCTCGATCTCGGTCTTGGAGTCGATGCCGAGTGCCTTTTCCGCCTGCGTTTCAATCGGCAGACCGTGGCAGTCCCAGCCCCAGACACGCGGGACGGAGTAACCCTGCATGGTATGGTAGCGGGCGATCATGTCCTTGATGAAGGAAACCAGAACGGTACCGTGGTGCGGAATACCGGTCGGGAAGGGAGGGCCGTCGTAGAAAACGACCTCCTCTGTCTGTCCGTTGCGGACAGATTTCTCAAAGACTTTGTCGAGTTTCCAGCTTTTGAGCATTTCTGCCTGAATCTCCGAGAGCTTCGGGCTGCTGTCAAGCGATTTGTAGCCAGTCATAACGAGCTTTCCTTTCATTTATATAGTATGGGTACATACATGAATGATTATAGCACATTGTGAAAATTTTGTCAAGACCGCGATGAAAAGTGGGGCATGAGGAATTGCGGTGCCGCATCTCCTGCATTTCACTGTGCATGCTCAGTCCAGAGTGCTTCAAACTGTTCTTTGGCAATGCATTCGGCGTGCTGCCTTTCACTCCAGATTCCCTGATTCAGTTCTTCGACCGTCGGAACCGGAACCAGTTCAATCACCGTGCTGAGGTATTCCTCTTCGGTCACACAGACAATGCGCCCGGACGAATAGACCTCAATCTGCCGTTTCCCGATGCGCTCATTCTGCGGATCCACCTCAAAATACGAAATATACGGCACACTGTCGTCTGTCCGGAATTCTTCATCCGTCAGCCTAATGTATTCCACGGTTACTGTTTGCCGATGGCATTGCGGAGTGCGCGGACTTCCTCGCTTGTCAGATCACGCCACGCGCCGGGCTTGAGCATGCCAAGCTTCACCGGCCCGATGCTGATTCTGCGCAGACGCAGCACTTCGAGCCCCACCGCGTCGCACATCCGGCGCACCTCGCGCTTTTTGCCCTCGTGGATCGTCACGAGCAGCACCACACGCTCCGGTTCCTTGACCTGCGTGACGATATTGGCCGGGGCGGTTTTGAAGCCGTCGTCGAGCGTGACACCGACGGACATCTGTGTGATCATATCTTCCGTGACCGGCGGCTTGACCGTGACACGGTAGGTCTTCGTGACCTCGCGGGACGGGTGCATGATCCCGTTGGCGAAATCGCCGTCATTTGTGAGCAGCAGCAGTCCCTCGGAATTGCGGTCGAGCCGTCCGATGGGATAGACGCGCTCCGGAATATCGGTAAGCAGGTCGGTGATGCAGCGTCTGTCCTGCTCGTCATGCATCGTAGTAACGTAGCCGCGGGGCTTGTTGAGCATAATATAACGGGATTCCCTGCGCTTCGGGATATAGATCTGCTCGCCTTCGACGGTGATCTGATCAGTCGGCAATGCCTTGTCGCCGAGCTTGACCGGATGGCCGTTCACGCGCACCTTGCCCGCCTGAATATAAGCCTCTGCCTTGCGGCGCGAACAGAATCCGCAGTCGGAAAGCAGCTTTTGAATACGAATCTTTTCCATAATTACTCCAATACCGTTCTGATGCGTGAATGAATATTCACGCAAACGCGGCTGACCACAGGAACGGTGTTCCTTCGCGGCAGCCGCAGTTCGTAGATGAGGGGCAGATCACTCGACCGTGGTCTTGCCTTCTTTTTTCTGTTTGCCGGCGAGGAATCCCGTGACCTTGTCCATCACGTCCGGCACCATGTTGACGATCGCGTTCGGGGTGGATGCATCCACGGTGAGCTGAAGCAGCTTCACATCGTTCGGCATGATGACCAGAAATGCAACCGGGGTGACATGAACGCCCGCGCCGCCGCCGCCGCCGAACTGATCCTTTGCAATCTTGGTCGGCAGATCGGATCCGCCGGATGCAAAGCCGAAGGAGACCTTGGAGATCGGGATGATCGTGATGCCGCCGTCACAGGAAATCGGCTTGCCGACTACGGTGTTGGCATCGACCATGCTGCGGATCTCGTCCATTGTCACGCGGAGCGTCTCCTGCACGGGATGTTCCTTACTGCGTTCGTTTGCCATTGTGAATTCCTCCATATCATTGATTTATCGGTGAAACACGCATGTTTCAGATTGAACCTTATTCTGCGGGAATCGGCGATGTTTCCTGCTCGATCAGCTTGGCTTCCTTTTTCTCGCGGCGATACCGCGGATAGCTCCGGAACAGGAATTTGAACCCGACGACCAGTGCGATCAGAATGAGCGCGGCGGGAGATACACGAATCTCCATCGAACCGGCAAAATCAAATTTCTCATTTTCAAAATCGGCAAGAATCCGAAGGGAATCCGCTTCAATATCAAAGACGCTGGCAAGCTGTGCATGCAAATTGAAGAATGCACCGCAGATCATGCCGTAGGTCTTTGCGGTTTTCATCGGATCGTCCGTGCCGACATTCAGCCGCAGATTCACATGCCGGAAGCGCAGATGCTTTGTGAGGGAGCGCACGCCCGGCGAAAGTGCCGCGCAGCCGTCCTCAACAAGTCCCATGATATCCGAGAGCGAATGCGGCTTGAGCCACCGGAAATAGTTCATTTTCTTTGGCTTTTCCGGTTTTGCCTCCTCGGCAGGCTGTTCTGCCGTTTCCGGAGGTGCTGCGTCCTGTGCGGGATCCTCCGGTTTCACGGTTTCTTCCGGCTTCACAGGCTCCTCCGGTTTCGGCGGTTCGGGTTCCGGCTCTGACATGATGTGCGCCGCGGCAGCATTCTGCGCAGAGACCGAATCGACCGGCGGAATCTCCACAAGCTGTCCCTCGGTGATCTCTTCATCCGGCACCGGCGGGTGCAGCACAGGCGGTTTTTCCTGCGACTCCTTATGCAATACGCGGAAAAAGGCGTAATATGCGGCGACATGCCAGCTGCCCCCGCCGTATCCGCCCTTGACACGGATCGGCAGCAGCAGTATGACCGCGAACACCGCAAGGATTATCAGCAGAACCGTCACCGCCTGTCACCGCCTTTCCGATCTGAATCCTGGACGGAGTGATCCGCTTCATTCAACACGCTTTTATTATACCATATTTCAAAACAAATTGCAAGCCGGAACACCGCGTAAGATAAATATTTTTTGCATCATCCTGTGAGCTTTCCGCCGCTGAGGAGCAGTCCGATCAGCCCGAAGCCGTCGGCAGAGCTGTCCGCCGACCGTTTCAGCGTGACGGTGTGAGGACCATCCGTTCCGGCGTAGACCTCCTGCGCCTCGGCATAATTGCCCCAGCCGTTCGGGAAATTGCCGTTCAACACAGCCGTTTTTTCCCCGTCCACCAGCACTTCGTACTGTCCGGATTTCCCGTCTGTCGTCCGCTGAAAGAGGATCCCGATATTCGCCGCATGCACCTCAAACACGATCTCTCCGGCGGTGTCGGTCTTCCAGTTTCCGGGGAACTGCTGGCTGACATCGGCATTGTCGAATCCGTTCGCATCCATCGGCGTCAGCCCGTCCGCTGTCAGCAGCATTGCGTTTTGATATTTTTCCTTGCCGACGGGCTCCGCTGTAAACGCGGTATTGCCCGTGCTGATATTGCCGAGGTCGGCAAGCACGGAATCATAATACTGCCAGAGCAGTTCAGCGGCAATGCCGTGCCCTTTGGAGTTGGGATGAATATTGTCCGGTGAAATATCCTGCCAGGTGAACGCGCCCGACCGGATCTCCGGCAGAACGGCATCCCGGTAGGAGATCATTGGGAGACCGTATGCCTCCCCGACGGTTCTGTGCGTATCTGCAAGGGAGGTACCGTCCTCCTGCGTCATAAACAGCAGGATCACGGCGGGATCATTCGGCTGGCTGAGGATATTCCGCACAAGGGCGTCGTAGCTTTCCAGATCGCGCACCGGATCGGTGTCGTTGACTGAAAATTCCACGATGACCAGGTCAGGCTTCTTCGCAAGCAGATCGTGCTCCAGTCTGTGAACGCCGATATAGCTGCCGGTCGCACCGATGCCCGCGTTGATATACTCAAAATTGGAAGCGTTCTCCGGAAATGCCTTTGCCCACCACATGCTGCTGCGGTAAAAATAGGTCTCATCCGAGCCGGATGCGCCGGAGCCCTGTGTGATCGAGCCGCCGATACAGCCGATCGTGACATGCTCTTTGTTCTGCGCTTTCTTCATGACGGCGGCAAGGCGTGCGCGGTTCCCCTTTTGCAGAACGGCACGCTTCACCATGTCTTCCGTGGTCATGCCGAGATCGAGCGTCGGAAGATGCAGCGCGGGATCTGCGGGTTTCCAGCTCGGATCGTAGGAAACAGGCTGGATATCCGCATTGTCTGCGGCTGCCGGCTGTTCAGTAGTCAGAACGGCTTCCGGTTCCGTCTGCGTCTGCTGATTCGGATTTTCGCCGTCCGGCTTGACATGATAACCCGAAAAAATCTCATTGTCACAGCCGGTCAGCAGCAGCAGGGAAACAATTGCTGCGAACAGGTATTTTCTCATTCGCGCTGTCTCCTTTCGCGCAGATACCGATAGAGCTTTGCAAGCGGAATTTCCGTTTCGCTGCCGATTTTTTCGCACAGAAGCTGGGAGGAATCCACGCTGTCCGTGAATTCGATCTCCTGCGCAGGATTGCCGTCTGTCTGAAGCGTGAGACGGATGCGCTGCGTGCGCCCGAAGCGTGTCTGCACCTCGTAGGGCTTGCAGGAAATCTCCGCAATATCGGCGATTCGGATCATTTTCGGCTTGCCGAACTGCTGCCACCAGAGCGTTTCGCCGTCCGATTTGACGATGGTCTTGCGGGACTGCCGGATCCCGCGGAATGCAAAGCAGCATGCCGCGATCAGCAGCGCAAACGAAAGCCAGACGCGGGAACCCGTGTGCGTCCACATCAGGATGCCGACGGGGACGGTCAGCAGCAGGATGGAGAACAGAACGGCATCGTTCTCCGGCGATGCATTCTGTATTTCGATCCTGATTTCAGTTTTCATCGTAAACGAGTCCTCCATCCTTTTGTTCTTTTTCTCTGAATGCAAAGTGAGATTGTCTGTCTTTCTTACATGCAAGCGATTATGCCCGCGAAGGCTCCCCGCCCCACTTCATGGAGATGTCGAAGGCTTTGACGCTGTGGGTGAGGGCGCCGATCGAAATGATGTCCACACCCGTCTCCGCGACCGCACGGAGCGTGTCGTGGGTAATGCCGCCGGATGCTTCCAGCAGTGCGCGGCCGTCCGTGATCGCAACAGCTTCACGCATCGTATCGCAGTCCATATTGTCCAGCATGATGATATCCGCCTTTGCGGTCAGTGCCTCACGCAGCTCATCCAGCGTGCGCACCTCCACTTCAATGCGCACCATATGCCCGATATGCTGCCGCAGCTGCGTGATCGCCGGAATGATGCCGCCGCATGCGTCAATGTGGTTGTCTTTCAGCATGGCGCCGTCCGACAGATTGAAGCGGTGATTCTTTCCGCCGCCGCTGCGCACCGCATATTTCTGCATGGCGCGGATGCCGACCATACACTTTCTCGTATCCGCGATGGAGGCTTTCGTGCCGCTCACGATATCCGCGCATCTGCGCGTTTCCGTCGCAATGCCGGAGAGATGCTGCAAAAGATTCAGCGCAGTGCGTTCGCCTTTGAGCAGGACACGCGTTCTGCCGTGCATCCGAGCAAGGATATCGCCGTATTTCACGCGCTCGCCGTCATGCACAAGAATCTCAAAATCCACATTTCCGCCAACCAAATCGAACACGCGCTTTGCGATCTCCATACCGCAGACCACGCCTTCGTCCTTCGCCATCAGATATGCGTCGGATTCGTGCGCTTCATCGAGCAGAAAATCCGTCGTCACGTCCATACCGGTGATATCCTCGTGCAATGCGCGGAGAATCACCTCGTCCACATAAGAATTGAGCAGTTCCATATTACAGCTGTTCCTCCAAAATCAGGTATGCACAGGTTGCCTGTGACTTTGCTTCCAGGTAGTCCAGATCAAGCTTCCAGTCCTCACATGCGATCAGCTGGATCAGCTCGGTGACGCGCTCATATGCCTTGTGCATATTTTCGGTGTTCGGAATCACGAAATAATTCTCCTGCAGGATCTTTCGGAGCTCCGTGCGGATGCCGTGCGGGATCGGTTCCGTCGCCGTAACAGGCTTGAACACGCCGCGCTCAAAGTTCGGCGCAACGTCGACCGCTTCCTTTGCGATCTCCTCTGCAGCGCGGCGGGAGAAGACCAATGCTTCCAGCAGCGAGTTCGATGCAAGACGGTTGTTGCCGTGAACGCCCGTGTGCGCACATTCGCCGCATGCATAGAGCCTGTCCACTCTGGTCTGCGCATTGGAATTGACATCGATGCCGCCCATCAGATAATGCTGGCAGGGATAGATCGGAACAGGCTCCTTCGTAAGATCGTAGCCCTGTTCCAGCAGCTTGTTGTAGATCTTCGGGAACCGTGCCTTGACGACCTCCGGATCCTCGTGCGAAATATCCAGCCAGAAATCCTTCGAGCCTGTCCGCTGGCTTTCCAGAATGATCGCGTGGGAGACCACATCACGCGGTGCAAGCTCCAGACGGTCGTCATACCGCTGCATGAAGCGCTCCATATTGCAGTTTCTGAGATAGGCGCCCTCGCCGCGCACCGCCTCGGAGATGAGGAAGCATTCTCTGGTGTGCTTGTTGTTGAATGCGGTCGGGTGGAACTGGATCAGGCTGAGATTCTTGATGCGTGCGCCGAGCTCATACGCGATGCGGATGCCGTCGCCGGTTGCGATCGCGGAGTTGGTGGTGTATTCGTAGACGCGCCCGATGCCGCCCGTCGCCATAATGAGATAGTGGCAGTCCACAACAGTCAGCGTGTCTTCGCGGAGCAGTTCAACGGAGAAGCCTGTCTCCGTTTTGACTGCACGGCTCATGACGGTGAAATCAGAGACCGTGACGTTCGGCAGATTACTGACCTGTGCGAGCAGCGCACGGAGGATCTCCGCACCCGTGGAATCGCGGTAATGGAAGATGCGTCTGCGGCAGTGACCGCCCTCCAGCGTGCGGTCGTAGTCGCCGTCGTTGTTCTTGTCAAAGTCCACGCCGTACTCGACGAGCTGTTCGATATCTCTTGCTGCCTCGGAAACGAGGATATGCAGCGTTTTCGGGTTATTGGTAAATGCACCCGCGATACGGGTATCGTTCGCGTGGAGCTCAATATTATCGTTCGGGGAATTCCATACGCCCGCGATACCGCCCTGTGCCAGTGCGGAATTGCAGAGCGTCGCCTCGCGTTTGGCAAGCAGCAGGACACGGAGCGTCGGCGGGAGATGGAGTGCGGCATAACATCCGGCAGCGCCCGCGCCGGCAATGATGACATCATAATTTTCGCTGAGCTTCAGCATAGCGAAGCCTCCTTCATGTATAGATAGTTTTATTATAGCACAAATCCCCTCAAAATGCAACATCTTCTGCATGAGAAATCGCCTATGACAGAAAGATCCGGATACCGAGCAGGATCAGGATCATACCGCCGAGCAGTTCCGCTTTCCGATCCAGCACTGCGCCAAACCGTTTTCCGAGCAGAACGCCCGCCATGCTTGCCGCCGCCGTAATTGCCGCGATCATCGAAACCGCTGGCAGAATCCGGAATCCGCGGAACGCCGCAAAGCTCACACCGACCGCAAGCGCGTCGATGCTCGTTGCAATCCCCTGTATGAGCAGCAGCCGGAGTGTCATGCGGCTTTCAACAGGCGGTTCGGCGCGGCGGCTCTCGATCACCATTTTCAGCCCGATCAGCCCCAGCAGAATCAGCGCAAGCCAGCGGTCAAAGGCGGTGATCCAGACGAAAAAGCAGCTGCCGAGCAGAAATCCGATCAGCGGCATCATGCCCTGCATCAGCCCGAAGCAGAGCCCGTCTGCGCAGAGCCATCCGGCGTGCATCTGCGGAAACCGCAGCCCGTTTGTGAGGGAGACGGCGCAGGCGTCCATCGCCAGCCCCGCCGCCAGAAGAATCAGTTCCGTGATCTGCATATGCTGCACCCCATTCCAGTGTGATCGTATCACAATATGCAGCTCCGTCGCGCAGCAGAACAAAAAGAGTCCGCCTCGTTTCCGAAGCGGACTCCCCTGTGTGTATCTGATTATTCCTTGACGGTGTTTTCGTAATCGCAGTTTGCGCTCTGGGAGGTGACGCAGTCGCTGAACATGCTGTCAAGCTCGCCGTAGCCGTAGAAGTAGTAACCGGAGAATTCGCCCCAGCTCTTACGGCCGTATTTGCTTCTGGTCTCCTTGCTCGGCATGGAGTTGTTGCTCAGGTCAACAGACACGGTGCCGTCTGCCAGGATCATGATATTGTTGAATGCAACGTAGGTGTAGTAGCTGTCCTCGCCCTCGGTCTCCTTATCCAGATTATCAGCGGTGACGCCCTTCAGATTTGCGGTGACCTTGAACACGAGGTAGATCTGGTTCTTGTTTCTGGCATTGAAGCCTTCCTTCTCGGTAAGGAAGTAGCAGCCGATGTGCTTGATCTCCTTGATGGTGTTGCCCTCAGCCCAGGAGGTTGCTCTTGCGCGGAGATTGTCCTCGCTCTGCTTGAGCATCTTGTCCATCGTTTCCTTCGGGATCTCGTCGAGCTTTGCTGCGTATGCGTTGAGTCCCTCGACCTTGTATTCCTTTTCCTTCGTCTTTGCAATCTTGCCCTGAGAGCCGCAGTATTCGTCGAGCTTGCCGTTGTTTGCATCGACGGTGACCTTGACAGTGTCGCCGTTCTTGAGACCCTTTGCAGGTGTTGCGGTATACTTCAGATTCTGAAGCGCCTTGCCGCTGTCATCGACCTTGGCAGTGCCGTTCGGAGCAGTGCCGCCGAAGGTGACCTTGATATTCTCAAACGGATCAAATTCCTCTGCTTCCTTGAGGCCGGCGATGGTGTACGGGATATCCTTGTAGTCGAACTTGACCGGATACTTTTCCTCAACAGACTGGAGGCTGGTCATGCCCCACTTCCAGTTGATCGTCTCGCCGTTCTTGAGCTGGCTGTTCTTGTCCAGCTTACCGCTGATTGCACTGGAAAGTACCAGTTCCACAGCTGCCTTGCCGACATCGCCGCTTTCCGCCTTGAGGTTGAATGCCTCCGGGTGATCTGCGATGATCTTGTTGATGTCCAGCGTGGACTTTGCAGTGCCGACCGTCTCGTAGCCTTCAAATGCAACGGTGACATAGTCGTTCAGATTGATGGTGGTGCTGCCGCAGCCCGTGAAGGATGCTGCGCAGAGCGAAAGCATTGCTGCGGTGCAGATCTTGCTGATGAATTTTTTCATACGTCCTTTTCCTTTCCGGCAGTTTTTCTGCCATACAATGGTTCTTTTTCAACATTCGTATTATATCAGAAACGCGGTTTCATGTCAATAGCTATGCAGCCATTCCTGTCTCCTTCTCTTGTTTTTCGTTGATATTATATAGTATTCCACATCAGGTAGGGCAATGAAAATGGGCAATATCCTCCCGTTTTTTCAGCATCAGCACAACAAAAAATGAGAGATTGCCTTTAAAAACGCAATCTCTCATTCATTCGTTTCTGTTTCAGTGCAAGGCTCACTCCGCCAGTGCCGGCATCCAGTGCAGGATCTCATATCCGGCGTCTTTTGCCTTCTGCAGCAGGGTATCCCGCTGTGCCTTGGTCATCGGAAGCGCGATATAGCAAGCATTTTCCGATGCAGCAATATCCGTATCTTCGCCGGTCAGTTCCTTCACCGCATTGTCAAAGAATTCGCAGTTTTCGTCGGTATTCTCATTCTCTGCAAAGCGGATGAACATACCGCACACCAGTTCATCAATGCCTGCGACGAAATCCTGCGAGCCGGTATCCACCCAATCCTGCGAGAGGACCGTTCCCTGTGCCTTTGCCGCTTCGATCACGTCGCCCATCATCGCGCTTGCGGTCGGGAATTTGCCCGCTCCGCGGCCGCAGAAATATGCACGGTCGATCGCGTCGCCGTTGACCTGCACGCAGTTGAACACGCCGTCCACATGAGAAAGCATGTTGCCGTAGGGGACAAACGTCGGCATGACAGAAGGCAGGATCTTGCCGTCAGCCAGTCTGCGCACGGATGCGATCAGCTTGACTGCACCGCCGAGCGTATCCGCTGCAAATGCATCTTCCAGCGAGATCTCACGGATGCCGCGGGTGTAGACGCTTTCCGGATAGACATGCTTGCCGAACGCCAGCGAAGACAGAATGCAGATCTTGCGGCATGCATCATGTCCGTCCACGTCTGCGCTGGGCTCACGCTCCGCATAGCCGTGTTTCTGCGCCTTTGCGAGCGCCGTTTCAAAGTCCATGCCGTCGGTGAGCATCTTGTTGAGGATGTAGTTCGTCGTACCGTTCAGGATGCCGTCGATCTCGGTGATATCGTTGGCAGCAAGGCAGCGGTGCAGCGGGCGGATGATCGGGATCGCGCCGCCGACGCTTGCCTCAAAGAAACAGTTGCAGTTGTGTGCCTTTGCAGCAGCGAGCATCTCCGCGCCCTTCTGCGCGATCAGTTCCTTGTTGGAGGACACCACGCTGATGCCGCGGTTCAGGCACTGCATCAGATACGTGAATGCCGGTTCGACACCGCCCATGCACTCTGCAACGATGGAGACCTCTTCGTCTGCGAGGATGGTGTCGATGGATTTCGTCAGTTTGTCTGCATACGGAGAATCGGGGAAATCGCGGAGATCGAGAATATAGGCGAGCTCCAGCGGGCAGTATGCCTTTTCTTCAATCTTTTTGCGGTTTCTGTAAAAGAGCTCCACAACGCCGGAGCCGACCGTACCAAAGCCTAGGACTGCAAATTTTTTCATAATGATCTGTTCGCTCCGGATCCGGAGCATCCTTTCTTTAATAAATATAATAAATCGTTTACGAGCCGGAAAGCAGCCGCACCTCCACGACGCCGTTGCATTCGCCGAGCGCATTGACCAGTGCGGGGACATCCGCGGCATTGCCGAGCCGGAACGTGACCGTCACTGTGGCGGCACCGTCCACGGGGATGCTCTGATTGAGCGTCAGCACGTTCGCATCCGCAGCGGACAGCGCGTGCAGCACGCCGGAGAGCACGCCGGCTTCGTCATGGAGCAGCAGATAGACCGTGAAGATCTGTTCGCGCATCTGTTCCTCGTAGATGAAAACGCAGTCGCGGTACTTATAGAACGCGCTGCGTGAAATGCCGACTGTCCGGCAGGCAGCAGAGGAGCTTTTCTCCTCGCGGTTTGCGAGCATCCGCTTCACTGTGAGCGTCTTGGTAATGACCTCCGGAAGCACAGAAGCATCGACAACAACCCATGTTTTCGCTTTCATGGAAGTCAAGTGCCTCCTTCCCGACAGGGAAAATCATCCGTCTGAGACGGACAGTTGTATTTTCAGCATGACCATTATACCATATATTTCGGTTCTTGTCAAGCCCCAAAATGCAAAGCAAAACCGCCGGATCCCGAAAGATCCGGCGGGCAGCGCCTTCTTCATGAAAGAACAGGGTAATCTGATTTGCCCAGCCGCGTTTCAAACTCCCCGACAGGCAAAGGATTGTCGAAAAAGAACCCCTGCGCCAGATCGCAGCCGTTTTCGAGCAGTACACGAACCTGCCGTTCGGTCTCCACGCCCTCCGCGATACACTCCATACCGAGCGAACGCGCCATCGCAACAACATGTCTGAACATGATCGTGCGCATGCTGTCAGCATCGTCCGTGTCGACAGGCAGAAAACTCCGGTCGACCTTCAGCACATTCCACGGAATATCACACAGCAGATTCAGCGAAGAATAACCGACGCCGAAATCGTCTACAGAGGTGTAAATACCGGCTTTCTGCAAGCCCGCAACCACGCGCTTGAGATCGCGGAATTCCACATCCGTCGTAGTCTCGGTCAGTTCAAACTCCACATATTCATGCGGCACCTCATATTTGTCGATGACATCAATGATATTTTTCAGCAGATCGATATCCATCATGTGCTTGCGTGAAAGATTGACAGAGACGCGCACGACCTCCCTTCCCTCATCGAGCCAGCGGCGGATATCGGCGCAGACATGATCCAGCATGTAGAAATCCAGCTTGCAGATATCGTTCGTCTCCTCCAGAACGGAAATAAAATCCGTCGGAGCTACGATTTCTCCGTTCCGGAACCACCTGCACAGTGCCTCTGCTCCGATTATTCTGCCTGTGCGGATGTCGATCTTCGGCTGATAGAAAACATGAAATTCCTCGTTGCGCATTGCCTCCGGAAACCGCTGCTGCACGCGCATGGAACGCTCCTTGTTCTGCTTGAGCGTATCCGAATAAAAGACGATCTGCTCCTTGCCGCCGGTGCGGGCTGCATAGGATGCGGCAACGATCTTATCCAGGATCTGTCCCGGAGCGCGCATCACAAAGCCGTCCGGAAGCGAAAAAACACCCGCAGTGGCTGCAATCAGGATGCGCCTGCCGGAGGTGAGATCATAGAGCACGGGCGTCTCCGTGAGATAATCCAGCACGGCCTCCAGCTGCGATTTGTCGCAGATCGCAACAAAATTGTCACCGCCCAGACGGCAGACAGTGCCGCCGTCGCCGATCATCTTGGAAAGTCCGTTATAGTGACTGCGCAGCGCAACATCACCCGCCGACTTTCCGATCTGCTGATTGACCAGCGAAAAATGCCGCAGATTGAAGTGCATCGCCGCCTTAGAGCCGAGCTGACGCATTTCGTTCATTTTTGCAAGCGCACGCAGATAGGCACGCATATTGCGGTAGCCCGCTTCGTCGTGAAACGCAAGGCGCTCGATTGCAAGCTGCATCCGGTTCCGGCTCACTGCCGTCAGCACCGTCCGCATAACGAGGTCGATCTTGTCCCGCTCATCATCCGAGAGCGGTTCCACACCGTCCCGCATATACACCGTGCAGATCACGACTGCACGCACCTTCGTCACGACGCGAACGCTCATCACCGGCTTGCATTCGCTGCCGTCATCATACGCAATGAGTGTTTCCCCCTGTCCGGCAGCCTCTTCATTGATGCCCTCGTAAAATTGCGTCGTCCCCTTTGAGAGCCGGAACATTTTGCACATCTCTGCCAGGTATCCCTTCGCCTTCACGGTCTCCGTGCGCTCCTGTGCGGTCAGCGCCCGTATGATCTTTTCCAGCAGCTGGTAAAATGCCAAAGCATCGCTGTGATTGTTCATATCCATTCTCATGTACCCCGTAATATATGGTAACCATGCTTCCGATGCCCGCCGGAAGCAGCGGCGTTCATCCCGAATACTGCGCCTTGAAAAGCTTTTTGTCCCTGTACATTGCGTCGTCTGCGCGTTCAAAGACATCCTGTACACGGAGATCCGTCCCGCGGATAAACTCAGATATGCCGGACGAGACAGTCACCTGATGCGCTTCCGCCTGCCGGCGGACGGTTTCGCGGAGATTCGCCATCAGTTCTTCGCGGTGCTCATAATCATTTCCGCGCAGCACCACGGCAAATTCGTCGCCGCCGATGCGGTAAACAGGGCTGTGCTGGAACGCCTCACAGATGATATTGCAGGCTTTCCGGATATAGAGATCGCCGGAGCGGTGTCCCAGCGTGTCGTTGATATGCTTCAGCCCGTTGATATCGTGTACCACAATTGCAAAATCCGGGCTTGCATCCTGCTCGATCAGTCCGTCCAGCTCGATCTCGGTCTGGACATAGGCGTGCTTGTTCTTCACGCCGGTCAGCGCATCGCGGCTTGCCATGTCGATCGCGCTGCCGAGTGCGTCACGGTATGCCAGCTCTCTGCGCTTTGCGGCATCCACATTCGCAACGGCAACGATAATATGACTGGAATCCTCCTTCGGACGGATCGCAAACAGCGTGACAAACTGCGGCACACCGTCCAGCATCAGCCGGTAGTTGATGGTCGTCGTGCCGGTCTCATCCATGCTTTCCAGCAGATGCTCCTTGGTCATGCATTCTGCCATCAGCGGATAATCCTCAGCATAGATATCGCGCTTCATATTGATCTGCGCTTCCTTGAAAAACTCCTGTCCGGTCGCGCCGATCGCCAGTTTCGCATATTTTTCGCTGGAGCTGAACTCCTGGTATTCGTTTGTATAAAGATTTACGTAATAGATTACCTCATAGCGTCTTGCAAGCGCACGAATGATCTCTTCAAAGGTCTGGTTCTTGTTTGCCATCGCCTGCTCACGGCGCATCTGTGCATCCACATTGAACACCGCCATAATGATGTGGTGCTTATCGTTTTTCGGCTGCACAATCAGCATGGTCACATACTGTGAGCGATCCTCCAGCAGCTGCCGGTAGGTGAAGCGCAGCGTTGAGGTTTCCTTGAGCGTTTCAAGCAGATGCTCCTTCTGAAGGCTTTCGAGCAGATCCTTCTGGTCGTCCGGATGGATATAGTCGCGGATGTCCCTGTCGCAGCTTTTGAAGAAATCTTCGCCCTCCTGCCGGATGCCGAGCTTTGCATAACCGTCGCTGCACGAATACTCCGTGAAGGCATTCGTGTCGGTATTGATATAGTAGATGACCTCATAACGGCTGGAAAGCGACTTTGCAATGTGGTTATACGTCTCGTTCTCCTCCGCGATCGCCAGTTCATGCCGCTTTGCTGCATCGATATTGCGTACGGCGATCACTATATGGCGTTCATCCCCCTGCTGGCGGAACGCGATCAGATTGACATACTGAAATCTGCCGTCCAGAAGCTGACGGAAAGTGGTGGAGAAGGAATAATGCGTTTCCAGATATCTGAGCAGCGTTTCCTTTTTGAGATCCTGCCGCACGCGCTCGATATCCTCCGGATGCACCACCTTCAGCGTATCCTCCTGCGTTTGACGGAAAAAGTTCTTTCCGTCCGTAAACAAGCCAAGGTTGGAATATTCCTCTGAAGAATTGTATTCGATATATTCCTCCGTGAACGTGTCTACAAAATAGATCACCTCATAGAGGCTCGCAAGCGATTTTGCGATTGCAGAATAGGTGCGGGAAAGACGTTCTGCCTCCTCCTGACGGCGCACTTCATCGTCCACATTGCGCACGCCGATCGTGATGTACCGTCTCCCGTCACCGCTGGCACGGATCGTTTTGAGGAAATAGTGGCGCGGCACACCGTTCACGATCAGACGGTAATTCATAGAGAAGGATTTGCTGAGAGAAAGCGCCTCCATCACATTTTCCTTGCGGAGCATCTTCAGGAAATACTCCTGATCGTTCGGATGCAGCATCACACGCGCATTCCGGATCGTGTCCGCATAAAAATCACCGCCCTGCATACGGGGAGTGAGCGTCTTTCCTTCGCCATCGATGCAGTATTCAATATAGGAATCGTCGGAAGTGTCAATCAGGAAGATGCTTTCGTAGTCGGCAGCAAGTGCGACTGCAAGCTGTGAGAAAGAGACATTGTGCAGTGATGACTGTTCATGTGTTGCATTTTGATCCGGCATATCGTTCACTCCTTTGGCGGATGATTTTCAGGCTGACCGTGCGGGGGCATCTGGATGCCCTGCTCCATCAGAAGGCGTTTGAGAAACAGCGGCATCAGAACAAAACTCAGGATATAGCCGACGATCAGGCTCAGGATCAGGCCCTTGATCAGCGGCGGGACAAACGGCATCTGTCCGCCCATGCGGTGGTTGTTCCAGTAAGCGAGGTAAACCATTGCCACGGTCATGACGGGCGTATAAATGAGGTCCGGGATCAGCGCCTCCACACATTTGCGTTTGAAGCTGCCGCGCGGAAGACTGCCGCACGCCTTTTCGGTGATGGGACGGATCGGTACAAAAAAGCCGATCACAATGCTGATCGCGGTGCTGATGAGAAAGCTGCACAGAAATTCGATGCTCTCAAAATGCCCTGAGGAAAGCGTGCCTGTGAGCGACAGGCAAAAACTCAGCGCAATACCCATTGCGATGTTCATGAGCCGACCGATCTTCTTCATTGTAGTTCCTCCTTTGCAGTGAATGGTAAAATTATCGTATTTTCGCGTTTATTGATTCATTATGCCGTTGGTTTCCGCAAACAGAAAAAGCTATATCTCTATTATAGCATATTTCACTGAAAAACGCAATAGCAAAATATAAATATTCGTCTAATAGTAAAGCAAACCCCTGTAAAAAGCTCAGAAAAGAGAGATTACCGCTGTCTCCGGATATCGTCCCCCGTTATGCAGACTGCGTCAGGCATGTATTGCATTTTTGCAGAGATCGTGGTATAATGAAGAAAAAGGAGGTCGGATCTATGGACTATTATCAGGGAAACGCCGATTACCTCGCGCTTTGCTTCTCAAAGGAGAACCGGAAAACCGCGGAACAGATTGCAGAATGCCTGCTGGACAGCCGTGTGCGCGTCTGGAGCACGGACAACGGCTGTGCGCTGACGGAGGATGCAGAGGCATCACGCTTTGAAAAATGCCGGGCGGCAGTGATCGTGATATCGAAGGAATGGACGGCAGATCCGATGTGCCGGCTCCAGCTCCAGGCAGCAGCGGCGCTTGATCTCAGCACGTTGCTGATCTTCATCGACGAGACCGATCTGTCTGCGGACGCGGATCTCTCTGCGCTTCTGAACCGTTCAGACCGCATGACGGATTTCAACCCGAAGAAGAAGCAGGAATTTCTCGACGCTGTGATGCCTCTGCTTTGCGTGCGGGACTGCCTAATGAGCGAGGATGAACAGCCGAAGAAAAAGAAAGGGCTGTTCGGTCTCTTCAAATAACATGCGGCGGACAGTGTCCGCATCCATTGTCACGGCGGGCAGCACCTGCCGGCATTGTCGCGTTCCCAATATTCTGATAATCGAAAGCGCCCGACTCGCGGTATTGTCTGCAACAGACCACCAACGCGAGGCGGGCGCTTTTTCGTCAGGCGTAAGGAGACGGCGCTCCGCACCCCTCCCAAATTTCAGACGGAGCAAAAGGAGAGGGAGAGGGCGTGGCAGCGATCTCATCACTGCTTTGATCGCCGCCGCGGAATTTGGTACGCGGCACATTATCGCTCTCATTCTCATTATCTTTTACAGTATCATTTTCATTATCAGCTAGATTTGCTTGAACGGGATGCTTTGCATGTTCCGGAAACGCCAAAGCCGGATACACCATTGCGCCTGACTTCTCATAAAAAGAGCGGCTGAACAGGGTGCGTTCAGCCGCTTGAGCATTTTATGAGATATTCAGAGAGATTGGGGATATGCTACGGGGAAATCAGCCCTCGACAACAGCAGTTGTCTCGACGGTCTCCACAACTTCCTCAGCAGCGGCAGTTGTGGTCTCGTCAGCCTTCTTCTCCTTGCCGGGAGCGACATGCTCGTGAGCTGCCGGACCGTGCTTCGGGCCTGCAGGGCCTTCTTCCTTCTCGTGCGGTGCAACAGGAGGTGCGGGCGGAGTCGGGAGCTCCGGCTTCTCGCCTTCCTCAGCAGGTGCGGGCGGAGTCGGCAGTTCCGGCTTCTCGCCTTCCTCAGCAGGTGCAGGCGGAGTCGGCAGTTCCGGCTTCTCGCCTTCCTCTACCGGTGCGGGCGGAGTCGGCAGTTCCGGCTTCTCGCCTTCCTCAGCAGGCTTCTCCGGCTTCTCAGCCTCTTCCTTCTCCGGCTTTTCCGGCTTCTTCGGCTCTGCTGCCTTCAGGGAATCGCAGAACTCAAACCAATCAGCCTTCGCGTCTGCATCCTTGAAATCCTGCTTCTCAGTATCGAACACTTCATCGATCTTCTCAAGGATCTCCTTCTTGCCAACGTGCTTTGCCGGCTTGACTTTCTCAAGCGACTCAGCGATGACTGCCGGTGCATCCTCGACAACTTCCTTCAGCACTTCCTCGGTCTCGGCGTCAACAACCGGAGTCTCTGCCGGTGCAGCAGCTGTGGTCTCTGCCGGTGCCGGAGCCTCTGCCGCAGCAGTGGTCACAGCCGGTGCGATCTCCTCGACAACAGCCGGGGTCTCAGTGTTGTCAGCGACGTTACCTGCGAAAGCGGTCAGGCCGCCCATTGCAGACAGCACTGCGAGTGCAGCGATAGCGGAAACGATCTTTTTTCTGGTGTCCATGATTCATTACTCCTTTTTTCATTGAAATTTTCACTCCGTTTTGGGAGCGGAACCCGTCTTGCGGTTTCTGGTTATAGGTTACGGAGCACCGGAAGAAAAAACGGGGTAATCAGAAAAAATTTTTTGAGTTTTTTTCGAAAAACGGATTTTTTGAGGCACCGTCCCATTTTTTACACTAAAAAAATCTTTTTCGCATGAAAAAACGCCATAATTTCGCGGCGAAGCCCCTTTCAGAACGACATTCAGCAGATAAGCGGCGGGATATACTATATATAATATTTTGTATGGCTTTTCCGACATAGAAAATTCCGTATCATGCCCCAATTTCTCCCTCAAAACGCACTTGAAACCGCCATTCAAAAAAATTTTGAAAAAGGGGTTGACAAATGCTTTGAAATGTGCTATAATATCAGAGTTGACGGAAGTCATGTGCGCCGGTAGCTCAGCTGGATAGAGTAACTGGCTACGAACCAGTAGGTCGGGGGTTCGAATCCCTTCCGGCGCACCAGAGCCTCTCACTTACGTGGGAGGCTTTGCTTATAATATGCCCCGGTACCTCAGTAGGATAGAGGGTTCGCCTCCTAAGTATATCCCCAACAGCGATATTTCATGTTTCATATAGTTATAAGCCCTGATAGCTCAGTAGGATAGAGCGGGTGCCTCCTAAACTTTCGACCGAGCGATTGCCTTTTCTGTTATTTTGATTGATATGTCCCAGTACCTCAGCTGGATAGAGGATCCGCCTCCTAAGCGGGCTGCCGCAGGTTCGAACCCTGTCTGGGACGTTTTGAAACAGCGAAAACGCTTGTATTTATGTGCGTTTTCGCTGTTTCGTCAAATGGAGAGATGGACAGCGGATAGCGTAAAATCTATTTAACAAATGCCTCTTTCATACCGATTGCAGTCAGTATGCACGGACTGAAAATCCGCCAGCAAATTGCAGTTTGCCGGAACGGAAAAGCGAAATGTGCCAGCAATCCGCCATCAGTTCGTTGTGTTTGCTTCATCTTCATTGGTTTTTTCTGTTGTCTGTTGTCCGTCTTGTTCTGTTTTGTCCAGATCCTTCAGGAATGAATCCGTATGGTCTGCAAGCTGCTGACGGCTCTCAAGCGGTATCGTGGCGTAGACTTCCATAATCATGTCTGCTGAACTGTGACCCATGTCAGCTTGAACCGCCTTGATGTCATGAGACTTGGTGAGCTTATAGGTCGCACCGGAATGTCGAAGCGAGTACATATCCACTTCACGAAGATTGTGTTCACGGATCAGTTTCTTGAAGCGTTTCACGAGCGTCGCATCCGCAAGCGGACTGCCGTTCGAATTGCAAAACAGTAAATCGTAGGACGGAAAGCCGTTTCCTGCCTGTTCTTTCTTCTGATTGGCGATATGCTGTCTCAGTTCCTCAACCAGTTCATCCGGAAGATAGATCTTACGAACGCTGGATTTTGTTTTCGGCTTTTTCAGCACCACAACCGTCTTCTGTTTCGGACCGAGTTCCGGAAACGTGCGATAGATTTCTGTCTTCGTCTGTTCGATATGTGTTTTGTTCAGCCGTGCAAGTTCTTTTTTGACTGATACATAGGGACGCTCATCGTCTTTCGGATCAAGGACAATGTCTTCGTAGGAAAGAGCGGTCAGCTCACCTGTTCGAAGCGTACAGCTGAACATCAGCTTCATCATAAGCCGGAATGTCGGATCTTCGCAGCACTGAATGGCTGTTTTGACTTCCGCAGCGGTCCACTGCTCACGCTTCTTTTTTTCAACACGCGGCATCTGAACATTGAGTGTTGGATTGTTTTCGATGTATCCCAGCGTGACGGCGTAAGCAAATGCTGGACGAAGCAGTTTGTTGATTTCACGAACGGTACGCTTGCTGATCGGTTTCGGCTTGGCACTTTTCTTCATCTGAACAGCCGGGTGATTGGGCAAATCATCATAATACGCCTGCAAATCCCTTGCTCGCACTGATTTGATCAACATGGATCCGATATAAGGGTAAATGTAGTTTATACTAATGGAATCTGCGATTCGCCGTGTTGCTGCTTCCCAAAATCCCAAAGCACTGTGATGTTCGATATACGCCCGAACAAGCTGTTCGACTGTCATCGGAGTGCTGGGCTGCAGTACAGCAGGCTGTGCCTTTACACCGGTACGGAGAAGCTGAAATTCGATCGGGATCACATACTTTTCGTTGCGTGCTTCAGCCTCATCCACCTCTGGCTTCAAAAGCTTGGCATCAACTGCCGATGCACAGGGGATCCAGTGCTGGTATCTTTTGCCGTCTTCATGGCGAAGGTTCTGCACCAGATAGTATACCAGTCCGTTCTTACGCTTTTTGACAACTATCATCGACATCAGGCAGACACCTCCTTTTTTCCCAGTACGTACTCGAAAAAACTCTGACGCAGCACACGATAACATTTGCCGATTTTCAGAACCTTAATGGGGCTGTGATCGATAAATGACTGTTCTACGAAAGAGTATGCCAGGGAACGACTGATGCCCAGAATTGCAGCCACCTCATCCACCGTGATGGTCAGGCATTCGGGCAGGGTAGATTGCTGTTTGTCCATTTTAATACCTCCTGTTTTTTTGAGTGTTGTTTTCCACATTACACAGTTGTAATGCTTGAGAAATGAGTTTTTACTCTCATGTGTTTTTGATACTCTTAAGTATCGAATTTATTATACACTGTTTTTTAGGTTTTGTCAAGCCCTTGGAGGCATTTTTATGAAATTTTTAGATTTTGCCGGAAATAAGATTCGCTCTATCCGGAAAAGGAAAAAGATTAAAACATCTGAACTTGCCAACGTATGTGGTGTGTCTGAATCTGAAATGCGGCATTTGGAAAACGGTACGAGAATCATCACCGAGGCGCAAATTGAAAAAGTTGCCGAAAGACTGCAAGTCTCTCCGGCTGCGTTGCGCTCTCGTGGTATCGTTGACTATTCAGATATCATGCATATACTTTTTGAAATATCATCTATTGCTGGAATCTCCCCGTTTGTTACGGAAGATGGTACATATCTGAAAGTGGAAGACCCTGCTTTAATATCCGCAATTTGTGCCTGGAAAGAAATCGAAGACAAGCTGCAAAATCAAGAAATATCACCCAAAGAATGGCTGAGTTGGCTCGACAATTTTCCATACTCTATGGAAAATTATCCGCCACTTCATCCATATTCGGAACCGCTTCCCGCACCTGATGAGATAATAGGTGTTGATTTGGTCTTTCGGGAACTATCCCCGGACGAAATGGATGAGTTTGCAAATTATGAAGATGTTGGCGTTAATATTAATTATGATGACAGCGATGATTAATTAACAATTTAAATAATATAGTGCAAACCCGGCAGAGCTTTGCGTACTGCCGGGTTCGTGTTATTCTGCTGATTTCCGCATTTCCCGATAAATCACTCCGGCAAGTGCGCTCATGATTGCATTGTACTTGTTTCGGTCCGAGAACAGGGATTCATAGCTTTCCTGCGATTCTGTGTAACTCTCCATTGCCGTATCGCCAAACACCTGCGGGAAAATGCTCTCTGTGAAGATCACCGGATCAGTCGTTCCGGCTGAATTCTTCAGCTTTTGATTTTGCATCAGCTTATTATGCAGCGCATGGATCATCACTCTGTCCGCTTCGGTGAATGCACCCTTGTATTGCTCATTGATCCTGTCAAGGATCTCGTCGAGTTTGCTTTTCTTCTGCTGACCGCTTGCACCCTTCTGCTTCGCCGGAATATACTCCCCGTCAACATTTTGCAGCTGGATCGCGCCCTCAAACGTCTTTTGCAGCTTGTAATATTCCAGCTTCAGTTTGCCTTCCAGATCAACAGGCTCATCAGTCTCGTTCGGCAGCAAATGCAGCAGATAGGACAGGAACAAATATTCCTTCTGCATTTCCGCATCGAACATTCTGACGATCTGCGTGATATATCCATACCATTTCGCAAAATTCCTCACAAGGCGGCGGAACTGATACCGCTGTTCGGAATTTTTCAGGTTATATCTGTCCGTTACAGGTTTGAGTACGCTTGTCATTCTGCCCATTGCAGCGGAATCCTGCTTGCCGGATTTGCTCCACTCCTTAATGAACGCATCAATATCCGTTTCGTTATAGATCGCATAATCAAGCAGTTCACGCTCGGTCTGGTAGATCAGATCGACATTGACCTCCTGTTCCAGCGAGGTTGCCTGATAGAACGGCTGAAATGCATCGAGGATTTCCTCCTGCTTGTTGGCGAAATCCAGAATAAACGTGTCGATCTTACCGGCACAGGTCCGGTTCAGGCGGGAGAGTGTCTGCACAGCCTTGACACCTTTCAGTTTCTTGTCAACGATCATCGTATGCAGC
>JAFZPL010000108.1 GCA_017550355.1 Oscillospiraceae bacterium | reverse complement strand
GTATCAAAATCATCCCAAGGATCATTATATTCTGAACCGTATTCATAATTTACCGGATGATTAATACAATTTGTGCAACCGCAAAAGGCGCACAGACCATCACAAACAATTAAATCTTCCATAAGTATCATAATCCTCAAAAAAAATAGAAAAGTGGCGGGAAGAAGCCTCCTCCCGCCACAGCCGGTTATTGAAAACGTCAGGGAACACACAGTCCCTCAGATGCGAAGCTTGCCCTTCTTGAAGGCACGCATGAAGATACCCCCGACCTTACGGATAGCAAACCAGAAGAGAACCAGGCCGACACAGGCACAGACAGCATAGACCAGAATCGAAGAAAGTGCAGAAGCAGTAAAGACAGAAGTCATTTCACCGATAACAGCCTGATACTCAGTACCAAAAACGACCTCACCTTCAAGGAGAGAGCCAGCGAACAGATCATATCCCATAATCACACCCCCTTTACAGTAAAATCAGCGTAATTTGCGCAATTACTGCACGTTGAGCTTTGCAACACCATCAACCGCCTTGAAAGAGGCAACGTTGTCGTTTGCATCACGCAGGATAGTGACAGCCGAGAACAGCGGAGGAGCGATCTTCTGCATCTCCTGAAACTCTTCCTCAGACTTAAGGAACACAGGAATAATGTCAATGTGTCCGTAACGATTGAGACCGAACAGATTGATAGCCCACCACGGGCGACCGGTCTTCTTGGATGTTCCAGAAGCAAAACCGACAAAATAGTTATTCTTCATATTTACCTCCCTGCTGCTTGGAATCAGGTATGCAGCCACCCCTCTTACTTCTTCCGGAATCCCGTCCGGCTCGGAGCTCTGCGAACTGCGCAGAAACAGTCACGCTTCATTTCTACCAAACCGCTTGCAACTCCCGAAGGCTGCTTCTCGTCGCCTTGGTGAGCCGTCACCTCACCAACTAACTATCAAGCACTTTCTGTCGGCTACTGGTAAATATCCCCTGAAAAGCGCGTGAACACTTCACAGGATAAAGCTACAACATCCGGAACCGTTCCGGAGGGACATTTTTCTGCATACCGTGCAGAAGCGGTCTGGAATCACACACGATCCTCTCCGGAGCGACCTTCGAGGGCTGATTCTGTCAAGAGTGCTGTACCTCAATAGCCTCGCAGCTAACCCAGCTAGGCGGAATCGAACCGCACACCCTCCATCTGGTTTATAAATCCATACGTACATCATCAGCAGTGCTTACCCTATTGGGCGGGAAACACCGGAGTCTCACCGGAGCCCACACAGGGCTTCTATGGCTTGTTTCCCGTATTACAAGCCTACCTAGTCTACATAAGCAGCGAACAAATGCAGACTATCCACCCGGCGCTCCTGGCGCTCTCCTCCCTCGGCTTGCGATACATTCAAATGAATGTATCTTAAAGTTATTTTACACTCAAACGAATGATTTGTCAAGTACATTCAATCAAATGTGGTATAATTCGTATAGGTGCACAAAACGAGGAGGGGAATTATATGTATTGTTACCAAAGAATACGAAACCTAAGAGAAGACAAAGACCTAAAGCAACTCGCAATTGCAATGGTGTTGCAAATCACACAGCAACAATATCAGTTATACGAATCAGGAAAACGAGAAATTCCGGTACACAAACTCATTATGCTTGCAGATTTTTACGGAGTATCTCTTGATTATCTCACCGGACGAACCGACAAGAAGGAAGTCAACACATAGCCGGCACCCAGAGCGAGCTCAGCCGGCTCGACAGGATCCGGAAGAGAAGAAAGAAAACTGGAACAGTGACATTTTTTTGTCCGTTCCAGTTTTTTCCATTTTTTCATATGCTTTTACGTGTTTTTCTTATATCTGGAACACTGGAACAGAATGTTCTTTAATCGTAGTACATTCTGTTCCTGATTTTGATATCTGTATCTAAAACTTAACAGACACCTATACCCGGCAAGCCGTTGGCTTTTGCCGGGTATAGGTGTCTCTGTATGTATGTCTGTATGTGTTTCTGCTCTCTATCTGGTATCTGTCGATTCACTGCCCATCGAGGGCAGTAAATCGACTGCTCCGCCTGTAAATCGTCATTCCTCATTCTTCCGACCGCATCTCATGCCTTCTCGCCGTCCCTTCATCCTCCGCATTGTAGCATATATTCTGATGGATTTCAAGGGTACGAAATGCACAAATAAGCCGAGGAAGGTTTCTGGAAGGGATTCAGCATAATGACAAATTGATACTGCGTATCAATGTGTTCATTATGCCGAATCTAAATAACGTTTCTCGTGTCGGCTTATTTATGCATTTCATAGAATCGTAAACGATTCAGACCCTTGATATCCATCAGCCTATATGCTGTGTGAAATGCGGATGAAGGGACCGGCTCCGAAAGGCATAAGATGCTAGCTGGTGGGGAATCAGCTAACCCCACCAAAAGGCATCAATCCAGAGCGCAGGCGCAGCCAGGGAGGACGGGGAAACGGCACCGTCTGAGGATGCATAGAGGGCGGGAGAGCATCGAGAAAGGGGTATCAGCAGGCACTGGCAGAAGGCACCGGATACAGGAAGGAGGAGCATATGGCAATGGGCTGGACAATGGCTGACCTTGCATACAAGAATCAGCAGGAGATCATGGCGCTTACACGCGAAAACGAACGCCTCCGCATCAAACTTGCTGAAGCAGAGCAAAAGCTCGAGCAAGTTGAAGCTGAACGCGACGAGCTGAGGCACAAACTCAACGAACAGTAAGGCATAACAATGCCGGCTGAACCCCAGACCAAAGGAAACCAGCCGGCAAAGCGATAACCAACGCAAGGGCAACGGAGTGCCCCGTCCCTTGCTGAGGTTATTATACCACATATCCACACAACTTGTCAAGCCCTCGATCAGAACGAGGCAGAAAGGAAAATGCTATGACGTTTGTATATACCATCATCGAAGAGCTCAAAGACGCCTACGGAGACTATACCGGAAAATGGTCTGAGCCCAAAGAAAGAGCTGACTACACATACCATTACAACGGCTATGAATACTTCTATCCGGAAAGACGTATTCACGGCATCGTCAAAGAATGCAAGCGCATCAGCTTCGCAGGAGGCCCCACATTCCCCCTCACCGACATCCAAGGAGCAATCAACTATACTACGGAACATGACCTCGGAGAAGAAACAATGATTCTGCTACGAGCTGCTCACGAGCTAGGCATTGATGCAACACCCTCCCCCAGCTTCCGACTCTAAAACAAACAGGCTACTCGATACAGAGTAGCCTGTTTCAATTTGACACTGACGATGGATTAGGTGCAATTAGTGGCTTCGGTTACCTTCTGCCTAATTTGTCCGACAGTCCACGAAGCTGTATATTTACCGGTTTTCTGCAAATGCTATTTCTGCGGTATGATCGTACTGCCGCGGAGTTTCCGAATGCACAGGATCCTCCGTCGATGCAAGTTGCAGCTAAAAGGTGTTCATGATGAAAGAACAGTCGAATCCGCTTTGGAGAAACGGTCAGATTCCGTCTTCCGAAGAAGTTCCGCCCGTTAAGCAGGACGATCCAAACAGAAACGCTCAGCAGTCAAACAAAAAGAGCGGTCAGAATAAGCACGCGAAGTAAACAGGAAAGAGCCCCGAAAAGTATCGGGGCTCTTTTGTATTCACTATTAGCCGATCACACGGACACGGATCACGCCGTCCACATTCTTCAGACCGTCGATCACAGACTGTGCAATGTCGCCGGTCACATCCATCATGGTGTATGCATACTCCTTGCGGCTTGCATTGACCATGTTTTCGATGTTGCCGCCTGCATTTGCGATTGCAGTCGTCAGCGGTGCGATGATGTTGGATGCATTCATGTGCAGAACGCAGATCTTCTTGCCGATCACGTTGTTCAGCTCTGCATTCGGGAAGTTCACGCTGTTCTTGATGTTGCCGTTTTCGAGGTAATCCACGAGCTCCTTTGCAGCCATTGCTGCGCAGTTGTCCTCTGCTTCTTCCGTGGATGCGCCGAGGTGCGGGAGTGCGATCACACCCTCCATGCCTGCAGTCTTTGCATTCGGGAAGTCAGTGACATACTTGCGAACCTTGCCGGACTTCAGAGCAGCTTCCATCGCCTCATCATCGACCAGAAGATCACGGGCGAAGTTCAGGATGATCACGCCGTCCTTCATCATTGCGATGGTCTCTGCATTGATCATCTTCTCGGTGTTGTCAGCCGGATTCTCGCTCTTGATCAGCGGGGTGTGAACGCTGATGATATCGCAGGTGCGGAAGATCTCGTCACGCGTCTTGACATGGTGAATTGCGCGGGACAGATTCCATGCAGCTTCAACAGAAATGTACGGGTCGCAGCCGTAGACTTCCATGCCGAGGTGAATCGCAGCATTACCGAGCGGGCCGCCGATTGCGCCCAGACCGATGATACCGAGCTTCTTGCCCTTGATCTCAGTGCCTGCAAACTTGGACTTGCCTTTTTCGACCATCTTTGCGACGGTCTCCTCGCCCTTGATGGTCTGCACCCAGTTGATACCGCCGACGATATCACGGGATGCGAGAAGCATGCCGGCCAGTGCGAGCTCCTTGACGCCGTTTGCGTTTGCACCCGGCGTATTGAAGACAACAACGCCTTCCTTTGCTGCACGGTCAAGCGGGATATTATTGACGCCCGCGCCTGCACGAGCGATTGCAAGCAGATTGCTGCCAAACTCCATCTCGTGCATCACAGCGGAACGAACCAGAATCGCATCCGGATTCTCAACGGCATCTGCAACCTGATAGTTCTCACCGAGCTGCGCAAGACCAACCGCAGAGATCTTATTCAGTGTCTGAATCTGAAACATAGGAAACATCCTCCTTATGAAAATGTGCAATTACGAATTTGCAGCTTCAAAAGCCTTCATGAATTCGACGAGTTTCTCAACGCCTTCGATCGGCATTGCATTGTAGATGGAAGCACGCATGCCGCCGACGGATCTGTGACCCTTAAGGTTCTCAAAACCGGCTGCCTTTGCCTCAGCAACGAACTTCTTGTCAAGCTCGTCATTGCCGGTGATGAACGGGACGTTCATGAGAGAACGGTCTTATTTGCGGACAGTACCCTTGAACATTTTGCTCTGGTCGAGGAAATCGTAGAGAATCTTTGCCTTCTTCTCGTTCAGTGCCTTCATTGCAGCGAGACCGCCGTTCTTCTTCAGCCACTTGAACACGAGACCGCAGACATAGATACCGTAGCAAGGCGGCGTGTTGTAGAGAGATTCGTTGTCAGCCTGGATCTTCCAGTCGCACATGGTCGGAGTCTGCTTGAATGCAGGACCGTCTGCAATGAGGTCTTCGCGGACGATGACGATCTGCACGCCGGACGGACCGACGTTCTTCTGCACACCGCCGTAGATCACGCCATACTTGCTGACGTCAACCGGCTCAGAAAGAAAGCAGGAGGAAACGTCTGCAACGAGGATATGACCTTTGGTGTTCGGCAGCTGCCAGAACTTGGTGCCGTAGATGGTGTTGTTTTCGCAGATGTAGACATAGTCGACATCCTCCGGGATATCCAGATCGGAGCAATCCGGAATGTAGGAGAAGGTCTTGTCAGCCGAAGAAGCAACCTTGACGACTTCGCCGTACTTTTCTGCTTCCTGTGCAGCCTTCTTTGCCCACTGACCGGTGATGATGTATGCAGCCTTGCCCTTCTTCATCAGGTTCATCGGCACCTCTGCAAATACCAGAGAAGCACCGCCCTGCAGGAAGATGACCTTATAGTTATCCGGAATATTCATCAGATCGCGCAGATCCTGCTCTGCTTCCTTGATGATCTGATCGTAGACCTTGGAACGGTGAGACATTTCCATAACGGACATGCCGCAACCCTGGTAATCCATCATCTCGTCTGCGCACTGCTTGAGCACTTCCTCCGGCAGAACAGCCGGGCCTGCACTGAAATTGTAAACTCTGCCCATGATTCATATCCTCCGTTTTTGTGTTGATTCATCATTCTTGAAGGACAAACTATATGCGATACGCATACAACTGTCCTCCTACAAGATATAGTATACTGATTTTCTGGTCAATTGTCAAGGGGTATCCGGAAAGATTGTGAAAAAAATAACGATTTTATGAGAAACGTGAAAACCAAGTGAATCCCAGACTTGTTTTTGTACTATATTTTCGCTTTTCGCGCTAATCTGCGCGCCTCTGCTTCCTGCAGACTCATCGGACAGCCGCAGTAATCCTGCCGGTAAAGGGAATATTCAGCCGAAAGCGCAACGGATCGTGCGTAGCCGCCTTTCTTTTTGAAGTCGGACGGAAGATACTGCACACTCCCCTCACCTGCCAGCGCCTCTCCGCATTCGTTGATATATTTTGCATTTTTATGCGGGCTGACTGTCAGCGTCGTTGTGAAATAATCGCAATGATAGAGCGCGGCAGCCTTCTTTGCTTCGATCATTCTTTGTCGGATGCAGCGTTCACAGCGTTCGCCCATTTCCGGCGTGTCCTCTGCGCCTTTGACTGCTTCCCAGAACGGTGCATCATCGTAGTCCGGTGCGATCAGTGTGATCGGATGCGGCGTCTTCAGCTGTGCAAGCAGTTGTTTCTGGGTTGCAAGCCGCCGCGCAAATTCTTCTTCCGGTGCAATGTTCGGATTATAGAAGAACAGCACGATTTCAAAATACGGCGTCAGCTGTTCAAGGACGGCTGTGCTGCACGGACCGCAGCAGCTGTGCAAAAGCAGGCGCGGAACCGTCCCGGCAGGGATTTTCTGAATGACTGCGTCCATTTCCTTGTGAAATTGTCTTTTTTCCATACCGACTCCCCTACTATAATAAGAAAAGGACGGATTACCGTCCTTTTCTAATGCTTATTCGACAGAGATAAGATAATAGTATACCGGCTGACCGCCCGGAATCAGGCTGATATCGAGCTTTGTGCCGAATTTGGCGGTGAGCTGATCGTACAGCTGCTGCGCCTTTTCTTCGGTGACATCTGCACCGTAAATCAGCGTGATGAAGTTGGAATCGCTCTTGACCAGCTTTTTTGTCAGCTTGTAGGCAGCTTTGTTCACATCTTTTTCAGTGAACGAGAGCTTGCCGTTGTCCATCGCGAGAACATCATTTTTCTTGATCTTCTGACCGTCCAGCTCAGAATCTCTTGCAGCGAAGGTCACAGATCCGGAGGACACCTTTTCAAATGCCTTGGTCATTTCAGAGCTGTTGGTCTCCGTGTTAGCGGTTTCATCGAACGCCAGCATAGCGGAGAGACCCTGCGGGATTGTGCGTGTCTGAAGCACAACGACATTTCGGTTTGCAAGATTGATCGCCTGTTCCGCAGCCATGATGATATTCTTGTTGTTCGGCAGCACAAAGACTGTTTTTGCCGGTGTTGCATGGATTGCGCGGAGAATATCATCCGTGGAGGGGTTCATCGTCTGTCCGCCCTTGACGACCTGATCGACGCCGAGATCCAGGAACGTGCGCTCCAGTCCCCCGCCCGCTGCAACTGCAACAAAGCCGTATTCCTTGGTCGGTTCCACGGGGAGAACTTCCTGCTGCTTGACGATCCGTGCTTCCTTGACTTTGTTTTCATGCTGGATGCGCATATTCTCGATCTTCGGCTTCGGTTCGTTGATGAAGTGACCGAAGTCCAGTGCTTTGGTCAGCGCTTTGCCCGGCTGATCGGTATGCACATGCACTTTGATGATTTCATCATCCTCTACGACGACCACACAGTCGCCGATGGTTTCCAGGTAAGCGCGCAGCTTTGCGCCGTCCACCTTGGCGTTGTTCTTCTCGATGATGAATTCTGTGCAGTAAGTAAAATTGATCTCTTCGTCATACTGCGCAACTGCTGCATTGAAATCGACCTTCGGATCCGGTGCGGATGTGCTGCGCTCGACAGCCTCTTCCGGCATCGGCTCGCCGCGGAACGCATTGAGCATACCGGTCAGGATCACGCAGAAACCCTGTCCGCCGGCATCGACAACATTTGCTTTTTTGAGTGCCGGCAGCATTTCCGTTGTCTGCTTCAGCACACTGTTTGCCTCATTCAGAACGCCCTGCCAGAATTTGACTGTGTCCTTTTCTTTCTTCGCAAGCTCAGCAGCCTTTTTGGCAGCCATGCGGGAAACCGTCAGGATCGTGCCTTCCGTCGGCTTCATCACAGCTTTATATGCAGCTGCCACACCGATTTCGAGTGCATTTGCAAAATCCGTGTTTTCCGCCGTTTTGAGACCGGAAAGGCCTTTGGAAAAACCGCGGAACAGCAGAGACGAGATGACGCCGGAATTGCCGCGTGCGCCGCGCAGCATTGCAGAAGCGGTGACATCCGCGACTTCGGAAACGGTCACGTCATCCGAAAGAAGCTCCAGTTCCCGCTTTGCCGCGCTGATCGTCATCGACATATTTGTACCGGTATCGCCGTCCGGCACAGGATATACATTCAGTTCGTCGATCGAACGTCTCTGATTTGTGATCAGAATGGCAGCATGGATAATCGCAGACTTTAACTCTTTACCCGTAATCAAAACAGACCCTCCAATTCTTGATGCGCGTTACGCACGAATACCGTCGATATAGACATTCACAGCAATCGGTTCCATGCCGATCGCCTGTTCGACCGCATAGCGAACCTTATTCTGGATGCTTGCGGTGATTGCGCTGATATTCGCGCCGATACCCGTAATGATATGCAGATCAATTTCGATCGCATTTTTCTGCACATGCAGCTTGATCCCGCGGTGGATATCTCCGGGGAACAGCTTTGTCTGCACGGTCTCCATCGGCGAGGAATCGTTCAGATCAGCAACGCCGAAACAGCCGGTGACAGTATGCTCGATCAGCGAATACAGATATGTTTTTGTAACGCGGATACTGCCGGTATGGTTTTCAAAGATAATCATACGAAGCACTCCTTTCAAGCATTTCTCTCCATATTATAGCACACTCCTCTCAAAAAAACAAGTCTATTGCAGAAAAAATTCTGAGATGCGGCAGACAAAAAGATCCCGGTACGGCAAAATGACCGTACCGGGATGCAAAATGGTTAATCTAAATAGATGAAATTGATACCGTGAGACGGGAATGCTTTCTTGATCGAATCGGAAAGACCGTGTGAGAGTGCCACTGTTGTCAGTGCGGTGCAGCCCTCAAATGCGTCCTCTTCGATCTCTTCCACGTTCTTCGGGATTGTGATACCGGTCAGCGAGACACAGTCTGCAAAAGCACCGGAACAGATCTTTCTGAGCGATTCCGGCAGGCTGACGGATGTGAGATCCTCCAGACCTGCGCACGCACCTGCACGGATTTCCAGATAGCCTTCCGGAATCTTCAGAATGGCTTCATCGTTATATTCCTTGCGGCGGATCTTTGCGGTGTATTTGCCGTCGCCGATGATCTTGACAGCTTCTTTCGGCTCATCCAGCCATGTGATGTCGACACTGTCTCGGAAGAGTTTTCCAGCCTTATCTTCAAAGATACGCGGCATGGTCACCCGGAGCAGTGCGTCACAGCCTTCAAACGCATCGTCCTCGATCTCCGTTACGGAAAGCGGGATAAAGACGTTTTCCAGCGCTGAGCAGTCTGCAAATGCGGCAGCATAGATCTTGGTGACAGTATTCGGGAGCGTCAGGGAGACCAGATCGTCCAGACCGGCACATGCGCCGGCACGAATCTCCTGATAGCCCTCCGGAATGGTGAACTCCGGCTCGCCGTGATACTGCCTGCGGCATTCCTTCGCGGTGAAGCGGCTTTCGGTATGCGTCCATGTATTTGGCTTCGATGCATTCGGGGAAGACTTGATTTCTTCCAGCATCGGCATATCGCCTGCCGGGAGCTCTCCGCCCTGTCCCCATGTGTGTGCTGCCGTTGTTTCGCCGTTTATAGCTTCCAGCTGCGGCATATCCTCGATCGCAAGATGCGGGATCTCAGGCTCGGCGGGTTCATGCGTTGCAGTTTCAAAAATCGGCTCCAGACCAGGGATTTCCTCATCAAGCTCAGGAATCGTCTGCTCATCCGGCAGCTTGATCTCCTCCAGTGTCGGCAATTCTACGCGCTCTGGCTCTGATTCAGGCTCTTCGGATTCGTTGTCATTGTCGCCCATTTCTTCAAGGAGCATTGACAGATCCGGAATTTCGACCTCTTCGTCGTCCTCCGCTTCTTCGGATTCTTCGGTATCGCCGATTTCTTCGAGCATCGGAGCGAGATCCGGAATTTCAGCTTCTTCCTCGGTCTCCGTCTCTTCTGATTCCTCGGTATCGCCGATCTCTTCGAGCATCGGAGCGAGATCCGGAATTTCGACCTCTTCCTCAGTTTCCGTTTCTGCGGATTCTTCGGTATCACCGATCTCTTCAAGCATCGGAGCGAGATCCGGAATTTCGACCTCTTCCTCAGTCTCCGTCTCTTCAGATTCCTCAGCATCGCCGATTTCTTCAAGCATCG
>JAFZPL010000021.1 GCA_017550355.1 Oscillospiraceae bacterium | reverse complement strand
GAGCCCGAGGAAACGACGGCAGCCGAAACGGCGTCCGGGGAAACCACGGCGACGGAAACGGATCCGGAGGAACTGACCTCGATCGGAAAGGATACATACGAATATGATGCATATGATCCGAAGCAGGATGATCCCTATTCGGATTTCCCGATGGATGATCCGTATGCATATATGAAATATCCGTACGATGAAGATCCGTTCAGCGATGTTCCGTTTTACAATCCCGATATTCCCTATGATCCGTTTAATCCGGGTTACGATCCGTACGATCCCGACAATCCCTACTATAATCCGTATGATGAAAAACCGTACTACGATCCGTATGATCCTTACGATCCCAAGTACAATCCGTATGCGTGGATCTATCCCTATTATGATCCGAGCGACAAGGATGCGGTCTGTGCATGCGGCGACAATATCACATGGCGCTTAGAGAACGATACTCTGTATCTGGAAGGCTACGGCCCGATGTGGGATATGAATGAACGGCAGAAGGAGAATCATTTCGACAATGTCGTTTACTGGTCTTCCTACGACTTCAATGTCACCAATGTGGTGTTCGACGACCGCATCACGGAGATCTCCCCCTATGCGTTCTACTGCAACGACAAGATCGAGCATATCGAGTTCCCGGCGATGCTGGAGAAGATCGGCGAGGGCGCGTTCCAGGACTGCATCAACCTTCTGGAGCAGCAGTTCCCAAAGGAGCTCAAGGAGATCGGAAAGAAAGCGTTCTATAATACGCGGATGCCGAAGGTTGTGCTGCCGGCTTCGGTGATCAAGCTGGATGAAAGTGCGTTCGCCGCCAATTCGAGGCTTTACACGGTGGAGATGACAGACTATCTGGAATACATCGGAAAGGCCTGCTTCAAGGACTGCACATCACTTGTGGATATCAAGGTGCCGGATACGGTCAAATATGTCGGCAGCAATGTGTTTGACGGCTGTGTGGCATGGTTCCGCAATCAGAGAGACGATTTTTCGATTCTCGGCGACGGCTTCCTCTATAAGTATCTCGGTACCGGTGTGAATGTCCGGATCCCGGATACTGTCAAGCATATCTGCAACGATGCGTTCACGGAACAGTCTGAAGAGTCGACGTTCAGCTACTATTATGATTCAGAAATCTATCTGGTTCATGAAGTCCGCAGGGACATCGAAATGATCATTGTTCCGGATTCGGTGAAGGACATTCCGGCGGGATGCTTCCAGGATCTTTCCGGACTCCAGACGGTCGTGCTGCCGGATACGCTGACAGAAATTCCGCCGCATGCATTCTCGTACTGTGAGAACCTGGATCATCTTGTACTGCCGGATACGGTCAAGACCATCGGTCTGGGTGCATTTGCCAGCTGTTCCTCCCTTTCGGATATCTTGATCCCGGACAGCGTTGAGAATGTTGCCAGGGACGCATTCAAGGGTACGCCGTTCCTGCAGGGCCTCGGAGAATACGCGGTCATCGGTGACGGTCTGCTGGTCTCCTATCAGGGCAAGGACAGCATCCTGACAGTTCCGGAGGGCATCAAGGTGATCTGCAGCGATGCGATTCTGATGGACAATGTCACGGAGATCACATTCCCCTCCACGCTGCGGAAGATCCTGGACAGCGGCGTGCGCAGCAGAAGCCTGGTCAAGGTGAACATGAACGAAGGACTGGAGGAGATCGGCAATTACGGCATCGTGTTCAGCGATGCATGCAGATCCTTCCGGCTGCCGGATTCCGTGACGAAACTGGAAGAGGATTCCATCCGCGCATCCTGTCTCCGCGTGATCTACGGCTCGGAGAAGAGCGTGGCGAAGGAGTATGCAGCATTGCGCGGTGTCCGCTACGAAACGGAGGAACAGATACAATCCGGCCCGGACATGACGCTGGATCTGAAGACGGATGTCTGGAGTTTCGGCAACAACGGCGAGTATTTCGACGATGAGTATTACCTCACCGAACGCGACCGTGATCTGGTCGAGGGCTTCATCAATCCGCGCGCAAAGGCGTTTCCGGATTCCTGGAGCGGAGACTGCTTCGGTCTTGCGCTGACGGTCGTTCTCGCGAAAAACGGACAGCTTCCTGCGGCGGCATTCCAGGAAGGCGCGAAGAATCTCCACGATCTCGTGCCGGACAAGGCAGTGCAGTCTCTCATCAATTACTATCACTGCGTGCAGTACACGGATAAATATATCCGCGCAAATGTGTCGGAATCCAAGGCACAGCGCTTTTACCGGATGGTGCAGGCCGCGGAGAGCATTACCAAGGGCAGCTCGCCGTTCCTGATCAGCTTCCAGACTGCGGAGTATGCACATGCAGTCGTCGGCTACGGCGTCGAGCACGGTTCGTGGCAGTTCAACGGCAAGAAGTATGACAGCCGCATTCTGATCTGGGATCCGAATTTCCCGGGCTATCTTGCAGAGGATGTCTGCCTCTACTATGACAAGATCTCGTTCTCGTACTGCATTCCGCACTATGATATCTATGTGGAGCGTCTGCAGGGCTCGATCGGCATTCTGCAGGTGCTGAACGATCTCTCCGTGCTGAACGCATACCCCTATCCCTATGAGCTTCCGGATCAGCCGGTCTATGATCCGGGCGACGTGAACGGCGACGGTCTGGTCACGGTCGCGGACGCAGTGATGCTGGCACGCATCGCGGCGGAGGATACCACGCTGAAATGCTCGCAGGAAATGGTGGAGCGCGCAGATCTCGACAACAGCAGCACCGTGACGCTGGAGGATTGCACGATCCTGCTGAAAATGCTCGCGAATATCAAGGACAAAAAGGAATAACACAGCTTCCGGCGGGAGACCTTTCACGAAAAGGTCTCCCGTTTTTTATGGGAAAAAGCATATGAAAATATACAAATAAATCATAAAATGCGCTTGAAATTCATGCCAATCTATGCTATAATGTTCATATCATACAATATAAACCGCTGCGGAACACAGTGAGGAAATTCATATGAAACAAATTGAAAAAAATGATCTCTTTCAGGCTGCACACCTGACGATCCTGCTGAGCTATACGATCTTCTCCATCATTCTTTCGGTGGAGACATTTGTGATGCAATGGGAGACCTGGCCGCTTCTGCCGATCATGATCGGCGTGGGCGTTTCGTGGATGCTGCATATTCACCAGAGCTTCACCGACCGCTACCGGATCTGGATCTACGCGGCATTCATCATGTTCACGTTCTTCTTTTACGGAAGCCACCGGACAAGCGTCTTCGATACGGTTGCGGTGATGTCGCTGCTGCTGATACTATATACAATGGCCGGCATTAAACCGCTGATCATATTCCTGCAGGTGCTTTATTACGTGACCTTTGCATACGGCCTCGCCATGATGTGGGCGAACGGCGAGGAATTTGACGGCCTGATGATCTCGCGCTCCCTGCTGCATGTTTCGATCATCACGGCGATCGGCTGGGTGTCCCGGACGGTCATCGACAAATGGGTGCAGGTCATGCAGAATTCCAAGGATGAGATCGACAACCTCACCGACGCGACCAACCGTCTCAACGATTTCCTCGCCAATGTCTCGCATGAAACGCGCACGCCGATCAATGCGATCATCGGTCTCACGGGCATCTGCATCGAGGAAGAGCATGTTGACGAGAAACGTGCAAACCTGATCTCCGTGCGGGATGCCGGCAGGCGCGTTGCGGAACAGATCAGCGATATCCTCGATTTCACGGAGATCGACCGGAAGAATCTGACCAATAATTATGAAGACTACATGCTCTCCTCCGTGCTGAACGATCTGGTGGAGGAGATCCGCCCGTTCAAGCCCAATGACATTGAGCTGATCATCGACGTCGATCCGGCGATCCCGTCCGTGATGAACACCGATATCAGCAAGCTCAGAAAGATCCTGCGGCACCTGATCATGAACGGCATCAAATACACCCGCGAGGGCGGCGTTTATGTCCGTCTTTATGCGATCGAAGAGACCTACGGCGTCAATTTGGTCATCAAGGTGACGGATACCGGCATCGGCATGACGGAGGAGGAGGTCGAGCGCGTCTTTGAGCGGTATTATCAGGCGGATTCCAGTCAGACCAGACAGGGCGGCGGCCTCGGACTGGGCATGACGATCGTTGCCGGCTTCACTTCGGCGCTCGGCGGATTCCTGACGCTCGACAGCAAGCCCGGCGTCGGCACATGCGTCAGCGTCAGCATCCCGCAGAAGGTCACGGAGCCCTCCAGCTGCATGTCCGTTTCCGCTCCGGAAAAGCTCTCGCTCGGCGCATTCCTGCATCTGGAAAAGTATCCGAATCCGAATGTGCGCGAATACTATAATTCGATGATCCACAATATCGTCCGCGGTCTCGGCGTGCAGATGCACCGCGTGGACAATGCCGCGAATCTCGACAAGCTGCTCGCATCGGCAAAGCTGACGCATCTGTTTGTCGCGGAGGAGGAATACATGGCGGCGGCAGACCGCATCGAGAAGCTGGCTTCGGAAATGTTCGTCGTGGTCATTGCAAACCGCGGATTCCGTCTGCCGCTCGGTTCGCATGCGCGGATCATGGAAAAGCCGTTTTACTGCTTCCCGGTCGCGTCGGTGCTCAACGCAGACCGCAGTACCGAGGTGCGGGAGGAGACCGTCTCGTTCCCCGGCATCCGTGCGCTTGCGGTGGACGATGAGCCGATGAACCTCATCGTTGCGACGAATATTCTCCGGCGGTACGGCATCACGGTGACTTCCGCCCATTCCGGCATGGAAGCGGTGGAGATGTGCCGCGAACAGACATTTGATATCATTTTCATGGATCACATGATGCCCGGCATGGACGGCATTGAGACCATGAAGCGCATCCGTGCGAACAGCAGCAAGAATTTCGGCGGCGTGCCGATCGTGGCGCTCACCGCAAACGCCGTCAGCACTGCCCGCGCAACATTCATGGCGGCAGGCTTCGACGGATTTGTCAGCAAGCCGATCGAGCTGGTCGAGCTGGAACGTGTGCTCAAGCGCGTTCTGCCGCATGCTGCCGTATTCTCGGACGACGCGCCTGCTGCGGTGAGGGAACAGCCGCCGGCAGCGCCCGTTTCCGTACAGCCGGATCCTGTGACGGAACCGCAGCCGGAGCAGTCCGCTGCGCCCGCGCTGGAACGCCTTGCGGAATACGGCATGGACACCGCAGAGGGGCTGAAATACTGCGACGGCGATGAGGCGTTCTATATCTCCCTGCTCACACTGTTTGCCGGAGAATATGACGAAAAGCGCCGGAAGATGGATGCATTTTTCGCGGAAAAGGATCTGAAGAATTATGAGATCCTTGTCCATGCGCTGAAGAGTACGCTGAAAATGCTTGGCGATCAGCCGCTTTCCGACCGCGCAAAGGCAATGGAGTTTGCAGCGAAGGAAGGGGACTATGCGCAGATCGAAGCAAATCACGCTGCGCTGATGGCGGATTACAGCCGGCTGACGGATGCGATCCGCGATGTCTGCGGGATCCCGCAGGCGGCTGCAGAGGACGACGGAATCCTGGAGTTTGCGCCGGAGGACGAGCCGATGGAGTTTTCGCCCGGCGGCGATGATGAGATCATGGAGTTTGCACCGAACGGAGGTGAGCAGTGAGATGGTTCCCGAACATTTCAGGAAATATATTCTCGATGATGAACGGGATATGCATGAGCGCCTGTTTGTGATGCTCACGCATATCATGCTTGGACCGTGGGTCCTGACGCTGATCGAATTCCTGTTTCTGGACAGCAGTCCGATCATTATTTATGCATATATCGGCGGGCTCCTGCTGATGATGGCAGTGCTGCTGCTCTCGGTCCGGCTGAACAAGCTGCGGACAGGTGCGATCATCATTGCGGCTGGTGCGACGTTTGTTCATGTTCCGTGTACATTTTTCTTTGCGGGCGGTGTCCACGGAGATGCGCCGCTGTGGTTCCTGTTCGGCATCTTTTTTATCAGCGTGTGTCTGGAGGGAAAAATCAAGATCTGTTTTCTGGTGCTGAATTTTCTGGAGGCAGTGGCATGCTGGCTTTCTTCTGCCTATACGCCGGAACGGATCGTTGCGGTAGATGAAAGGGTGGGGCATCTGCATTCGCTGAGTGCGCTGATCCTGATCGGACTCTGCATCAGCGTGATGATCTCGATCCGGAACAGGCTCTATAACCGTGAAGTGGAGCGATCCCGTGCGCAGAAAAAGGAGATCGAATCGCTGAACCGTGCGCAGAACCACTTTTTCTCCAGCATGAGCCACGAGATCCGCACACCGATCAACACGATCATTGCGCTGAATGAGATGATCCTGCGCGAGAATATTTCGGACGAGGTCGCGGAGGATGCGGCGAATATCCAGTCTGCGAGCAAAATGCTGCTGCACCTCATCAACGATATTCTGGATATGTCGAAATTCGCTTCCGGACAGATGCAGCTCACACCGGTCGTCTATAATCCGGGCAATATGCTTTCGGATATTGTCGGCATGCTGTGGATCCGTGCGAAGGAGAAGAATCTGGATTTTCAGGTCAATGTTGCGCCGGATCTGCCCGCGGAACTGATGGGTGACGAAGTGCGCATCAAGCAGATCCTCATCAACGTGCTGAACAACGCGATCAAATATACAAACAAAGGCTCGGTGTCGCTTTCCGTGCAGTCCGGCGGGGCTGAAAACGGCGTGATGAATGTGATCTATTCGGTCAGCGATACCGGCATCGGCATCAAGAAGGAGAATATCCCGTATCTGTTCAATGCATTCCGGCGTGTGGATGAGGAGAAGAACCGCCACATCGAAGGAACGGGACTGGGACTTTCCATCGTGAAGCAGTTTGTCGATCTGATGGGCGGCAAGATCACGGTCAACAGCGTCTACACCAAGGGCTCCACCTTTGTGATCGAAATTCCGCAGAAGATGATCGGCACGCGCCAGATCGGCGAGGTGAAGATCAACAGCGAGAAGACCGCCGGCAAGCACGGCGACTATGTGCCGGGATTTGAAGCGCCGGATGCAAGGGTGCTGATCGTGGACGACAACGCCTCGAACCTGCTGGTCGTCTCAAAGCTGCTGCGTGCCACAAAGGTGCAGACGGATATGGCGGCAAGCGGCGAGGAGGCGCTCAGGAAGACGCTCAACACGCGCTATCATGTCATTTTCATGGATCACCTCATGCCCGGCATGGACGGCATTGAATGTCTCAAGGCGATCCGCATGCAGATCGGCGGCTACTGCAAGCATTCCAAGATCGTTGCGCTGACTGCGAACGCCGGCAGCGAAAACAAGCTGCTCTATGAAAAAGAGGGCTTCGACGGCTACCTGACCAAGCCGATCACCGGCGATGTGTTGGAACGCGAGCTGTACCGGCTGCTGCCGAAGGACATCACCTTTGTGACCGGCAGCGAGGAGAATTTCCTTCAGGATACGATTTCCTGGATGAAGCGGGAACAGCGCAAGAAATCGGTCGTCATCACGACGGACAGCGTTGCCGATCTGCCGCAGGAGATCATCGACCGCTATGAGATCGCGGTTCTGCCGCATCTGGTCTGCACGCCGGACGGCAATTTCCTGGACGGCGTCGAGATCGAGACAAACGGGCTTCTGGAATACATGGAGGACGAGACGCACAAGGCAGTCACCGCTGCACCGAATGTGTCCGTGATGGAGGCATTCTTCGCAAAACAGCTTTCGACGGCGAACAACGTGATCCATGTCTCCATATCCGGCGCACTCACAAACAGCGGCTGCCCCATTGCGATGGAGGCAGCGCGGGCGTTCGACAATGTGACGATCATTGATTCGGGGCATCTTTCCAGCGGACAGGGGCTCATGGTGATCGAAGCGTGCCGCCTTGCGGAGGAGGGACGCAGCCCGGAGGAGATCGCAGCACATCTCAAGAAGATGCAGGCGCGGATCCACACGAGCTTTGTGGTCGACAGCCTGGATTTCCTGGCGCGTGCAAATCAGCTCAGCAGCAGAGTGGCGGGCGTGACGAAATCGCTGCTCGCAAGGCCGGTGCTGACGCTTCGTCACGGAAAAATGGCCGTCGGAAAGGTGTATTTCGGCTCACGGGAACGCACATGGAAGCGCTATATCGCGTCCGTTCTGCGGCAGCCCGCTTCGATCGACAAACGGATCCTGTTCGTGACATATGTCGGCATCACAAAGCGGGATATGGACTGGATCCGGCAGCAGATTGAGGAGCATATGACCTTTGAGAAGATCTATTTCCAGAAAGCGTCGCCCGTCATCGCGGTCAACAGCGGACGCGGCACATTCGGACTGCTGATCCGTGACGCGGACAAAGTGAGGTGAACAATGATGCAGGATTTTCCGGATTTCATGAAGCAGCCGCTGAATCATATCGACAGCAGCCAGCAGAACACGCCTGATATCGACGGCTATTATTATGAGGGCGCCGACGGGAGCCAGATCTGCTTCTGGACATATTTTGCAGACCGCGAATCGAAGGAGAACGTGCATCCGTTCGATGAGTATGTGGTCTGTGTTGCGGGGGAGTATACGGAGATCTTCGGCGGCGAGGAACATGTCCTCCACGCGGGCGATGAACTGCTGATTCCGCAGGGAACGCCGCATCACGGCAGAGTGCGCAAAGGCACCAGAACGATCCACGCATTCGGCGGGAAGCGGATCACCTGAACACAAAACAAAAAGGCGTATCGCTCTGATACGCCTTTTTCATATGCAGATAAAACCCGTTGGCGGAGTTGAACCGCCGTAAGCCTCCTTAGCAGGGAGGATGTTCTCGCGTTGAACTATACGGGCTTGCCGGGCGGTCATACCGCATCGACCCCGTGAGGAGGGAGTATTTTCAGCTTAAACTACCGGCAAGCCTATTATAGCATATCCCCGCCGCTTTGTCAATACGCGGGCGCCGGCAATGGGCAATTCAGAATGCATAATACATAATTCATAATTGGAAGAAAACGCCCGTTTCAAATTGGCAGTCTGTCACAAGACACCAATGAGAGACGAGCGCTTAATATCATTTGTATTCTTTGAACGCGAAATTGCCGGCGGGTGCTCCGCGCCAAAATCCCCGCAGGCGGAGTCGAACCGCCGTCTCCGCTCTGAGGAAGCGGTGTTTTTCCGTTGATCACTATGCAGGGATGCCGGGCTGTCAGCTTCTCCCGCATCAGACGGGTGTTTTGCATAAACTACCGACAACTGTATTATAGCATATCACCGTCGCTTTGTCAATACAGCGCCGGCAATGCATGATTCATAATTTATAATTGGCAGGAATCGTCCGTTTCCGCGCCGCAAAAATAAGCTCTTGTCTGCTTGAAAAAATGCAGCTGTTGTGCTATAATAGAAGTGATATTCCAAACCAAAGGAGAACCCTATGAGAAAACGACTCTGTCTGATCTGCCGGCAGCGCATCATCGAGCATTACGGCATCTGTCCGGACTGTCAGGCAATGAACGACAGGATGCGCGGCATCACCTGCGATCTCACCGGCAGAACGGCGCTGGTCACGGGCGGCAGGATCAAGATCGGCTATGCCGTCTGTCTGCGGCTGCTGCGGCAGGGCGCAAACGTGATCGCCGTGACGCGCTATCCGCGCTCCGCCATGGAAAACTACATGAAAGAGCCCGACTACGAGACATTCCGCGGCCGCCTTCAGATCATCGGCTTTGACCTGATGCGCGTGGACAGGCTTCAGGATCTGATCGCGAAGATCGAAGAGCTCTGCGGCGGCAGACTGGACATCCTCATCAACAACGCCGCGCAGACCGTCAAGAAATCGAATGCCTATTACGCAGAGCTGACCGCCCACGAAAGCGCATTGCAGATCGAATCGCATGCGCTCTATCCGATGGCAAAGCCGGAATCCGCGCTCTCCATCATGCCGAGCATCCAGGCGGCGGACTACGGCGAAACGGAGCGCAGCAATTCGTGGACGCGCAAGCCCGAAGAGATCTCCCCGCAGGAGCTTCTGGAGGTGCAGCTGATCAACGTGACCGCGCCGTTCATCCTGACGAACGGTCTGCGCCGCGCCCTTGCACACGATCCGGACGCAAACAAATTTGTGATCAACGTGTCCTCCGTGGAGGGCAGATTCAACACCAAACAGAAGCTGGCGCGGCATGTGCATACCAATATGGCGAAGGCGTCGCTGAATATGATGACGCACTCCGTCGCCTCGGATTTCGCCCGCGACCGCATCTATGTCTATTCCTGCGATCCGGGATGGGTGTCGAACCAGTTCCCGCCCGGCTATGAGATCTCGCAGGAATTTGAGCCGTATCTCTCTTTCGACGACGGCGCGGCGCGGGTGCTTTATCCGGTCACGCTGCACATCGCCGACGAAAAAATCAAAGACAGCGGCGTCTTTTACAAGGATTACCGGATGATTGATTATTGAGGTGTATTATGGGAATATTCGATCAATTGCTGTCTGCGCTGGGCGGCGGTGACAAGCCGACGCGGATCCCGGATCTCAGCAGACAGGACAAACCGCAGCCCGCAGCCCCGCCCGTTCCGCAGCCCGTGCAGCATAAGCCGCCGGTGCCGCTGCAGCCGGCGGCACCGAAGCCCTGTCCCGCAGATGTGATAGATCTCAGCGAGATCTTCCTTCCGGCGAACCGCTCACTCCTGTCGGCGGACGTGCCGCGTGTCGAGCTGACGGAGGCGGAGGCGATCGAACAGGGCTGGCGCTTCCGGAAAAAATCCCGCGAACGCGCCCGGCTGCTGCAATACTGCGGAACGGCGCAGGATATCGTCATTCCGTCGAAGATCGGACGCTATACGGTAAACGAACTTTCCTTCAGATTGTTCTTTAAGATGAACATCCGTTCCGTCCAGATTCCGGAGACCGTCCGAAAGATCGGCGAACACTGCTTCTCATGGAGCACTGTGCAGCGTATCGTAATCGCGGCACAGATCACGGAGATCCCGGGAAACTTCGCCTGCCGCTGCGAAAAGCTCACCGAAGTGCGTCTGCCGAAAACGCTCCGGACGATCGGGCACAGTGCGTTCTGGGGCTGTATGACGCTGAAGGATATCCGGCTGCCGCAGCTCAGAAAGATCGAAGAATTTGCGTTCTGCGCAAGCGGACTGACAGAATTTTCGATTCAGCCGAGCAGAATCTTTGAATCAGACGGCACTGCGTTCCAGGATACACCGCTTGAAAAGAATTTCCGTCTCCTCGCCTACCGCTGTTTAAAAATGAACGGCTTCTATGATATCATGCGTGTTTGCAGCGGTCATTCGAAAACGCTTGTTCTGCCGGAGAAACAGTTCCATTTCAGAAAGAAATCCTTTCCGAATCAGTGGAACGCGTTCACTAAGCTCGACTGTTCGCTCTGCAAAGCGGTCTGGATCAGCGATGAAGCGCTGGAATACGGTCCTGCCTATTCCAGGCGCACCACGCCGGAGATCATCCTGCCGGACGGACGGGCACAGAATGTGTTCCTTCCGCACAGCGTGAATGTGCATTTTGCAGACGGCAAAAAGCCCGAACCGATGTACAAGGAAGTGCGCCGCAGCGCGCATCAGACGGAATACTGGATGCAGGCATACCGGATGCCGCCCTTTTCCTTCGATCTGCCCGACAAAAACGTGAAGCTGCTTTCCAGAGACGGACGCTGGATCAGCTATCAGGAAAAAGCAGTCTGTTCGCCGACGCTGGAAACGCTTTCCACCGATGAACTCCGCGGCACCGGAAAGCTCTTTACGAATTGCCCGCGCCTGCGCTGTGTCCGCTGGGAACGCAAGGTGTACACCGGCAATCAGACGAAAACAGAACGGTATGAGGTACGGATGCCGGATGCAGAGCAGATCGGACACATACAGCATATCTATCTGCTGGAGGCATTCTGCGGCTGGTTTGACCGCGAGAAGAAAGAATATCACCTGTTCAGCAGCAAACGCTTCGACAGCTTGTTCTGCGCCCACGACACCAGAAGGCACCGGTTCACGCACGAAGAATGGATGGCGCACATCAACAGCAGAACAAAGGACAGAAAGCCGGATCTGCCCCGTCTGCGCCAGCGGCACAAGATCATGCTCGCGGCGGATGTCCTGCGCTCCACACCCGCGCTGTTCCCGAAGCGGGAGATGTATGCGGAGTATCTGCGCACGCACAAGCGGTATGCACTGCTGCTCTGCGACACGCTTCCGGAGGATTACGCGGCATTCCTGCAGGGATATTACCAGTCCGCGGACAACGGTTCCGCCGCACCGTGAAATTTCCGTTCTTTCCCGTATCCGGGCAAAGGATCAGGATTGTCCGGCGCGTTTTCACGAAATTATCAGCAGTCAGGTCTTGACAATTTCGGGCAATTCTAGTATAATAAAAGACGTGGATGTCTTTCACAATACATTTACAGGAGGTTATACGTTATGTCTCTGACAAAGAACCCGAATGTCAATAAATGGGTGGACGAAATGATCGCCCTCTGCAAGCCGGATCAGGTCGTCTGGATCGACGGCTCCAAGGAACAGCTCGACCAGCTCACCGCTGAGGTCACTGCGCTTCCGGACGGTCATCCCGATAAGCTCTATCACATGAATGAGGAAAAGTTCCCCGGCTGTCTCTATCACCGCACCCGTCCGAACGACGTCGCGCGCGTGG
>JAFZPL010000107.1 GCA_017550355.1 Oscillospiraceae bacterium | reverse complement strand
GAAGCAGAAGCATATCCGGGCCCGTCCCTCATCATCGGTTATGCACCGTGCGAGATGCACTCCATCAAGGGCGGCATGACCAACTGCCAGGCAGAGATGAAGAAGGCTGTCGACTGCGGCTACTGGAACAACTTCCGCTTCGATCCGCGCCTTGCAGCAGAGGGCAAGAACCCGTTCCAGCTCGATTCCAAGGCACCGACCACGTCCTATCAGGACTTCATCATGGGCGAGGCTCGTTACAGCGCACTGACTCGTTCCTTCCCGGAGCGTGCAAAGGATCTGTTCGCAAAGGCAGAGCAGACCGCTCAGGATCGCTACGCTTACCTCACCAAGCTCGCTGGACAGAACTGATTTCCCGATGCGCGTGACGGCGTGAAACTATTATAATATAAGCAATTCCCCTGCGCGGACAGTGCAGGGGAATTTGTTATATACATTATCACTGATAATTTGAACAAGAAATCGTCTAAAAACGCGAAGTTTACAAATCACTATAATTATTCTGGGAAATTGTTGGAAATTGCCCTGCTTTTTCGTATTTCCAAATAGACGACAGCATCACGATCCGTGCTGTACCACGAACGATAGCGAAAATGGATCCTGAAAAAGGGAGGGTATTATTATGAAACAGTATACAATGAGAGTATTGGCAATGGTGATGAGTGCCGCGATATCAGCGGTGTCCTTCACTATTCCGAGCGCGGCGCTGGAAGATGGAGAATTTTCCGGTTTCGTTGCAGCATCTGAAATGCCGGATGCAAAAGAGCTGAAGGAGATCGGCAGTTTCACGGTGAAAAACGGCGTGGTGATGCCGTATGCAATTGAGCTGCCGGATCAGCAGCGGTATTCGGCGTATTATTTTGTGATCGACCAGACCTCCGGTTATGATAAGGTGACTGCCCATGTCGGTATTGGCGGTGTGCGTCCGGAGGCAGAGAAGGTGATCTCGCTTTATAAGATGCAGCTGGATTCCGTGAATTTTGAGAAGTATCCGGAGATTCCGGAGAATGAGCGTTTCGCGGCGTACCGGCTCGGTGCGCTCGATAACGCGACACAGATTCGTATTGCCTGCAATAAAGCGGAGTTTACCGGCGACGACGACGAGGACGGCTCATTCCGTTTCACGGTTTACGGCTGGACGCCGAAGGTGAAGGTCACATCAGTTTATACCGGTGAGTATGATGCTTACGGTCATCAGACGCAGATGGAAGATCCCGGTACGGTGCCGACCTATCGGCTGGTATTTTCCGATTATCCGCAGATCACCTATACGCAGGGTGAGACCTTCGATGTAAAGGCGCTTCCGGTGCATCTTGTGGCGACCTCTGATTATCATATCAAATACTATGATATCCGGGATTATCTCTACACAGAGCAGCCGGTCTCGCTGGAGAATGTCGGCACACAGAAGATCACGATGAAAACCTCTTACCGCACATCGGACGGCGGCGGCGATGGCCTTTCGCTGGATCTGCCGATCGAAGTGGTGGCAAAGGCAGGCGAAACAACGCCGACAATGCCTTCCCTGCCGATCATGGGCGTTGTGACGACCACGATGCCGAAGATCGTGACCACTGCGTATGAGGATCCCAATTATTCGCCGTGGTTCACCAATGAAGAGGGATATACCTACAACCGCGGTACGAATGCCTTCAATGGCTATACGCTCCAGATCGTCACAAAGAGCCGCACGGAATTTGCAGTCGGCGAAGCGTTCGATCCCACCGGGCTCAAGGTGTTCCTGGTCGAGAACCGCACGCACAACTCGCTCTATTACGATATCAGCGATTTCATCAACATCAAGACCGACTACAATCCCGATGTGCAGGGAAAATATACAGTCGAGATTTCGACGGATTTTGTCGGCAATGAGGGCGGCACAAAAGATGTTGCGACCTACGAGGTCGAAGTGACTGAGCGCATGACGACCGGTCCGGATGAGGGCGAACAGGGCTCCTCCATCTCCCGTGAAACAACCGAAACAACCGCAACAGGCGTTGTGACCACAGCATATGAGGATCCCAATTATTCGCCTTGGTTCACCGATGCGGACGGACATACCTATAATCGCGGTACCAATGCATGTCTGGGCTATTATCTCAGCATCGTGACCAAGGGACGCACAGAGTTCGCCGTCGGTGAGGCATTCGATCCGGCAGGACTGGTGGTGCATCTGGTTGAAGATCGCACGTACAATGACTGCTATTACGATGTCAGCGATCAGCTGATCATTGATACGAACTATGATCCGAATGTACCGGGCAAATATCAGGTGTCTGTGTTCACGGAGTATGCCGGACGCGAGGGCAAGGCATCAGAGCCTGTGACCTATGAGGTCGAGGTCTCTGCCAAAATGACCACCGGCCCGGACGAGGGTGAAACGGGAACAGTTCTGTCCTCCTCGGAAACGACGGAAACGCTCGTTTCAGTGGGCAGCACGAATGTACTCGGCGATGCCAACTGCGACAAGCAGCTCACGGTTTCGGATGCGATCATGGTTGCGCGTGTTGTTGCGGAGGATAAGACAGTGCAGATCACGGAACAGGGACTGCGCAATGCGGACATGAACCAGAACGGTGCGCCGGATCAGGAGGATATCACGAAGATCCTGACCAAGCTCGCAGGTCTCTGGTAATCATTATAGTATATAGTATAAAACCAGCCGCCGGGATCCAAGCGATTCCGGCGGCTGGTGCTGTCCGCAGTGAGCGAAATATTCCTGTGCTTCAGAGAGCGTCGTCAGAAAATGGCCGCGAGACGGTGTGCGGCAAGGCGGGTAGCCGGCATGAAATCATGCGAGCGGATATAGTCGATCAGCGCATGATGCAGACGATTCATCGCGGGATCGTCCGGTTCTTCGTGCAGGCGCACCGTGCAGACGAGCAGCCGTCCGTTTCCGACAAGCCCCTCAAAGATCAGACCGAGCCGGTGGCAGCGCTCCACGTTGTCGATCATCTGCACGATCGGGCAATAGCCCTCCGGTGCGAAATCGAGCACGGCGCAGTCCGCGTGTGTCACGGGCGTATACCACTGCGGCGTGGCGTATTCCTTGCTGAACATTGCCTTTGCAATCGGGTGATCCGCCTGAATGCAGAGTCCCAGCGTGCCGACGGGTGCCGGTTTGCCCATAGATTCGGAGATCTGCCGGAACATCGGATAATTCCAGAAGTCTGTGCAGTATTGTCCGGGAACGGCGTCGCGCACGGTGTCCGGCAGCAGGAGGACATCCTCGCCGCGGTCGAGATGCGGCTTTGCCTCCGCAAAGGAATGTGCGATGCAGACATCTGTTTCTGGAATGGGTGCGGGCTTCGGAAGGATGATGAGATCCCATGTGTTTTTCACTCTTGCGCCGGGGATCTCAAAGGTCAGCTGCGCATCGCCGATGAGATCGGAGCGCAGACTGAAATTTGCACCGCCGAGCGGGATGATGCCCGGTCCGGGTGCGGGGATGATGCCTGTGGAGCGCGAGATCACCTGCCCGCCGCATGTGATGAGGACGGTGTAAGACTGCGCTGCCAGCTTCTGCCGGAGATTGCGCACGGCATAGCGCACGCGGAACCGTTGTCCGGCGCGGAGTACAAAGGAATCGAACATGGCGAGCGGGACGAGATCACCGCAGAAGCTGCGCCACTGTTCCGGCTGGATGAAGCCCTTGTTTTTCAGGAATACATCAAGCATACCGACCAGCGCAGTCCCCTGTCCGGGATAATCCTGCAAATCCAGCAGCTGAAATCCGGCAAGATTCGGCGTGCGCATTGCGGCTTCGATCTCCATTTTGTAGCAGTCGCGGGCGAGGGCGCCGGCGCTGCGGAAGAACCGCTTCTCCATATTGCCCATACCGGCAGCCTGGAGTCTGGTGCGGAACATTTCGAGATTCTGCGGCGAAAGCACACCGGTATACCGCGCGATCTCGTCGTAATTCGGGTAACAGGCATATTGCCCGATCTCATGCGTGACCACAGGAACGGTCGGAACGAATTCCTCAGAGCCGTCCTCTGCGGCAGTTTTTTGCGTGAGATATTCCGTATAATCCCAGTTTGCGGAGGGCGCATGCGTCTGCATCATGCCGAGCGGTGCATCACACATTGCAAAGGAACCGCGCAGCAGCTTTCCTGTTCCGGTGCGGACGCCTGTCCAGAAATCCTCTTCCGGGATCTGAACGGGAAAATGCTGGAAATTGTTGCTTCCGGCGGTGTAGAGCGGACGCGGATCGGCATCGCGGAGCGTCCGGATGATCTCGCCGAGCCGTTCCGGGCTGCCCCAGAGCTCATTTCCTAGCGAAAACATGCAGAAGGATGGGTGATTGCCGTAAGCTTTGCAGATGCGCAAGCCCTCGCGGATGAGATATTCCTGTTCCTCCGGGCGGTATTGTTCGCCGTCCTCCGCGTCGATCGTTCCCCAGAACGGGAGCTCCGGTTCCATGATGATGCCGAGGATATCCGCTGCTTCAAACGCCGCATCGGGCGGGCAGCAGGTGTGGAACCGGACATGGTTGATGCCCCATTCCTTGTAGATCTGCATGATATGCACCCATGTTTCTATATCGCAGGGGGCGGCGCCGGTCAGCGGGAAGACGAGTGCATCGTGCTTGCCGCGCAGCATCGTGGGGATGCCGTTGATCGCGAAATGGTCGCCTGCCGCGGTAAATTCGCGCATACCGATGAAAGCGGAATTGCTCTCGCCGTTTGCAAGAGAAAGACGCAGCTCGATGATGGCGGGCTGGTGCTCATTCCAGAGCGGGACATTCTGCGGCATTGAGACATTGAACTCGAAATTGCCGGATTCGTCTGCGAGGACAGGCATGGTCTCCGGGATCGGATAAGAGATGCCGTCCGTGCCGGGATAGAGGCAGAGGGCAGCAAAAAGCCGGACATCTACAGCGGTTGCGCCGTGCAGGATGCCCTTGACCGTGACGCTGCGGTTTTTGACGGAGGGAAATGTCCGGATATCCGAGAGCCACGTTTTTTCATGAAATCGGAGCTTGATCTGTCCGGTCACGCCGATCCAGTTGGTCTGCGTATCGGGCGAGGTCATGTGTCCGCCGCTTGTGGGGTAGCCGGTGTTGCGGATGCAGAGGACGATGGTCATGGTTTCGGCAGTATGCCCGGTGAGATCATATTCATGCGGCGTGCAGAGGCTGGATTCGCTGCCGATTTCGCAGCCGTTCACCCAGAGCCGCGTCATGCGCGTTCGTTCGAGAAACAGTGTGCAGGGTTTGCCGATCTGGTTCGGCATGAGCATGACGGTGCGCCGGAGCCAGAGCTGCCCTTCCAGGCGGTAATTCTCAGTCAGGCGGCCTTCTTCAAACTTGATGTTCCGGTCGCCGATCATTTGCTCTGCGGCGGTGCCGGGCAGCATCATGAAGCGGGGGTAACCGTCGGGCGGGGCGGACAGCGCACATTCTTCATCGACTGCGAGCGCCCATTTGCCGCGCAGCGAGATATCAGGGATCATGGTATCCCTCCTTTGCGATGTTGTATCTTTATTATAGCATATAATATTTGATTTTGCAAGATATTATTGGTGACATTTCATAATTTGTTTACAAATACAAGCGGGATATGTACGGGTAACTCTGATGCCAAAAAAGAGCCGGAAAGACTTGTGTCCTTCCGGTTCTTTTGTTTCAATGGAGAGCGTCATCCGCGGAAGTCAGTGCGCTGGCGATGCCGCCGAGCAGATACTTGAGACCGTAGATGCCGAGCAGCACAATTGCAATGGCGATTGTGCAGATGCCCAGAATGATGCCGGCTTTTGCGAGCGCTTCGCCGTCCTCACCGCGTTTGATCGAAATCGCGCCGCAGACGATCGCGCCGACGCCGAGCACTGCGGACAGTCCGCTTGCACAGACGACAAGCAGGCTGCATACGCCCATTGCGACGGCTGCCTTTGCCAGCTTTCCGCCTTCCGGATCGGATCCGCGTTCGGGCTTGTCAAACAGCGGATCATGCCATTCCGGAGGCTGACGTTTTTCCATTTCAGATTGCCTTTCCGAGGAACGCCGCGCCGATGATGCCGGCATCGTTGCCGAGCTCTGCAATGACGATCTTGGTGTTCTTCTCGGAATTTCTGGTGTAGACTTCCTTTGCGACGAGTTCCTTCATCGGCAGGAGCAGTGCGTCGCCCTCATTGCAGACGCCGCCGCCGATGCAGAGCACATCCGGCTGGAAGATATTGATGGTGTTGGTGATGCCCGCAGCGAGCGCACGGATGTAGAAATCGACGACTTCCTTTGCGGTGCTGTCGCCCTTGCGCATGCATTCAAATGCGGTGCGTGCGGAGACCTTGCCCTTTTCGGAAGCCATCTTTGTCATCATGCTCTCCGGGTGCTTTTCGATCGCTTCATTGGTCATGCGGATCAGACCGGTCGCGGAGGAATAGACCTCAAAGCAGCCGCATCTGCCGCAGGTACATTTCGGGCCGTTCATGTCGAGCGTGGTGTGGCCGATCTCTGCGCCTGCGAAGTTCGAGCCGGCATAGATCTTGCCGTCGATGATGATGCCGCCGCCGACACCGGTGCCGAGCGTGATGCAGACTGCATTGGTCGCGCCCTTTGCTGCGCCCGCGACATATTCGCCGTATGCAGCCGCGTTTGCGTCATTCTCAACGAATGCCGGTCTGCCGGTCTGCTCGGAGATCCATTTCACCATCGGGACATTGTGGAAATCGAGGTTGTTGGAGTATTCGATGATGCCCGTTGCGGAGTTTGCGATGCCGGGGGTGCCGATGCCGATCCATTCGACCTGCTCCGGTGTGAGACCGCCCTCCTTGATCGCGTCAAGTGCGCAGGCAGCCATATCCTTTGCGATTTCCTCTGCCGGACGCGGACGGTTGGTCTTGCGGGAGACCTTCTTGAGAATGTTGTAATTCTCGTCGACGAGACCGGCAACGATGTTTGTGCCGCCAAGATCAATGCCAATGTAATACTTCATGTTTTTCTCCTTGGATTTAATTTTCTAGCATCTTCGGCAGATGCTGGGAAGCGTGAGTGTTCGCATCGAGATAGATGCGGGGGACTTCTGCGATATCCGGCGCAGTGCCGTAGACCTTCCGCCGTTCCGCCAGCTTTGTGACTGCAATGCTCACGCGGTCGATCACGGTGGAGTAATCCCACATGGATCCGCGGTACTGCATCACACGCGTCAGCAGCGCATTTCGCAGCTTTACTTCATCCCTGTCGAGCAGCGCCTGAAAGATCGCCTTGCAGAAAATCACACCTGTGAAATACACCTCGTGCCGGAGGGCATCCTTCGGCGGAGTATCCGGCAGATGTGCGGTGATCTGCTGCGCGGTCTGATCGTCGTCGGTCAGGAGCGCGTAGTAGAGCGGTTCTGCAGATTTCGCAAATGCCGCAGCTTCCTCCCACGCATTGACCGCGATCAGTCCGCAGATCGCATCCACGGTGCCGCGCCCGTGCCGGATATCATTCTCCACGGCGGGATTGTTCACCTTTTCGGTACGCCAGAGCTGATGCGCCCGTGCGACTGCTGCTGCCGAAAGGTACGTGTAATCCAGGCTCTCCGCCGGTTTTCCGTCCAGGCAGAGCGCTTCCGCCAGTGCGCGGTAGTTCCCGTGCATCAGAAATGCAACGGTGGCACGGTCGGTGATGGGCGGAATGCCCTCCGGCAGGATGTCCGGCTGTTCATACCAGCGGATCGGATCGTTGAGCGTTTCCCTGAGCAGAGAAACGGGTGTCGCTTTCAGCAGCTGACGGGCGTATTTCTGATACTTTTTGGAGGTATGTTCGGGTGCGGTCATTTTTTCGGCAGCGTTCTGGTCATCAGCAGTGTTGCATCGCTGCTGCGGATGGAATATGCGCCGAAATCAGCCGGCAGGAAGACGGATTCGCCACGCTTGACCGGCATGACCACGCCGCCCTCATAGACGATTGCGGCTTCGCCTTCCGTCACAAGCAGATGCGTGTAGGATTCGCCGCCATTTGCGGGAAAATCCGCCTGCTCCGTGACGTGGATTTCCCACGATGTGAAATAGGGACAGTCCGCGATCTGAGAGATCTCGCAGCCGTTCATCTGCGTGGGGGAGAGCTTCATGCGGGGCGGAGCCGGCCAGGTCTTGGTCACGTCGATTGCCTTGTCGATGTGAAGCTCTCTGGGTTTTCCGTCTGCGCCGACGCGCTCATAATCGTAAACGCGGTAGGTGATGTTGGAATTCTGCTGAATTTCCGCGAGCAGGATGCCCGCGCCGATCGCGTGGATCGTACCCGGCTCGAGAAAGAATACATCGCCCTTGTGAACCGGCACCAGACGGACATAGTCCAGCAGCGTGCCGTCTGCGATGTGTGCGCGGAATTCCTCCTGCGTCAGTTCGCGGTTGAAGCCGTAAGCCAGCGCGGCGCCTTCTTCGCAGTCCACGATATACCAGCACTCGACCTTGCCGTTTTCGCCGTTTTCGTGTTCATGCGCATAGCGGTCGTCCGGATGCACCTGCACGCTGAGGTCTTCGCTTGCGTCGATCAGCTTGATGAGCACCGGAAATGTGGACATATCCGCTGCGCCCTGACCGACACGGCCGAGCCAGTCCTGCTCAAGGTACTCCTTGAGGTCCATGCCCTTTTCGGACGGGGATGTGCTGCAGATCGTGGACAGGCCGTCCGGATGGCAGGAAAGCTCCCAGCTTTCGGCGATGCGTTCCAGATCGCAGCGCTTGTGCAGTTCGTCGCGCAGTCTTGTGCCGCCCCAGATATAATCCTTGAATGCGGGGCTCAGTTTCAAAGGTTCCATTGGTAATTACCTCCCTCTCATGTTATTATATATTCTCTTGTATATGCTGCCAGAGCGCATTGCCGGTCTCAATGCCGACGCCGGCTGCCTTGGCAAGCTCCTGCGGTGTCGCGGCAATCAGCTGTTCTTTCGTCTTGAATGTCAGCAGGATCTTCTGTGCTTTCTTCTCTCCAATCCCCGGAACAGCCGTCAGCGTGAGTGTGAAGCTGGATTTCTTGTGCTTCGCTTTCATGTAGGTGATGGAGAAGCGATGCACTTCGTCCTGAATGCGCGTCAGCAGATGGAACGCTGCCTGCTTTTCGCGCACGGAGATCTCGCCGCCGTTTGTGGCGATGGCTCTTGTGCGGTGCTTGTCGTTCTTGACCATGCCGAACAGCGGGATATCGAGATGCATCTCCGCAAGGATGGGCGCGATCGCGGCGACATGCGTCTGACCGCCGTCCAGCAAAATCAGATCGGGCAGGACAGCGAAGGCGTTCGTCGCTTTTTTCACGGGATCGGTCTCATCCTGTGCTTTGAAATATTCACCGAATCTCCTCTGGATGACCTCCTGCATGGCGGCGTAGTCGTTCTGTCCGACCAGCGTTTTGATCGAGAATTTCCGGTAAGCCGCTTTGAGCGGTCTGCCGTTTTCAAAGACGACCATGCCCGCGACCATGTCCGCGGAGGCGAGATTCGAGATATCGTAGGATTCAATGCGCACCGGTGTTTTTTTGAGCCCGAGCAGTCTGCCGAGCTCCTCGGATGCCTGAAGCTCCCTGCCGGTGCGGTTGGAATGCATGGAGAGCTTTTCGACGGCGTTCTGCTTTGCCTTGAGCACGAGTCTGGCTCTTGTGCCGCGCACGGGCTTCTCGATGGAGACTGCATGACCGGCGCGTTCCGCGAGCATCTGCGAGAGCAGTTCCGGCTCAGCGGGCATTTCCTCCAGCAGAATGGTCTTCGGGAGATCATTGCCGCTTTTCGCGGAGTAATACTGCGGGAGAAATTCGTCCAGCGGCTGTTCGGAGAGCAGGTCGCCGGAGAGCGTGAAGGTGTTCTGATCATAGAGTCTGCCGCCGCGGTAGATCAGAACGGAGATGACCGTCGAATCGTTTGCGCGGAGCGCCGCGATGACATCGGTGTCGGCTGTAACGGCATCCATGATGTCCTGCTTTTCGCCCGCACTGCGGATCGCAGCGATACGGTCGCGGAGTTTTGCGGCAAGCTCGAAATCGAGCCGGTTCGCGGCAGCTTCCATCCGCTGCTGCAAAACGCTGACGGTGTGGTCACCGCCGCTTTTGATGAAGCGCACGGCATCGGCGACGGCTTCGGCGTATGCCTCCGGGGAGACCTCGCCGCGGCAGACACCCATGCACTGCCCGATGTGGTAATTGAGGCAGGGGCGCTGCTTCTTGAAATCTGCCGGGAAATTCCGGCTGCATGTGGGCAGACCGAACATCCGGTTGACCGTGTTCACGGTCTGCCGCACGGTGAATCCGCTCATGTACGGACCGAGTTAGGTGCCGTCGTCCGTGACATGCAGCTCGGCGGTAATGCGTGAATAGGGCGGATCGGAAATCTTGATATAGTGGTAGCCCTTGTCATCCTTCAGGAGGATGTTGTAGGGCGGTTTATGCTGTTTGATGAGGGAGCATTCCAGCACCAGCGCTTCATATTCCGAGGCAGTCACGATGAAATCGTAATCCTCGACCTGCGAGACCATTTTCGCGGTCTTGACGTTGTGGTCGGGATGGTCGCGGAAATAACTGGTGACGCGGTTGCGGAGATTTTTCGCCTTTCCGATATAGATGATCTTCCCCTGCGCATTCTTCATGAGATATACGCCGGGCTTTGTGGTCAGAACGGCAGTTTTCCGCTGGAGATACGGCAGGTTCAGATTCATGTCAGATCGTCATCCTCGTAATCGTCATCGTCATCATCTTCTTCGATCACGCCGAATTCATACTCAAACTTCTCGTCCTTGTCCGTCAGGATCTCGCGCTCGGTGTTTTCGAGGCTCATCTTGTTTGCGGCACGCTTTGCAATCTGGGAGAAGGTCTCCCTTTCGCGGACGGGCTTTTCGACCATTGTCGGGATCTCATCGAACATCGTGGAGGAAAATGCGGTCGATTTCGCATTGTCGCCGTAGCAGTCGATGGAGATCTCCTCCAGACGGAGCTGATGCAGCATCGCGGAATAGAAGAAGATGTAGGCGAATGCGTTGAGCAGAATGCTTGCATAGACACGGTATCCGAAATAGCCGAGGAACATGCCGCTGAGGATGATCGTGGAGGTGACGATGATGATGCGCTCCATGTGCTTGTTGGAGGGATCGAGCATCAACAGCGAAAAGCAGACCAGCCCGGAGAAGATCGAATGTCCGATCACGAGCCAGAACGACAGACCGTTGTAGCTTTCGATCGGGATCAGATCGAATTCCAGCAGCATCAGGAACACTTCCACGCTGATATATGTGATCATCATGATCTTCATAACCAGCCGCGACCGCACCAGCTTATCCATCCAGACCACGCTCATGGTGAATGCGACAAACGCGATCGCCTCGATGGAATAGCCGAATACTTCAAAGACGAACACATAGTTCCCCTTGCGTCCGAGGGTGTAATAGTAGATCAGACAGACGATGATAAAGACTACAAAGAGGATATTTGCAAGCCTGCCGAGCTTCATGGAGTCGATCAGCGTGTAGGGACGCTTCACGCTCTCCTGCGCGGCACGCTGTGCTTCCAGGCGCTGCTGCTTTTCGGCAGCACGCTGCTCCGCACGCTGGATGCTTCGCTGTGAACGCTGCTTCGCCATGCGGGATCAGCCCTTTGCGGCGAGCGCACGCTTGCCGATGTCCTTGCGGTAATGCACGCCCTCAAAGGTGATCGTTTCGGCAGCCGCATATGCAGCATTCAGCGCGGATTTCAGTGAGGTGCCGGACGCCGTCACGCCAAGCACTCTGCCGCCTGCCGTCAGGAAGCGGTCGCCGTCCAGCTTTGTGCCGGCATGATAGACCGCAGCGCCCTCGCACTGTCCCTTTTCATTCAGACCGGAGATTTCCTTGCCGGATTCGTATTTTTCAGGATAGCCGCCGCTTGCAAGGATGACGCATGCACACGCGCCTTCCTTCCACTGGATCGAAAGATCATTCAGCGATTCGTTCTCCGTCGCCTCCATGATATCCAGCAGATCGGTCTTGAGCATCGGCAGGACGACCTGTGTTTCCGGATCGCCGAACCGGCAGTTGTATTCGATGACCTTCGGGCCGTTCGGCGTGAGCATCAGACCGAAATAGAGGCAGCCGCGGAAGGTGCGGTTTTCGCCGTTCATTGCGTGCATGGTCGGGAGGAAGATCTCACGCATGCACTGCTCGGCGATTTCTTTCGTGTAGTAGGGGTTCGGGGCGATGGTTCCCATGCCGCCGGTGTTCTTGCCGCGGTCGCCGTCCAGCGCACGCTTGTGATCCATCGAAGAGATCATCGGTGCAATGGATTCGCCGTCGGTGAATGCCAGTACGGAGACCTCCGGACCGGTCAGGAATTCTTCAATGACGACGTTTGCGCCGGATTCACCGAAGACCTTGTCCTCCATGATGATATGGATGGCTTCGACAGCCTCATCCTCGCTCTGCGCGATGATAACGCCCTTGCCCAGTGCCAGACCGTCCGCCTTGACAACGGTCGGGTAGGTATCCTGTTCCTTGATGTAGGCGATCGCCGCTGCGGGATCCGTGAAGGTCTCATACTTGGCAGTCGGGATGCCGTATTTCTTCATGAGATTCTTCGAGAACACCTTGCTTCCCTCGATGATCGCAGCCGCCTTGGAGGGGCCGAACACCTTGAAGCCGTTTTCGCGCAGAAGATCACCCATGCCGAGCACGAGCGGATCATCCGGCGCAACGAACACCCAGTCTACAGCAAGCTCCTTTGCGAGCTTGAGCATTCCGTCCAGATCGGTCGCCTTGACCGGATGGCATGCAGCATATTTTGCAATGCCGCCGTTTCCGGGGGCGCAGTGCAGTTCCGGATGGCGCGGAGATTCAGCGAGCTTCATGATGATGGCGTGTTCTCTGCCGCCGCCGCCGACTACTAATATTTTCATGATATTCTTTCCTTTCGGATTGATTTGGGGTGGATTGGGAAACGCGGGATGCAAAGCCGATCCCCTGTTCCCTGCTTCATTCTGTCATTGCTGCGGTTCCGCGAGCATATCGGGTGTCAGCTCTCTGATCTCACAGTAGTGGATCTTCCGGAGCGACGGCTGATTCATCAGCGCACGCATGATGCCGCCGTGGCAGACGATCAGCAGCTTTCCGATATCCGTGCGGGCAAGATAGGGCTTGATCGCTTCCAGTGCTCTGGCGCGGAGCGATGCATGTGTCTCCCAGAGCGGGAATTTGTCATCCGGTTTATGTACACCGGCGTTTGCCTTGTATTCCTTCCAGCCGTCCACGATCTCTTCGTGTGTGGCGGCGGAAAAATCGATACGCGGGAGCCATTCGTAGATGCCGACAGCAATGTCGATCGGTCTGTCGATCCTGCGCGAAACGATCGCGGCTGTCTGCAAAGCACGCGGATACGGTGAGGACAGGATCAGATTCACATCCTGAATGCGCGGATCCGTTGCGCCCTCCTCCGCCTGCTGAATGCCCTCCGGTGTCAGCTGTCCGAGCTCTGCGCCCATGCCCGGCAGACCGAGAGCCGCGGTGTCGCGGTAGGTCGGTTCGCCGTGGCGCATGAGGTAGATGGTCATAGACCGTCTCCTTTCATTCCAGATAGTATTGCGGTGTGCCCACTTTTCAGAGGGCTTGCTTCCGGTCGAGGAACCGGACCAGTGCCTTGACCGAAAAATGCTTTGGATTCAGGTATTGCGTTCCTGCGTCGATTTTATAGTACGCGTCGAAGTCGAAATCGCTTCCGTCACCGTCCATGAAATCGTCGTCGATCCAGGTGACCTCCGAAAACGGGAAGGGCAGCGGCGCGGGAAGATCGCAGCAAATCTCTGCGCGGTCAAGCGACGGAAACGGGTAAAACGTGAACCCGAACCCCGCCGTATCGCGGCAGAACTGCGCAAAGCAGTCTGCTTTCACCAGCACCAGATTCTGCGCCCAGAAGAGATATGCGATGATATTCTCCGGCGCGATCAGCTGTTCCGGATCATCGCTTTCTGCGTCATAGCCTTCCCGATAATAGATCTCGGAGCAGACTGTGAAGCCCTCACGGGGAACCCAGTATGTTCCGATCTGCCATTCAAGCCGCAGTGTGAGCGAGTGGGTGACGGAATCGTCCGGATCGGTGTATGCGGCGCGGAGGATATCGCTCAGATTCTGCAAAGCCGGATACACCTCCTATGCTGCCGGACACCAACGCGGGCGGGATGCTTCCAAAATTCCCAGACTATGAACGCGACAATGCCTGCTTAGTGGTGGAACAGTCTCAGGCCGCAGAATGCCATTGCAATGCCGTACTTGTCGCACTGTTCAATGACGATATCATCACGGATGGAGCCGCCCGGCTCGACAATGTATTCCACGCCGGATTTGTGTGCGCGGTCGATGTTGTCCGGGAACGGGAAGAATGCATCGGAGCCGAGGCAGACGCCCGTGTTCTGTGCGATCCATGCCTGACGCTCTTCCTTTGTGAAGACCGGCGGCTTCTCGGTGAACACGCGCTCCCACTCGCCGTCT
>JAFZPL010000002.1 GCA_017550355.1 Oscillospiraceae bacterium | reverse complement strand
GCCGTGCCGGTATCTCCACTCCCCTGTCTCGGTCATCCGCGAACAGGATGCACAGGCATGTGCTTCGCTTGCTGCCGCGATGATCCCTGCTGTACAGGAGCGTCTCACATGATCACCGCTATTATCCGCATCACCGATGCGACACGCGAAAAGCTGGCAGTCTGCCACTACGGGCGCAAGATGCTCTGCTGTATGCAGGCATACGGCTTTGAACGCAGCTTCTGCCAGTTCTTTATGCTCCAGAGCGACAGCGGCGCCGCGATCCTCATGCTGCAGAACAGCACACTGCTGATTTCCTCGCAGGATGATTTTTCGGGCGATACTGATGCCGCATCGGAGCTTTCCCTGTTCATTGATATGCACGCGCCGTTCCGCGTGGAAGGGTGCCAGAGCCTGCTGCGTATGCTCAGGCTCAAAGATTACGGCACGCTTGCCCGGTCGGTGTTCACGCTGGTGCGCGGCGGCATTTCCCCGCTGTTCGATACCGACGAGATCAACGACTGTCCGCGGCTGGACGACGTGTATCAGATTCTCTCCGAAGGCTTCCCGAACCTTATTTCCTATCCGCTCTGGCTGACCGACACCTCGCATATGGTGCGCCACGGCTTCCGGCAGTGCTTTACATATTTCAATGTCACTGCCGCAACGGCGATCTACGACTACAACGATCATGTGCTGATCGGACAGGTCGCAACGAAGCGTGCGGCACGCGGCAAGGGCTATGCGCGGGATTTCCTGCACTGGATCGCCAACCGGCTCGATGCGCAGGGCAAGACCGGCATCCTCTACGCGCTGGATATCCGCAAGAGCTTTTATGAGGAGATCGGCTTCAAACTGACGGAATCGGAGATCGTCTGGGAACGGCTGCACGAAGCCGAACCGGACAGAAAGAAAGGAGTTCTGTAACAGATGCATTCTGTTTTTCAATTTGACGACCGCCTGCTGAAAGCAGCTGCCGAGGCAGAAAAAGCGGCAGCAGCGGAATTTGCCGAGATCGACGCGATTTCCCAGCACGGCAGCGCAAAGGTGCTGCGTGCATTCCAGAATGCGCGAGTCTCTGCCGCATGCTTTGCGGGCGCGAACGGCTACGGTTACGACGATATCGGCCGCGACACGCTCGACAAGCTCTGGGCAGATGTGTTCGGCGCAGAGGATGCGCTCGTGCGGCACAATTTCGTCTCCGGCACACATGCGCTCTCGACAGCGCTGTTCGGCGTTCTGCGCACAGGCGACAAAATCGTCAGCGTGACCGGTGCGCCGTATGACACGCTTGAGGAAGTCATCGGCATCCGCGGAAAGGGCAACGGCTCCCTCGCGGATTACGGCATCACCTACGGACAGTGCGATCTCACGGCGGAGGGCAAGCCCGATCTCGCCGCGATCCCGGACGCCGTCAAGGACGCAAAGGTGGTCTATCTCCAGCGTTCCCGCGGCTATTCGCTCCGCCCCGCGCTCTCAATCGCCGATATCAGGGCGGTTGTCGAAACGGTGCGGAAAACACGGCCGGACGCAGTCATCATGGTTGATAACTGCTACGGAGAATTTGTGGATTACGAAGAGCCCACCGATGCGGGCGCGGATCTCATCATCGGCTCGCTCATCAAGAACCCCGGCGGCGGCATTGCCGAGACCGGCGGCTACATCGCGGGCAAAGCTGCACTCGTCGAACAGTGCGCCTACCGCCTCACCTGTGTCGGCATGGGGCGCGAAGTCGGATGCTCGCTGAACCAGTGCCGGAACATGTATCTCGGTCTGTTCCTCGCACCGGAGATCGTCGCAAATGCACGCAAAACCGGTGTTTTCGCTGCAACACTCTTCCGCAGTCTCGGCTATGAATGTCTGCCCGATCCTCATGCAGCGGCGGGCGATATCATCACCGTGCTGAAGCTGCGCGAACCGCAGGCAATGGAAGCGTTCTGCGCAGGCATTCAGGCAGGCTCACCGGTGGATTCGTTCGTCACGCCGGAGGCATGGGATATGCCCGGCTATGAGAGCAAGGTCATCATGGCGGCGGGCGCATTCACAGGCGGCGCTTCGATCGAACTGTCCGCCGACGGCCCGATGCGCGAGCCCTACGCCGTGTATCTGCAGGGCGGTCTGACCTACGGTACAGGCAAGCTCGGCATTCTGACGGCAGCACAGTCGATGATTGACAAAGGATATCTGAAATTTTAAGGGAGGGAAATACCATGGGACGCAGAAACGATGATTACGATCTGAGAGATCGCTATGATGAGGATTACGACGTAAGAGACGCAGACGATGACGGTTACAGCGTGAGAGGATACGACGATCTGCCGTCGCAGGACGATTACTTCAAAAATGGCCACGCACAGGACATCGAGGAGGATAACCCCTTTGAACGGCCCACAAAGAAAAAGAAGTCGCCTGCAAAGAAATCGTCTGAAAAGGGCGAACCTGCAAAAAAGAAGGAGAGCCTGATCGTTGTTCTCAAGCAGAATATCAAGAAGATCGCCATCGGTGCCGCGATCCTCGCCGTGATCATCATCGGCATCATCATCGCCGCGACGATCAGCAAGCGCAAGAATGACGGCGCAAAATTCGCACGGTCGCTCGCGGACTCCATCAACCGGAGCATTGCAGCGGCGAAAAAACAGACAACCGATATCGAGCTGGCAGCAGATTCGCAGTATCCGGCAGTCAACTCCGTTTTCTATATGTATAACGAGAAGGCTGAGAGCAAGAAATCCGTCACACTGGAGGGCATGACCTTCCCGCAGTGGCTGATCGTCTGCGATAAGGACGGCGACAACCTCGCCGGCGTGAAATTCTTCGATTTCCGCACGCTGAACGACAGCGTTTACGGCGAAAAGCGCAAAGCGTACATTGATCCCAAGACGATCGCACAGGCAGGCGCAACCATCGAGCAGGTGGAAACCGCACTGGATTTGCAGCCCTACTGCACGCAATATCTCCGTGACAAAACGCATCAGCGCGATTACCGTTACTTCTACAAGGATGCGGAGACCGGCGACACCGTAAGCTATACGATCTCGGCGCTGTTCAACGAAAGCGACGTGCTGACCAGCATCTCCGACAGCCGCGCCAACTACATGGCAGGCCTGCTGCTGAGCGGCATCAACTGAATATGAAAAACCGCGTGTACTGTGAAAAACAGTACACGCGGTTTTTTCTGCAATGATGAAGGAGCTCATTCGCTGTTGAGCTTTTTGCGGCGGCGGTATTCGGTTGGGGTGATGCCGACAATCTTCTTGAACTGATGCATAAAATGCACGTAATTGCTGTAACCGCTCTGGTCGGCGATGTAGGCGATGCTGTAATCCGTGCTGGAAAGCAGCCGCTTGGAGAGCTCGATGCGGCTGTTGATGACAGCCTGCGTGAAGCTGATGCCGAAGCAGCGCGTATAGAGCTTCTGGAAGTAGCCGCGGCTCAGGATCAGATCGCGGCACATGGAATCGATGCTCCAGTCTGCCTGCGGATTGCTGTAAATGCGCTCGCGGAGATCGACAAATTCCCGGTAATAGGGCGAGGATTTCTCGTTCTGGCGGGAGGCACGGCTCTCCTCGACACGGCGCATGACAAGCTCCTTGATCTCGTCGAGCGTGGTGTCCTCGGGGATGTAGTCGCAGAAATAGCCAAAGCAGGCGTTGATCTTGTAAGGTTTGAGCGAACTCTGGTTGTAGTTTTCGAGATAGCCCGCGATCGAATTGACAAAACGCTGGCAGGCATCTTCCTCGTAGTCCTGATAACCGACGATCGCAAAATTGGCATCCTCGGTGCGTGCGCAGCGCTCATAGGTGGTGCAGGAATTGTTCATCGCATTTGCCAGTACGATCACGGCGCTGTCGCCCTCGGAATGGCCGTAGGTCTCGTTGATCTGCCGAAGCGAATCGAAGCTCGCGCAAAGCAGGAGAAACCGCCTGTGCTCCTTGCGTGCTGCCTCGAAGCATTCCACGGAAAATTTCTCATAGCCCGTCTGATTGTAGAGACCGGTGAGCGCGTCGCGGATCGTCGAAAGGTAAATGCGGCTGTTGAAGCGCTTGAGATAATTCTGCATCCGCACAAACTCCAGCGCCATATTCACCTCGGAGATCCATGTACAGTAGAGCTCGTCGTAGGTGTCGAGCTTTTCGCCGAAGCTCAGCACCGCCAGACCGAAGAAGCGGTCGTCGTGGTGCAGCGGCGAGAAGAAGAAGCATCCGGGCTTTTTGCGCTCCTCGCAGAGCCGCGGCAGCATTTTCGCCGTGGGGAACGGCTTGGTCACGACGGCTTTTTCATGCGCATTGCAGAGGATCTTCAGCAGCATATGCTGCGGGAAACCCTCCTTGCGGTATTCGGAGGGATTTTCGAGCGCACCGCCGCCTTCCCAGTCCTCGCAGAGACAGAGATAGAATTCCTGCATTCCGCGGATGAGATAGGTGTGATCGAGAATCGCGGAAAGGGAATCGTCCAGTGTTTCGGTGCGGGTGATGTTGATATTCATATTGCTGGTGCGGAACATCATGCGGTACATCTGGGCGCGTTCCTCCACGCGAACCTGATGCGCCAGATACGACATATCCGTGCCGCAGGTGCAGCTGCCGCCGGTGATGACCTCGATGCGCTCCGTCTGCGTGAGAGCACAGGTCTCGCCGGTCATCATCTGATAGAGCTTCTGCACGCCCTGTGCGCCGAGCCGGAAATTCTTGCGGACATAGCTGGTCAGCGGAATCAGGCTCTGCGTTTCAGTGAGGGAGGCGTCGTAGCCGGAGATCATCACATCCTCCGGAATGCGCACACCGCCTGCCACGAGCTCATGGCAGAGCGCTTTCGCCATCGGATCGTTGCCGCAGACGATCGCCTGCGGGAGCTTCCGTGCGCCGGAGATGAACTCCGCAGCGAGCTTTTCCGCAGAGGGGTACCAGTAATCGCCGTAGATGATATGATCCTCCTGCACCTCAATATGATGCGAGCGGAGTGCGTCGCGGTATCCGAGCACACGCTGTTCGGAGGTGTAATGCCCTTTGGGGCCGGAAAGACAGATGATATCCGTCAGACCGTGCAGCGCGACCATGTGGTTCGTGATCGCGGCAAACCCGGTGCGGTCGTCCATGAGCAGATAGGGAAAGGCCGCCGGATCATCGTCAAGCACGAGGATGGGAAGCTCCTGCCCGGAGAGAAATTCGTCCAGATGCTGCTTTTCGGTCTCGTTGTGGATCGAGTTGCGCAGATAGAGCAGACCGTCGAGCATACCGAAATTGATATAGTTGAACAGATTGAACTCCGCATGCTGATGCGGTGTGCTGTCATGAGAATTTGCGATGCACGAAAACACCGCGACATCCATGTCGAGGTCATATGCCTGTGCTGTGATGCCCTTGATGAGTCTGCGCTGCATGAGCTGTTCTGTTTCACAGACGATCACGCCGATGAGCAGCCGTTTTTTCATAAAGATCCCTCCATCGGTCATTCAGCTTACAATATAACATAAGTATAACACAAAAAGACAGTTATGTCAAGAGACAAAATGACATAACTGTCTTTTTTCGACTATTATCTGATAGGATTATACAAAGAACACCGCGAAAGCTGTAATATCAGGACAACGAGCACACTGTCCGAATCGGACAATCCGGTTTCAGCCCTTCTTCCGTCTCCTGCTGTCCGGCTTGCCGGTCTGTGCCGTCGGCTTGTTCGGCGCATGACCGCGGCGGCTGTCCGGGCGCTTCTTCTGCATACTGCCCTGCACGGAACGCTGCGGTGTACGCAAACCGGCGTTCTTATGCTGTCCGGCAGTTTTCTTCTGCACAGCCTCCTTGCTGTCGGGCTGCCGTTCCAGCACACAGACCGTCTCGATGCCTGTTGTATGCGGGAACATGTCAATCGGCTGAATCTCGGCGGCGCGGTATCCCGCCTTTTCCAGCAGCGTGAGGTCGCGTTCCAGTGTTTCGATCTTGCAGGAGATATAGACGATTCTGCCCACACGGAGCTTCGCGGCACTGCGGATGAACTCCGGCGATGCGCCCGCACGCGGCGGATCCATGATCAGCACATCGCATTTCCCCTGTTCTGCGGCATATTTCTGCATGAATTCACCCGCATCGTCCTGATAGAACCGGATATTCGCGAGCCCGTTCCGCTTGGCGTTGTCGATTGCGTCGCGCACCGCGGAAGGATTCTGCTCCACGCCGATCACGTCTGCGCCGCTTTTCGCCGCGATCATGCCGATCGTGCCGGTGCCGCAGTAAGCGTCGATCACGGTCACGCCCTGCCGGATGCCGGCGGCGCGGATCGCGTAGGAATAGAGCGTTTCCGTCTGCACGGAATTGACCTGATAGAAGGATGCCGGCGAGATCCGGAACCGGCAGCCGCAGAGCACATCCTCGATATAGCCCTTGCCGGACAGCGTGATGCTGCGCGGGCCGAGCGTCAGCGGCAGACCGTCCGGACAGATATTCTGAACGATCGTCGTAATTTCCGGATGGGCATCGCAGAGCGCCTTGACGAGATTCTTGCGCGAGGGGATCATCGCGGACGCCGTCACCAGCACGAGCATCACTTCACCGGTGCTGCGCGAGGTGCGGATCATCGTGTGCCGGAGAAGTCCCATCCCGCTGCGGAGATCATAGGGCGGGATGCGCAGATCCCACATCAGCTTTTTCAGCGTGCGGACGATGGGCGCGGCATGCGGATCCTCCAGCAGACAGCTTTCCGTCGGGGCATATTTCCCGCTTGTGGACTGATACACGCCGGAGACGATGTGGCGGCTTCGGTCGATACCGTAGACATTCTGCACCTTGTTCCGGTAGTGAAACGGATCCTGCATACCGATGATCGGGCGGACATGCGCGAATTTTGAGAGCATCCGGTCTGCCTTCTGCTGCTTGCGCTGCAATTGCTCCGGATAGGGCTCCTGTAACTGGCAGCCGCCGCACTGTTTGAAACAGCGGCATTTCTGATTCTCCATAGTTTTGCTCCTTTCGGGGACGGTTCATTTTCCTATTCAGTATAACACATTTCCCGCAGGAATGCAAGCCCGGCAGCAAAAACCGTCTCCCCGCGCAGTGCGGAGAGACGGCGTCTGCTCACTGATCAAGTTTCATGCTGTCAACAAGTGCCTTTGTGCCGGTGACGCTGTTGTTGTTCTCAACGCGCACCATATCCGGATATGCGCCGAAGACCGGGATCTCATCATCGACGGTGACATCGTAGATCGTGCCGCTCATTCTGACTGCGACCGCATCCGGCATACCGTTCTTATTGATCCGGACGGTGATCTCCTCCAGCTTTGTCACATCGGTATAATATTTCGCGGTCAGCGCCTTCATCTTGTCCATGCCTTTCAGCGCGCTGCTGTCCTGCACATTGAAATCAGAGCCCTTGAAGGTATGGGTGCCTTTCAGCCCGATGATATCCATATTCTCCGAGTCCATTTCCGTCAGAGCGGTAGCAATTGTCTTATACACGGTTTTCGCGGCGGCATTTGCGGACGAGAGCTTGGATTTCGCGACATAGCGCAGCATCTGGGAGGAGAGGACATCGACCTTCCAGTCGCTGCCGACCTGCCGCACGTAGAGCTCGGACGCCTCTGTGCCGCCCTTGACCGGGAAGATATAGAGCTTTTCGATCGGTGCGGTGATCTGCTTATAGAGCTCTGCAAGCTCCGGGTTCTCCTTTACCGCTTCTGCGTTTATGTTCAGGACATTCCCGTTTTCTGCTGCTTCCTGATTATAGGAATTGATGAATTTCTCCGGGAAAACGCCGTCGCCGATCGTGCCGCCCGGAACCGCATAGCTTGCATATGCGCTCTCGAGAGACTGGTCAATCGTCTTCTGGAGCTCCTCCTCCGTGACCTCCTTGCCGTTGCTTGCGCTCATTTTTGCAGAGATGCGGAGCGTTTCAAGCATAATATCCATGTTGGAATATTTGACAAATGTGTCCTTGTCCTTTTCATTTGCCGCCTTGAGGAATGCTTCTGCGGCTGTCTTCGCGGCTGCGAGATCGCTGTCCGAAGGTTTTGCAGCTGTGACGGCGGAAACAGACGAAACGGCAGCAGCCGAGGAAGCAGCGGTTTCCGTGGATGCTGCCGCAGAAGCGGAAGCAGCAGTCGTGGATGCTGCAGAAGATGCAGTGGTCTGGTCAGTGACGACGATACCGCCGACGGTACCCTGTTCGGAACCGGTCGTGGTATCGGACGATGCAGCCGCGGTCGTTGTGACAGCGGTGGTTACGGCAGCGGTCGTGCCGGTGGTCTGAGCGGTGTCGGGATTGTCGCCGCATGCGGTCAGCATGGAACCGGCGAGCGCGAGACAAAGAATCAGGATCAGATGCTTTTTCATAATTGTCCTCCGTTTTGGATACATTGCTTTTGGTTTTCTTGTGGTGATTATTATTATACTCCGGCAGGCACAGTTTGTCAATAACAGAACGATTAAGAAACCTTTACAATTTTACAGGCGCGGAGCCAGCGCCGAAGATGCAGTCTTGTCATTTTCCGGATTCTGTGATATAATAAAATGATCAGCACGCGCCTGCGCGATGCTCTGAAATAATAGGAGGGATCCCCTTGTATAAAATTCTCATCGTCGAGGACGACGCCGCGCTCGCGAAGGCGCTGCTGAAAACGGTCTCCGGCTGGGATTACGAAGTCCGCTGCGTCAAGGCGTTCGACGCAGTGCTGCGCGAATTTCAGGAGTTTGAGCCGCATCTGGTCATCATGGATATCATGCTCCCCTTCTTCAACGGCTATCACTGGTGCGCGGAGATCCGTAAAATCTCCAAGGTGCCGGTGATGTTCCTCTCGTCCTCTTCGGACAATATGAACATCGTCATGGCGGTCAGCATGGGCGGCGACGACTTTATCGCAAAGCCAGTCGACGGCACCGTGCTTGTCGCAAAGATCCAGGCACTCCTGCGCCGCAGCTACGATATGGCGATGCCCGT
>JAFZPL010000106.1 GCA_017550355.1 Oscillospiraceae bacterium | reverse complement strand
TTTCTCCTTTGCGGTATTTTTGGGAGAGGATCAGGGCACAGAGAAACAATTGTTCCGATCAGCTTCTGACAAAAAAAGCACCGATCTCTTTTCATTCCTCACGATATGATACAGATATTGGTCAAAAGTCAGAAATCCAAAAAATCCCTTGAAAAAAAAACGAATATGTGGTATGATAGAACTATATGAGAAGAAGGAAGAAGACTGTTTGCTGATTTTGAGAAAGGATGATCGTCATGTTTGATGCATTTGCACCGGAATGGGATGGATTCAACACCGGAAAATGGACACGCTCTGTGAATGTGCGTGATTTCATCCAGAAAAACATCACCCCCTATGACGGGGACGAATCGTTTCTGACACCCGCCACAGATGCCACGAAAAAGCTCTGGGAACAGGTCATGGTGCTTGCACAGAAGGAACGCGAAAACGGCGGCGTTCTCAATATGGACACCAGTATCATTTCCACGATCACGTCGCACGGGCCCGGCTACCTCGACAAATCGCTTGAAAAGATCGTCGGCTTCCAGACCGATGAGCCGTTCAAGCGTGCGCTCCAGCCCTTCGGCGGCATCCGCATGGCACAGCAGGCATGCAAAGAGTACGGCTATGAGGTCGATCCGAAAGTCGTCGAGATCTTCACCAAATACAGAAAAACCCATAATCAGGGCGTTTTCGATGTCTACACCCCCGAAATGCGCCTTGCACGCAAATCCGCGATCCTCACCGGTCTGCCCGATGCATACGGCCGCGGCAGAATCATCGGCGATTACCGCAGAGTCGCGCTGTACGGCATTGACCGTCTGATCGAGGACAAGGAGCACCAGAAGGCAACCACCTTCACCCGCATGACCTCCGAGAATATCCGCCTGCGCGAGGAGCTCTCCGAACAGATCCGTGCGCTCGGCGAACTGAAAGAGCTCGGCACGATCTACGGCTTCGATATCTCCCGCCCCGCGAAAAATGCGCAGGAGGCTGTCCAGTGGCTCTATTTCGGCTACCTCGCCGCAGTCAAGGAACAGAACGGCGCGGCAATGTCGCTCGGCAGAACCTCCTCGTTCCTCGATATCTTCATTGAGCGCGACCTGAAGCGCGGCGTCATCACCGAACAGGAGGCGCAGGAGCTCATCGACCACTTCATCATGCATCTGCGGCTGGTGAAATTTGCCCGCACACCGGAATACAACGCACTCTTCTCCGGCGATCCCACATGGGTGACCGAATCCATCGGCGGCGTGTCGATCGACGGTCAGCACATGGTCACGAAGAACTCCTTCCGCTATCTGAACACGCTCAACAACCTCGGCACCGCGCCGGAACCGAACATGACCGTCCTCTGGTCGACCAAGCTGCCGACCGCATTCAAGCGCTTCTGCGCGAAAATGTCGATCAAGACCTCCTCGATCCAGTACGAGAACGACGATCTCATGCGTGTGACGCACGGCGACGATTACGCCATCGCGTGCTGTGTCTCGTCGATGGTCGTCGGCAAGGAGATGCAGTTCTTCGGCGCAAGAGCGAACCTCGCAAAGTGCCTGCTTTACGCGATCAACGGCGGCGTGGATGAGGTGCTCAAGGTGCAGGTCGGCCCGAAATACCGTCCTGTTGCCGGAGACTACCTCGATTTCGACGATGTGATGGACAAGTATGAGCAGATGATGGACTGGCTTGCGGGACTGTATGTCAACACGCTGAACGTCATCCACTATATGCACGATAAATATTCCTATGAGCGCATCCAGATGGCGCTCCACGACCGCGATGTGAAACGGTATTTCGCAACGGGCATCGCGGGGCTCTCTGTTGTGGCGGATTCCCTGAGCGCGATCAAGTACGCAAAGGTCAAGTGCATCCGCGACGAAAACGGCATCGTCACCGACTATGAGATCGAGGGCGATTTCCCGAAGTACGGCAACGACGACGACCGCGTGGATCAGCTCGCAGTCGATGTGGTGCGCAAGTTCATGGACAAGATCCGCCGTCATCACACCTACCGCGACGGCATCCCGACCATGAGCATCCTGACGATCACTTCCAACGTGGTCTACGGCAAAAAGACCGGCAACACCCCGGACGGCAGAAAGCACGGCGTTCCGCTGGCACCGGGCGCAAATCCCATGCACGGCAGAGACACCCACGGCGCAGTCGCGTCGCTGTCCTCTGTTGCAAAGCTCCCGTTCCGCCATGCACAGGACGGCATCTCCAACACATTCTCGATCATTCCGGATGCGCTGGGCAAGGATTCCCGCGTGTTTGCCGGTGATCTTGACCTCGATGCACTGAAAGCGGAGGACGGCAATGCATAAGCCGGACGACGCACAGGCAGAAGAGCTGGTGCAGCTGCTGGATCAGCTGATGGCGGGCGGCACGCAGCACATCAATCTGTCTGCGGGGGACGGTCTGCACGTTCAGACGGTCAACAGCACCGACTGCGGCAAACTGGGCGCGTGTGCGGTCCCGACGCTTGGCGAAGAACCTGATGATGAATCGACCGCGGGCAATGCCCGCAAGGAGGGTGAATGATATGGCAAACGAACAGCAGATCGAAAACCTGGTGGAGCTTCTGGACGGCTATGTCGAAAAAGGCGGCCACCATCTCAATGTGAACGTGTTCACGCGGGAAACGCTGCTGGATGCACAGGCACATCCGGAGAAGTACCCGCAGCTGACGGTGCGCGTGTCCGGCTATGCGGTCAACTTCATCAAGCTGACCAAAGAACAGCAGGACGACGTGATCTCCCGTACCTTCCACGAAAAGCTCTGATACCGGCCAAGAAAACAGCCTGCACTGCGGCATGAGCCCGTGCAGGCGTTTTCACATTTTGTCTTGTTTTTACGATATGATTGGTTATATTCATTCGACAGAGTCCTTCGGGACAGTGGACGGTCCGGGCGTGCGGTTCGTGATCTTCTTTCAGGGCTGTCCGATGCGCTGTCTCTATTGCCACAACCCCGACACATGGGCGCCGGGCAAGGGCAGCGCCGTGACCGTCTCCGAACTGCTGGACGCATACGAACGCAACGCCCCCTTCTACAAACACGGCGGCATCACCGCGACCGGCGGCGAGCCCATGCTCCAGACCGATTTTCTCACCGCACTGTTCACGGAAGCGAAACAGCGCGGCATCCACACATGCCTTGATACCTCCGGCATCTGCTTTTCGCCCGCACATCCCGAAAAAGCCGCCGCGCTGCTCGCCGTCACGGATCTGGTGATGCTCGATATCAAGCATATCCGCGATGAACAGCACCGTCTGCTCACGGGACATTCCAACGCGGATATTCTCGCATTTGCGGCGTATATCAGTGAAGCAGGCGTTCCGCTCTGGATCCGGCATGTGATCGTGCCCGGCTGGACGGATCAGCCGGAGGAGCAGTTTGCGCTCGGCGTGTTCATCAGCCGGCTGAAAACGCTCAAGGCGGTCGATGTGCTCCCCTACCACGATCTCGGCAAGGCGAAATATGAAGCGCTCGGCATCCCATATCCGCTTCCCGGTACGCCGCCGCTCTCCAAGGATGATGCCGCGGCTGCCCGTGCGGAGATCCTGCGCGGCGTGAAATACGGGCTGCATCATGAAAATGAGAGCTGAGGGAGTAAGCGGTACAGTTCACTATTTCCGAGATCACCTATGGAATTTTCACAGCGCACGATAAAGTTCCTGCACCTTAAACACGGATGCTGTCCCATCGGTTTCGCCCCTTTCCATTTTGAGCGCCTTTTGACTCTTATTTTTTTTAAATGGGGTCTGGGGACAATGTCCCCAGCAGGGTTTGGGGCGGAGCCCCATTTCAAATCATTGCGAAGCAATACAACTCATCCCGACATAAACCCCCGCCGGAATCGCAGTGATTCCGACGGGGATTTTTTTGTCAGAAGCGGCTGCGTCAGCGCTTTCTCGCGATCGGCGGCGTATCAAAAGAGGGATTCCATGCATAAGGGTTGGCGGGATCATTAGAATAGCGGGCGAGATAATCCTGCATGAGGCGGAGCGTTTCGCCGAAGCGCTGATAATGCACGATCTCGCGCTCGCGCAGGAACCGGATCACCTGCCGCACATCCGGATCATCGGTCAGGCGGAGGATATTGTCGTAGGTGGTACGCGCTTTCTGCTCTGCGGCAAGATCCTCGTTGATATCAGCGATCGCATCGCCCAGCGATTGCAGCGTTTCCACTGAAAACGGCACGCCGGACGCATTGACCGGATACACGCCGAGCGTGTGGTCGACGAAATAATCCGCGAAGCCCTGCGCCTCCAGCTGATCGGTCGTCAGTCCCTTGGTCAGCTGCGTCATGAGCGCTGCGATCATTTCCATGTGACCGAGCTCCTCCGTGCCGATGTCCGAAAGTGCTGCGGCAGCTTCCCGCAGCGGCATCGCATACCGCTGGTTCAGATAGCGCATGGATGCACCGAGCTCACCGTTCGGGCCGCCGAGCTGTGTTGCGATCATCTTTGCGGTGCGTGCGTTCGGACGGGCGATCTTCACGGGAAATTCCAGTGCCTTCATATATTCAAACATTCAGTTCGCCTCCTTTTCCCACGGCCACGGCGTATTGCTCCACGCCGCCCAGCCGTATTCCGCGCCGGTCTGGCACTGCTTCAGTGCGCCGAACCGCTTTGCATATTCCGCCGCATACTCCTCGAACATCGCCTTGTGCTCCGTGAAGAGCGCGAGGGCGTTTTCGTCGGTCGGATGGGTGTCGAGATAAAGCGAGAGGTCGGTCATATAAAAGCGGCACTGCCGGACTGCGTCCAGAAGCTCATCCCTTTCCATTTTGTCCAAAGACCTGCGCTGCATCATCGCGGAACCCTCCTTTCCCCATCATAAACGGCATATCCAGCGACGGGAAGACCGTCCCCGCGCAGAGTGCATCCTCCGGCGGATAGAGCTCTTCCCAGCTCTGGTACGGCACATACGCCATCGCAAGCGTCATCTGCGCCGGGAACACGCCGTCCGGCGACGCCGGGATCGTCTGCCCCGGCAGAACGGTTTTTGCCATGTGATCCGCTCCTTTCCAAGAATTGCGTACCTTTGCGGTACACTCCATCATATGCAGTTCCCCCATAATCCGACACAAAAACGCACGGCTTGACAATCTGATTTTTTTGTGGTATAATAGGTGCGCATACAGGGGAGCTCAGACGAGCTGAGAGGAAGCATTCCGCTTCGACCCTTTGAACCTGTTGGGATAATGCCCGCGCAGGAAGTATCCAAGCCATATTTATGCGCGGAGCTTTCTGGAAAAGAAGGCTCCGCTATTTTTCGGAGGAAAAACATGAGAGATTACGCAACCCAGATGGAGGCGGCAAAGCGCGGCATCATCACGCCGGAAATGCAGACCGTCGCCGAAAAAGAACTCCTTTCGCCTGAGATCATCCGCCAGCGCGTTGCGGAGGGCAGCGTCGCGATCCCCGCGAATATCCGCCATACATCCCTTTCCGCCGAGGGCATCGGCATGGGACTGAAAACCAAGATCAACGTGAATCTCGGCATTTCCGGCGATGCGAAGGACTACGATCTCGAAATGCAGAAGGTCGATATGGCACTGCGCTTCAACGCAGAAGCCATCATGGATCTGAGCAACTACGGCAAGACCAACCGTTTCCGCACGGAGCTCATCGCCAAATCGCCTGCCATGATCGGCACGGTTCCGATGTATGATGCGATCGGCTACCTCGAAAAGGATCTGCTTGAGATCACCGCGGAGGATTTCCTGCGCGTCGTCCGTGCACATGCGGAAGAGGGCGTCGACTTCATGACGATCCATGCCGGTATCAACCGCCGCGCCGTCGAGGCATTCCGCCGCGAGGGCAGACGCATGAACATCGTTTCCCGCGGCGGCTCGCTGCTGTTCGCGTGGATGGCGATGACCGGCAACGAAAACCCGTTCTTTGAGTATTACGATCAGGTGCTGGATATTCTCCGCGAATACGACGTCACGATCAGCCTCGGCGACGCACTCCGTCCCGGCTGCATCGACGACAGCACCGACGCAGGCCAGATCAGCGAGCTGATCGAACTCGGCAATCTCACAAAGCGTGCATGGGAACGCGACGTGCAGGTCATGGTCGAGGGCCCGGGACACATGGCGATGAATGAGATCGCCGCAAACATGACCTTCCAGAAGCGTATCTGCCACAACGCGCCGTTCTATGTGCTCGGCCCGCTGGTCACGGATATTGCACCGGGCTATGATCACATCACCTCGGCGATCGGCGGTGCGATCGCGGCGGCAAACGGCGCAGATTTCCTGTGCTATGTCACGCCGGCGGAGCATCTGCGCCTGCCGGATCTCTCCGACGTGAAGGAGGGCATCATTGCAAGCAAGATCGCGGCACATGCGGCGGATATTGCAAAGGGACTGCCGGGTGCAAGAGACATCGACAATCAGATGGCGGAGGCGCGTCACCGCGTCGACTGGGACGAAATGTTCAAGTATGCGATCGATCCGGATAAGGCGCGGGCATATTTTGAGAGCACGCCGCCTGCCGACCGTCACACCTGTTCGATGTGCGGCAAGATGTGCGCCGTCCGCACGACCAACATGATCCTTGAGGGCAAGGAAGTCAAGTTCTGCACAGAAAAATAAATGCATCATTCATAATGCCTTCATCGGTATATCAATTGCGAATTGTGGATTCAATTCTGCATCATGAATGATAAATTATGAATTGAAAAAGCCGTGGGGAGCGCCGCGGCGGCAGACAGTCATTCTGTCTGCAAATTTGCGAGGGAATCCGTGTTCCGGAGTGAGAGGATGCCAGTAAGCATCGACCGCACGACAGTGGTTCACTGTCTGCGGGAGAGCTGTACCCTTTCGCAGATGGGAATATTTTAATAGCAGGAGGATTCCCGAAATGAAAAACCAGAATCTCAGAAAAATCGTTATGACCGCCGTCTTTGCGGCGATCGCCGTTGCATGTTCCGCGATCACCATTCCGGTGGGCGGTTCCAAGTGCGCACCGATGCAGCATCTCGTGAACATCCTGTCCGGCGTGTTCCTCGGTCCGGGGTACGCCGCCGCACAGGCATTCACCGCAAGCCTCATCCGCAATCTGCTCGGCACCGGCACGCTGCTCGCATTCCCGGGCAGCATGATCGGCGCGTTTCTGAGCGGACTTGCCTATCAGAAGCTGAAAAAGGTTCCGCTTGCATGCATCGGTGAAGTCATCGGCACAGGCGTACTCGGCGGCATCGCGGCGTATTTCGTCGCATCGCTGGTCATGGGCAGGGAAGCGGCATTTTTCACGTATGTGCCGGCGTTCCTGCTCAGCAGCTTCGGCGGTGCGCTGCTCGCGTTCCTGCTCGTGCCGGCGCTTCAGAAGGCGGGGTTCACACGTTTTTTCGGGCAGACTGACCGGATAAAGGAGCATCCAGAATATGCAAAACGATCTGCTGAATGAAATCCGGCAGAAACGCCCGATCGTTCACTGCATCACCAACCATGTCACAGCAAACGACTGTGCGAATATCCTGCTTGCCTGCGGCGCATCCCCTGTGATGGCGGATGCACCGGAGGAAGCCGCGGAGATCACCGCGGGCGCACAGGCGCTCGTGCTGAATCTCGGCACACCCTCCGCCCGTTCCGTCGAAGCGATGCTTGCGGCGGGAAAACAGGCGAATCTGCAAACAATTCCGGTTCTGCTGGATCCGGTGGGCGTGGGTGCATCGGCATTCCGCAAGAATGCTGTCAAACGATTACTCTCCGAAGTGCGGCTGACGGCGGTGCGGGGCAATCTCTCGGAGATCCGCTGTCTGGCGGATCTGCATGAACGCTGCGCGGGTGTGGATTCCGACGCGGACGACGCAGCGGATGCCATGTATTACGCAAAGCTGCTTGCAAAACGCCTTTCCGCAGTCGTGACTGTATCCGGCGAAACTGACATTGTCACCGACGGCAGAACCGCATTCCAAATCAAAAACGGCAGCCCTGTCATGCGGCAGATCACAGGCGCGGGCTGTATGCTTTCCGCTTTGGCAGGGGCATTTCTCGCGGCCGAACCGTCTGCGGACAGTATGGCATATGCGGTCTGTGCGTTGGGCATTGCGGGAGAAACCGCTGAAAAACGTATGACCGGTCAGGACGGCAACGCATCCTGCCGGAATTATTTAATTGATGAAATTTACAATATGAGCGATGCAATCATCCGGAAACATGCACGCATGGTTCATGCAGAAGGGAGCGAATAATGGTTAAGGTTTCAATTGCAGACGGCGAATTTGTTGTCCGCGGCACATTTGATTTCGGATACATGGGACTCTATCACGATGATGAAATCAGCATCATGGAGGATGTGTCGGGCATCCGCGACTGGGAAACGGTCAGCGAAGCACTGGACATTGACAGCTGCACAGATGAGGAAATTGCTGATTTCCTGACGAATTACATCAACGGTCTGGAAGCGAAAATCCAGAAGAATATCAAGCTGCTGAACGATAATTTCCTCATCTTGATTTTTGATGATATGTACCAGTGCGGGAATGAATTCTGGGAAACGGAAGGACTGTATCTGCCGGAATTTATGCCGGATGATCCGGAAACGGTCTATGATGATGCCGCCACTGATGAAATTGACAATTTGATGCGGATATTCAGCAGTACGCCCAATGACGGCACGGTTCAGAAGCCGGATGCAGAAGCGATGCTCCGGAAGCTGTTCCCGATGTTTGCATTTGATGCGTTCATTTCAGGACTGAAAGCGGAAAGCATCGGACTGATGGACAATTATATCTCTTTCCAGTGTACCGACAGCTTCGGCGGCGTAGTCGCCTGCGGTGCATATGACGACCTTGACAGTAATCTGAATTTTACAGACTGGCACAACTTCTGAATACATCATTTATCCGGATGCCGCAATGAAAGGAATGGAATCTATGAATATCACGCCCGATCTGCTCCGGCTCTATGCCGTCACCGACCGCAGATGGCTCGGCACAAAAACGCTCTGTGAATCCGTGGAAGCGGCAATCAAAGGCGGTGTCACAATCGTACAGCTGCGCGAAAAGGAGCTTGACCGCGACGCATTCCTGCGGGAGGCAATTGCGCTGAAAGCGGTCTGCGCGAAATACGGCGTGCCGCTGATCATCAATGATGACATTGAAATCGCAAAGCAGTCCGGCGCGGACGGCGTTCACGTCGGACAGAAGGACATGAACGCGAAAGAAGCCCGCAGAATCCTCGGCGACGGCATGATCCTCGGCGTTTCCGCGGCGACCGTCGAAGAAGCGGTGCAGGCGGAACAGGACGGCGCGGATTATCTCGGATGCGGCGCGGTGTTTTCCACATCCACCAAGCTGAATACGCGGGCTGTGGACAATGCACGGCTGTCGGCAGTCTGCGCTGCGGTGCAGATCCCGGTTGTCGCAATCGGGGGCATCACTGCTGAAAACGCCGTCACGCTGCGCGGAACGGGCATTGCGGGAACCGCCGTTGTTTCCGCGATTTTCGCACAGCCGGATGAAACCGCGGCGGCGGCGCGTCTGCGGGCATTGGAGGTATGGAAATGATCGGAAAGGTTCTTTCGATTGCCGGTTCGGATTCGATCGGCGGTGCGGGCATTCAGGCGGATATCAAAACGATCACTATGCTCGGCTGTTACGCTATGACGGCGATCACAGCGGTCACGGTGCAGAATACCTGCGGTGTGACCGGCGTCATGGATGTGCCGCCGGAATATATCGAAGCGCAGATCGACGCTGTGTTCACCGATGTGGTTCCGGACGCAGTGAAGATCGGCATGGTGTCGAAGCGCGAAAGCATCCTCGCGATCGCGTCGCGGCTGAAACAGTATCAGCCGAAGCATATCGTTGCGGATCCGGTCATGGTAAGCACGAGCGGGCATGCGCTGCTCGATCCGGATGCCGTGGATACCCTGCGGAGTGCGCTTCTGCCGCTTGCGACGGTCATCACGCCGAATCTGCCGGAAACTGCCGTCCTGCTTGGACGTGAAGTGCAGAATATCGCGGAAATGAAAGCGGCGGCGCAGGAGCTTGCGGCGCAGTTCGGAACGGCGGTGCTCGTCAAGGGCGGACATCTTACCGAAACGGCGGCGGATGTACTCTATGCGGACGGTCAGACTTATGTGTTTGAGACGGAGCGCGTGGAAACGCAGAATACCCACGGCACAGGCTGTACGCTGTCCTCGGCGATCGCATCGGGGCTTGCAAAGGGCATGACGCTGCCGGAGAGCGTAAAGGCGGCGAAGGACTATATCACCGGCGCACTGAAATCCGGCTTTGATATCGGCCGCGGAAACGGTCCCCTGCTGCACCATTACGCAATTGTGTAAGCAGCCGTTCACATGCATCAGAAAGCGATACACCCATCATACCAAAACCGGCTTGCAGTTTTGCAAGCCGGTTTTTATATGAATAATAAAGATCGAATGTTTCCTGCCCTCAGCCCTGTTCAGTCGATGGCAGCCAGCTTCCAGCTGTTGTTCTCAAAACGGAAGGTCAGCTCGGCAGTCTGCGACGCATTATTTGCGTCGATATACTGCACAGATGCCATAAACATCCGTTCACTGGTATTTCCAAGCTGAACCGTGTTCGTCTTCCAGTGGAAATCCACCTTTCTGCCGACCGGGAGTGCGTAAAATGCACCGCCTGCATCCAGATAATGCGGCATATCTCCGCTCACGATGCCGTTATACCGTGCCTTTGCCAGCCCGGACAGGTTGTCGTCCAGCAGCTTGCGGATCTCCTGTGCGGACTTGACCGGCGCAATGATCACCTTATTGTAGAGCGAGTTGCTTGGCAGCAGATCTGCCGTGTCGATCACGACATCGCCGGAAGCAAGCGTTTCCAGCTTATCAACGACTGCAAGTGCATCGACAACGATCTGCGTTCGGGTTGCTTCGTCGGGCAGCTTGAATCCCATTCCCTTTTGCAGATAATAGGTCTTCACATTGTCCACGGTGCTGACCAGCTGCGAATAGCTTGCCGCACCGGTGTCCAGCACGCTCACGACGATCTTGCCGCCGAATTTGTTGTAGAGGTTATACCGGATCTCCTGCATGCCGGCAGAATTGATCACATATTCGTGCTTTGCCTGTCCGACTGCCGTGACCTTATTGTTCCCGTCATATGTGGTGAAAACGCCCGATGCCGCGATAATGACCTTGCCTTTTGAAGGTTCACCGTCGATATACCATTCCCCCGCGATCGGTGCGAAATTCTGCTGGAGTGTTACGGTCACGGCGGTGGTGGAGATGGCGGTCGTGGTAAGTGTTGTGACCGTGCTGAGCGTCGTGTTTGTCTGTGCAGATGCAGACGATGCAGTTGTCACTGACGAGGATGCGGATGCAGTTGTCAGCGAGGAAACCGCGGCCGAAGATGGAATGCCGGTCGATGATAAGAGAGAGGAACCCGCTGCAGAAACGGTCCCGCTGCTTTCAGACGGCAATGCTGTCTGGATCGGTGCAGCGGTGGTATCGGCAGTGGAACCGGAATCCAGACCGGTATCGGTACTCTCGGTATGCAGGGACGGAATGTTATTCGGCGGAACAGCGGATCCGGAATTGCACGCCGCAAGGGAGAGCATTGCAAGAAGCGCAGCGCCGCAGAGGAGTTTTCTTCGCATAGTGTTGACTTCCTTTCCTGTGAAATGCAGGATTTTTTCATATATTTGTATTATACCACAAAATCGACATAATGTCAATAAAACCGGCGCGGAGCCCGCGCCGGCGATTTTGCATTCCCCGTCTTCTTAAAAACAGAGCGCCCGG
>JAFZPL010000105.1 GCA_017550355.1 Oscillospiraceae bacterium | reverse complement strand
GATGCGGCGCCGTTTTGGAGCATGCAGTCCGTAAAGCCGCCTGTTGACGCGCCGATATCGAGACATCGCAGTCCGCGGAGATCAATCTGAAATTCTGAGAGTGCATACCGCAGCTTATAGCCGCCTCTGCCGACAAACGGCAGTTCCTCCGTGACACGCAGATCGTCCGTGTCTGCCACGGCCTGCGACGCTTTCAGACAGATGATCCCGTTCACAGTCACATGCCCGTCCGCAATCAGCGTCTGCGCACGGTTTCGCGAGGAGCAAAGCCCTCTTGCAGTCAATGCGGCATCCAGTCTCATGCTTTGTTCACCATCCTGCGTACCTGCTGTGCAAGTTCATCCTGCGAGAGCCCGACACTGTCGAGACATCGCTGCACGGATGCCTGCCGGACAAATCCGCCGATCGCTGCAGCACGGTATCTGCCGGAAAAATCTGCCTGCATCAGCTTCATTGCGAATTTTTCGGAGAGACTGCCTTCTGCGCTGCTCTCCTCAATAAAGAACACATTCTGAAAACGCTCTGCAATTTTCACTGCTTCATCCGAAATCGGATATACCTGAATCATGCGCAGCACCGCGCACGAAATACCCTCTTTTTCCAGTGTCTCCACTGTTTCAAAGACACGCGCAGAAATCCTGCCGTATGTGATGAGCAGAATATCATTGCCCGGGATATACTGCATCCCGACGCCCGATTCAAACAGCGGATGCAGCTGTTCCTTGCCGCGCGGATAGCGCACAGCCGTGAGCCCCGTGTCATGATAGAGCGCACGCCGCAGACAGAGGCGCACCTCCTGATAAGACGCGGGAGAATAAATCACAATGCCCGGCACCGTGGTCAGCATCGGAATATCAAAAATGCCCTGATGCGTCTCACCGTCCTCGCCAACCAGACCTGCGCGGTCGATTGCAAGCACCATATGGTAGTTTGCGATTGCGGCATCGTGGATCAGCTGGTCATAGGAGCGCTGCAAAAACGTCGAATATACGGCAAAAACAGGCAGCATTCCCATCGACGCGAGCGACGCACAGAATGTGACCGCATGCTGTTCGGCAATGCCCACATCAAAGAAGCGTTCCTTGTGCTGATCGCTGAAAAACTGAAGTCCTGTGCCGTATTTCATGGCAGCAGTCACCGCACAGAGATTCTCGTCGCGTCCGGCAAGCGCCGTCAGTTCCAGTCCCATCGCCGTGGAGAAGCATTCATCCACGGAAACCTCCGGGTTCTTCTCGTCAAGATAGATCTTGGCAAGCTCCTGCGTCTTGTTCGCTTCACGCGGAACGCCGTGATATTCGCCGGGATTCTCCTCCGCGGGGCCGTAACCCTTGCCTTTGACTGTATGCACATGCACGAGCACCGGTCTGCGGTAACTCTTCGCGACGGCGAGCGCCTCGTCGAGCGCCTCGATGTCGTGACCGTCCACAGGTCCCAGATACACAAAGCCCATATCCTCAAAGAGCGTGGTCTGCACGAGTCCCTTGCGGAGACGGTCCTTCGTTCCCTTGAGCGACGAGACCAGCTTGTCGCCGATGAGAGGCGCCTTATACAGCGCTTTTTCCAGCTTCCATTTCGTCTGCACATAGCTTGTCGTGGAACGGATGCGCGAAAGATATTTTGCGATCGCGCCGACATTCTTCGAGATCGCCTGACTGTTGTCATTGAGGATCACGATTAGGTTGGAGCGCGATTTCCCGGCATTATTGAGTCCTTCATAGAACATACCGCCGGTCATGGCACCGTCACCGACAACGGCAACGGCATAATGCTTGTCATCACCGCTGAGACGAAACGCCTCCGCCATGCCGAACGCCGCCGAAACTGCCGTGCTGCTGTGTCCGGTTATGAAGCAGTCGTGCGGGGATTCCTCCGGCTTCGGAAAACCGGAAAGCCCGTTTTCCTGACGGAGCTCCGCAAATGCATCGCCGCGTCCGGTCAGGATCTTGTGGACATATGCCTGATGGCCCACATCCCAGACGATCTTGTCCTCCGGCGAATGAAAATTCCGATGGATCGCCATCGTCAGCTCAACCACACCCAGATTGGATGCAAGATGACCGCCGGTTTTCAGAACCGTTTCGATCAGAAGCTGACGGATCTCATCGCACAGCGCGGTACACTGCGGGATATTGAGCGCACTGAGATCCTCCGGCAGCCGGAGATCCTTCAGCGCCCTATACCGCGCCGGTAACTGTCGTTCTTTGTTCATTTTGATTCCCGTTCGGCAGTCAGGATCTCTGACAGCCGGTCTTTCTGTAATCGCATTTGGATTTGTCCGGATCACGATATCACTCTGCCGCTGTTTCAGCCTTGTCCGAAGCATTTTCTCCGAACGACGCGACCTTCAGCTTTGCATTTTCCAGCTCTGCCTTACAGTCCGCGGCAAGCTTTGCGCCCTCGCCGTACAGTGCAACGGATTCCTCCAGCGAGAGCTTTCCGGATTCCAGCTGCTGCGTGATCTCGGCAAGACGCCTGATCCCATCTTCAAACACCATATGATCCTCCCGATTCCGTCCGGATCACCTGCACCTCTGCCTGTCCTCTGGCAAAGCGCACGGTCAGACGGTCGTCTGTATGAAGCTGTGCGGCATCGCGCACGATCGTTTCATTCTGATACACCAGCGCAAATCCGCGCTGCATGACCGCCAGTGGGCTGGTTGCCTCCATGCGGCTGACCGCCAGCTCCCATGCCTGATGTTTTGTATTCAGCTGCGCCTGCATCGCGGTACGCAGCCTTGCACCGAGTGCAGAGAGCCGTTGCTCCGCCAGTGCGAGCGAACATGCAGGAGAGCATTTCTCCAGCCGCAGCGTTTGTTCATGCAGCTGAAATGCGCGGTCTTCCAGCCCGTCCAGAAATGCCTGATCGAGCCGTTCCTTTGCCGCATCCAGCATCGAAAGCAGCGTCTGCTTCTCCGGCACGGCAAGCTCTGCCGCAGCAGAGGGCGTCGGCGCACGGAGATCCGCAACATCGTCGGCAATGCAGTGATCCGTTTCATGCCCCACGGCACTGACCACAGGCACCGGCGAATGATAGACAGCGTCCGCAACAGCTTCCGACTGGAAAGCAGAGAGATCTTCCTTTGAGCCGCCGCCGCGTCCCATCAGGATCACATCGCAGCCATCCGCACCCGCCTGTTTCAGCGACTGTGCGATCGACTCCGGTGCGGCATCGCCCTGTACGAGTGCGGGATAGAGGCACACCGTGACAAGCGGATATCTGCGCTCCAGAATATGCAGCATATCGTGCAGCGCGGCACCGCTCTGTGAAGTGACAATGCCGATCTTTTTGGGGAATTTCGGCAGAGTACGCTTGTGCGCCGGATCGAAAAAGCCGAGCTTTGCAAGCTTTTCACGGCGCTGCTGCAAAGCGAGTGCCTGTGCGCCGACGCCGTCCGGCTGCATATCCGTCACATTGATCTGAAATGCACCGTCGCGTTCGTAGAGCGTGACAGCGCCCTGCAATAAAACATGCATCCCGTTCTGCGGTTCAAACGGCAGACGCTCTGCATTGGAGCGAAACATGACCGCATGCACGCTTGCTTCTTCATCCTGTAAACTGAAATAGCAATGCCCAGAGCGGAAATTCCGCGTAAAATTTGAGATCTCGCCGCGCACAAGCACAGCCCGGAGGATCTGATCCTCCCGAAGCCTTGACGCGACATAGCGGTTTAATTGGCTGACGGAAATGATGCCCATTCCCAGCCCTCCTTTCGCGCCGCATAGACAGCCACGCCCGCCGCGTTGTCACAGGAGAACTGCGGCTCGGCGAACGCCGTTTCAAGCGGAAGACGGCGGAGCTTGTCCTGGATCAGCCGGTCAGAAAGCACGCCGCCGGCATAGATCACCTTGATATCACCGAGCTGCGCTGCCGCATCCTTCGTCATGGCGGTAATGGCCGCCGCGACGCTGTTGAGGCAATATCTTGCGATATCCGCAGCAGGTGTCCCCTTTTCGATCATACCCGCGCACTGATTCTGCAGTCCGGAAAACGAACAGCAGCCATTTTTCAGATTCACACGCATCGCCTGATCGGTATTGCTCTGCATCGCAAGCTGTTCGAGCGCCGCGCCGCACGGGAACTGCAGCCCCAGCATCAGTCCCACACGGTCAACAGCCTGTCCGGCTTTGAGATCGAGCGAGGCGGAATGGAGTGCAATCTGCAGGCAGTGCGCCTCATCGGGCGTACAGAGCAGACAGTCGGTCGTGCCGCCGCTGACATGAAACGCAAGAAAGGGCTTTTCGCCCTTGTTGAGCCAGGTGAGACATCCCGCCGAATACAGTGCGGCAAGGACATGCCCCATCTGGTGAGAGGTCTCGTGCAGACGGGCAGGATACGCCGCAGCAAGAATCCGCGCAGCCCCGTGCCCTGCCAGAAAGCACGGCATATAGGATCCGTCTGCATCACGCGGCGTAACTGATACGCCGACCGCATCCGGATGAAAACCCGCGCCGACATCCGCAGCGAGCTTTTCAAACAGCGCAGGCAGCTGACGCGTGTGATGAAACACGGCGTCGCTTTGGCGCAGACCGGCTTGTCCGTCCGGCACCGGAAGCAGCTGCTTCTGCTGGATCATCTGCATGGTGTCCGTATCCAGCCACGCACAGGATGTTGTATAGTTGCTGGTGTCGATCCCAAGCAGCTTCATGATGCATCAGTGCCTTCCTGCTGTTTCCGGTCACGCACGAACGCGCCGAGCAGACCGTTGATAAAACGGATATCCTCGGCGAAATATGTATACCGTTCCGCAAGCAGCAGTGCTTCGGAAACAGCCGCGTTTGCGGGTGTGCCCTCATCGTAGAGGATCTCGTAGATCGCAATCCGCATCACTGTGAGATTCAGACTCGGAATGCGGCTGATCACACGCTTCGGGCTGTATTTCTGGATGATCCCGTCGATCTCCTCCAGATGCGCGACCGTCCCGTCGACGATCTGACGCACGGCATCATTTACGGTGATCTCCTCCACTTCTTCAGACAGCGCATACAGCTCCTCAACGGAGTCGTCCCGCAGGGAGTATTCAAACAGGATCTTAAACGCACTGTCGCGCACTTCACGCCGGTTCATGCTCATTGAGTTTTTCCCTTCCTTATTCATCAAATGCGATCTCCGCCGCGATCACGTGTACCTTCGATACGATCACGCCGGTCATGCTCTGCACATTGTTCTTCACGCTCTTCTGTACCTGCTCCGCAACGGAGGTAAGGCGGTATCCGTTTTTCAGCACAAGGCGCATGGTGATCTCCACCATGTCGTTCACCACCGCGATGGATACCGGTGCCTGTTTGCGGAAAAAGGAGACGTGCTGCTCTGCTGCGGCCTTCACGCCGTCTACATCCAGCGCCGCCACCTTCGCGATCGAGCAGATCACGTTCTCGGATATCCTGACATTGCCGCTGACTTCCGGCTTCTTCGGATAATTATTGCTCATGACTACATTCCCTCCTTATAATGCTCGTCCGGCAAAATCCGACACGGACGGCAGACACATTCTGCCATCCGTCCGAACTTATACACTTTCTATTATACCAGATTTCTTTCTGTTTTACAACCGTTTTTTCAAAAAAATCTTAAAAAATGCATGTTTTCTCTGCCGTTCATGCACCTGAAAGCCATCCTGCGGCGTGTTTTTCCCGGCAGCTGCCGTACCGTCTGCTGTATGATATGCACCGTATTCACGCTGATACGCAATTTTCATTTATTCGGCACACCGCCCGCGGCAACCTCAAAGATGCGGATGCCCTCTGCCGGAACTTCCGTCTCCGTCAGGATGATCTCCTTGATCGCAGCGGCATGCGGTGCATCCAGCCCATCCGTTTCAACGACAACCTTTGCGCTCTTCTCATCGAGATAGACAACACAGTCCGAATAGCCCTGCGAAAGGATCAGATTTTCGATCACACTCTCACTTTCAACCAGCTTGGAAAGCGAAACTGCATCGATCGCCTGCGTGACCATCTCGTCCTGCGTGAGATCCCCGCCTCCGATAATACTTTGAAGCGTTTGCACGGCGGTATCGCGGCTCACCTGCTTATCCATCCGCGCCTGTGCGAAATAATCCGCCTTGGTCGGCGTGACGTTCGCAACCATTTCCGCGGCGCCGTAATCCGAAAGATCCTCACCCTTTGCAGCAGCAGGCGTCTCCTCCTGCGCGAGCAGTGCGGCGGTCTTTGCGGGCTCCAGCCCCGTGCCGCCGGACAGTACGTAATTCAGGTACACAGCGGCACCAAGCACAAGCGTCAGACAGCTCAGCACGAGATGTTTTCTGCTGACAATCACAGTCGGTTTCTTCATAATGCATTCTCCTCTCAGTTTGAAACGGTTTTTCCCACAAAAACACGGGAAGCGGAAATGCCAAGCAAGGTTGATACCGCCTGCCGCACCTTTTCGCAGACAGCTGCATGGCCGCCGCCCGCACAAAGCACTGCCGCACCCTGCACAGCAGGATATGCCGTGCGCGACAGCAGCGCCGCTTCATTCCCGCCCGACCGCGTGATCACATATTCAGACTGCTTCTGTTCACTGCGGTCTCCCTTTGAAATGCGCACCTCCTCCGCGTATATCTGTTCTGCCGTGCCGTCCAGCGTGACCATAACGCGCACAGCGCCCACGCCCTCCATACCGGATAGCAGCGCCGTGAGACGCTGTTCGACTGCCGCACGGTAGGCATCTGCCGCAGCAGCTTCCGTCACAGCAGTTGCTGTCTCCGATTTCTGCCCGCTGTCCGGCATCATACCCGAAAACAGGATCAAAAGCATCCCGAAGATCCCCGCCAGCACAGTCACGCGGATCCCCTTTCTGCTTCGGAAAAATGTCCGGATCCGCTCAGTCAACCGCATCACCCTCCTTCCACTCCTTCACGGCAATATCCGCCCCGAGCCATTCATGCAGATACACCGCGCCCGTCAGCAGATTCCCCGTGATCCTGACCTCATCAATACATATGCTCCCATCCTCCGTAATATGCAGGAGCACCTCCTTCACGCTGCACGGTACTTTCCGCGATTCGAGCTCCCTGTTCAGCGCATTCCGTGCACTTTCGCGAACGGCGTTTTCCCGGGCAGAATCGGCAAGGGCCGCGATCTCCTCGGAATATGCCTTTGCCCCTGCGATATCCGACGCGATTTCCGGCATTTTCAGATTTGTCAGCGGTTTGAGCAGCGCAGTCAGCAGCAGCACCGAAAACAGCATCCGGATCTGCTTCTGAAATCGCTCCGCCGGCAGGATCTGTTCTGCGAGCGTCAGTCCGAGTGCCGCACAGCACCCGCAGAACACTGCTTTTTGCATGGCTTCCAGCATATCATGCACCTCCCCGGATCAGGATCATCATGAGCGCTGTCGAAAAAACGAGCATCAGCGCGAAACAGACCAGCATTGCAAACGCCGCCGACAGCACCGTATGCGCATTCTGAAACAGCTTTGCGAGCGTGTCCGCGCCCGCCATCGACGCCGCCGTTCCCGCCGCCCGGAACACCAGACGGTATGCGATCAGGGAGAG
>JAFZPL010000104.1 GCA_017550355.1 Oscillospiraceae bacterium | reverse complement strand
CTCGTCCATTGTGAAGCGTTCGCGCTCCCAGTCGCAGGAGGAACCGAGCTTCTGCAGCTGCTTGTCGATGCGGCCTGCATACTGCTCCATCCACTTCCATGCGCGCTCCATGAAGCCCTCTCTGCCGAGATCGACCTTTGTCAAACCTTCCTTGCGCAGTGCTTCCACGATTTTTGCTTCCGTTGCGATCGCAGCATGGTCAGTACCCGGCAGCCAAAGTGTCGAGAAGCCGCTCATGCGCTTCCAGCGGATCAGGATATCCTGCAGCGTTTCGTCGAGCGCGTGGCCCATGTGCAGCTGTCCCGTGACATTGGGGGGCGGAATGACGATGGTGTACGGGATCTTCTTCGGATCGGCCTCTGCATGGAAGCAGCGCTTTTCCATCCACTGCTTGTAGATCCGGTCCTCAAATGCGCTGGGATCGTAGTTCTTTGCGAGTTCCTTCATTTGAATCCATCCTTTCTGATTGTGCGCCGGAGCAATAAAATACGCCCTGAACGCATACAAATTACGTTCAGGGCGAATGTTTTTCATCCGCGGTACCACCTGAATTCGGCTGTAAGGAGACGAATGCCTGTTTACATGCCGCACTTAGGGCAGCGTCACACTGCCTGTCCGGTCACGGCGGACAACCCGTCAGACGGTTCTCCGGTATCGGCTTTCCCGTCCGCTGCTCGGAACGCGACTTCCCTGCCGCGGCAGAGACACTCACAGCAACCGTGTCCTCTCTGCACTGCCCGCCGGCATGTACTACTCGTCCGTCATCGCATTATAGATACCGTTATTATAGCAGAGATTTTGTGCATTGTCAAGTACCCGCGTGATTTTCGGCATATTTCACAAATCCCGTCCGGCGGAGAAAGGCGCATCCTCTGCCCTGTCCCGCACCGCAGTCTGCGCGGGCGATATCACCGTTTCAAGCCCCTTTTCATATACTGCATGCAGGGAACCGAAAGTCTATTCCTTATAGTATGTGCAAACTGTAGATAATCATTTTGCGGCAAAAAATAATTTTGTGCATCAGAGAATTTTTTGGTTTTTGCTATTGCCAAATCGCCAAAAATCGTGTAAAATAAAGCTATATGGTGTGCGGTGAAGATTATGGCCGCTGCCGGTTATCAGATTTTATAATCTATTATGGAGGTTTATACACATGATTTCAGCAGGCGATTTTCGCAACGGCATGACCTTTGAGATGGACGGTCAGGTCGTTCAGGTCATCGAATTCCAGCACGTCAAGCCGGGCAAGGGCGCAGCGTTCGTCCGTACCAAGTACAAGAATGTCATCACCGGCGCAGTGGTCGAGACTTCTTTCAACCCGACCGCAAAGTTCCCGACCGCTTTTGTTGAGCGCAAGGATATGCAGTACAGCTACAACGACGGTGATCTCTATTACTTCATGGATCTTGAGTCCTATGAGCAGATCCCGATCAGCAAGGACATCATCGGTCACGCAATGGACTTCGTGAAGGAAGAGGAGACTGTCAAGGTTCTCTCCTACAAGGGCAATGTGTTCGGCATCGAGCCGCCGTTCTTCGTCGTTCTGGAGATCACCTCCACCGAGCCGGGCGTGAAGGGCAACACTGCAACCAACGCAACCAAGCCGGCAGTCGTCGAGACCGGTGCTGAGATCCGTGTCCCGCTCTTCATCAACGAGGGCGACAAGATCCGCATCGACACCAGAACCGGCGAGTACATGGAGCGTGCATAATTTCATCTGATCTGAATTCTTCAATCAAATTCAATCAAAATCGGAAGGGAGCATTATCATGAAGCTTACGGAAAAGATCGCATATATGAGAGGTCTGTTTGACGGTATGCAGCTGGATCCGAACAGCAAAGAGGGCAAAGCGATCCTCTATATGGCTGAGGTCATGAGCGAAATCGGAGACCACATCGACAAGCTGGAATCCCGCACGGATGAACTGGAAGAGCTGACTGATCTCCTGGACGAGGATCTGAACGCCGTCGAAGAGGATCTCTACGATGACGATGATGAAGATGATGATGACGACAGCGATGAGGATGAAGACTGGGACGATTACGACTGGGAAGGCGACGAGGACGATGACGATGATTATGACATCGGCAAGGTGCTCCCCGCTGAAGAGCCGAGATTCGACCGCGGCAATGAGGACGGTTTCGACGACTTCCAGTATGTCGTGACATGTCCGAACTGCAAGCAGGACGTCAGCCTCACAGAGTATGACCTGGAAGAAGGCAGCATGGATTGCCCGCACTGCGGTGAGCTGCTTGAATTTGACTACGACGACATTGAGACCGATACGCCGGACGATTCCGATGAGGAAGACGGCGGATCCGGCGAAGACGGCGAATAATCCCGCCGGGCTTCCCAAAACTTCATATTTGTTTCAGGGCGAGGTGTGACTCCTCACCGGCGGTGACAGTCCGCGAGCCGATCTTCGGCTGAACCGGTGCAATTCCGGTACCGACGGTATAGTCCGGATGGAAGAAACAGATTGTGCAGGGACGCGCATGGTGCGCAGCCTGTCTGTGACAATCAATGCCCGTGAACCTGTGCGTCACGGGCATTTTTTCTTCTGAAGAAGCCGCAAACACACAATCTTCATTCAGAAAGGAAAATGAACCATGGCTACCAAAGTAAAAACCGTACCCGCGCAGACTGCTGTCTCCGCAGACCACTCCAAAACCAAAAAGATCGCAGTCCTTGCGATGCTCACCGCTGTCGCGTTCATCGCGTCATTCTTCAAGATACCTGTCATCTCCTTCCTCAAATTTGAGGCGAAAGATGTCTTCCTGCTGCTTTCCGGCTTCATGTACGGGCCGGTTGCCGCACTCGGCTGTTCCATTGCCGCCGGACTGCTGGAGCTTCCGTTCAGCTCGACCGGTGTGATCGGCATGATCATGAATATTCTTGCCAGTGCCGCATTTGCCTGCACCGCATCGCTCGTCTACCGGAAGCGCCGCGATGTTGTGGGTGCCGCGGTCGGCTCTGTGTGCGCGGTCGCTGCCATGACCGTCACCATGCTGCTCTGGAACTACCTGATCTCCCCGCTTTACATGGGCGTCACCCGTGCAGAGATCGTTCCGATGCTTTCAACTGTGTTCCTGCCGTTCAACCTGCTGAAAGCCGGCATCAACGCGACGCTCACACTTCTGATCTACCGCCCGTTCCTGCACGTTCTGCACCTCTGCGGATACCCTGTCAGCGACCATCTCGCCGATTCCAAAAAAGCGACTGTCCTGATGTGCGCGGTTTCCACATTGCTGCTCGGCGCCTGCATCGGCGTGGTGGTTTATCTGAACACCAAATAATCCCGGCAAACAAAAGAAACGGCAGAGCTGCGGTTCTGCCGTTTTTGTCTATAATAGAGAGAATCCTGTGCATACTGCATTCTGGCTTCGTCATTATCACGAATCTCCCGATGCTCTGTGAGGATTCCGCACTGCATTTCGTATACAATTAGAGAAGCAGTATATCATGCTGACGGAAAGGATGATCGTCTATGAAAGCAAAAACGCTCGCAACAGGCATTGCAATGATCCTCGCAGCACTCCCCGCGGCACTGTGCAGCGCAGCAATCGTTCACGCCACCAATACACAGAATGCGATGAAAAAAGCCGTCTACCACGCCCACTTCGGCAAGGGACAGGCATTTTATGAGGAGCTTTCTGATACATGGTACCATGTCGACGGGAATCCGATCAAGCCGGAGGGCAACCGCTTCCGCAACAATGAAGAAGGCTTCACCTGCGATCTCGAGAAAATGGTCATCTTCAACCGCGACGGCTCTGAAAACGGCGAGCTCAGCATCATCTGCAAGGATCTGCTCACCAGCGAGCTTTTCACTTTCACGCAGTATAACGGCGAACCGATCTACGCAGACACGCACGAGAACATGATTGCACAGCGGATGCGTGCATCCATGCCGCTTACCCGTGAGCTTTCGCTGGACAAAGACGGATTCCGCTGCCTGTGCATCGGAAACGGCATGCCGATCATGGCGATCGAAGCCAAGCTCGACGGCAACTACAGCATGACAAGCGTAGACTATGAGCACTACGGCGATATCTGCTTTGAAAGCTACACGAATTCCGGCGACGTGAATCTCGACGGCACACTCACCGTCAGCGACGCCGTCCTGCTGGCACGCATCGCGGCGGAGGATTCCACGCTCAGCGTATCCGAGCTTGGTCTGACGCTGAGCGACCTCACGGACGACGGTCTCACGGATGTCGGTGACGTGACTGCAGCGCTCTGCATCATCGCCGGTCTCCCCTATCAGCAGCCCGGCAATGATAATCCGCCGACCTCGACGTCATCCGGCAGTGCCGCGACAACCAGCAGCCCCGCCGAAACCACCGTGTACTACGGCGAAACAACCTACTGTGCTACAACATACTATGAGACGACAGGATCTCAATATCATGAATCCGAAGCATCCAGCATGGAAGTGACCACCGGTTTCCCAAAGAATATGGAGGATTACCTCACGGTCAATTTCTATCTCACCTCCGGACTGGAACGCAGACAGTTCTGTGTCGGCGAGGATATCACGCTTTACGGTCTCCGGTTCTGCGCGGAGTTTATTGATCCGATCAATGGCATCGAGGAACGGATCCAGAATGAGCTCGTGACGGATTTTCTGGGCGACTATATCCAGATGAGCGGCGATGCCCTGACAGCGGCGCAGCCCGGCTTCTATGATCTCATCCTGACCTATGACCGCGGCGAGGCGCTCGGCAGCACATTCCGCATCGAACGGACCGTCACGCTCCAGATCGAGCTCATTGATCCGCCTGAGACCTCCGGTACAACAACATCCTATTCCGAAACGGAATACACGGCCACTGAGTCCACCACAACTGTCCCCGGAGAAAACAGTACGACGGGATCAACCATGAGTACAACAACAACTACCACCACCGAGACCGTGACCATCCCGCCGATTGTCACACTGCCGACCTCTGTGGAATGAGCAGGCAGCATTCGCGTTCCCGGTATTATGAATAATCTCAGCGCCCGACTCGCAGCAGCGGTCTGTTTCAGACTGCTGGCATGAGCCGGGCGCTTTGTTTTGTGTATGTGATCCGCTGCTCTGAACAAAAACAAAGAACGCGAAGTACAAACGTACTTCGCGTTCTGAGAGGCGCGAACCAGATTTGAACTGGTGATCACGGTGTTGCAGACCATTGCCTTACCACTTGGCTATCGCGCCATATTGAGAGCGGATTACGGGGCTCGAACCCGCTACCTCCACCTTGGCAAGGTGGCGCTCTACCAGATGAGCTAAATCCGCATATAAAAGCGACCCGGATGGGGTTCGAACCCACGACCTCCGCCGTGACAGGGCGGCGCTCTAACCAGCTGAGCTACCGGGCCAGATGGGAACAACAGGGCTCGAACCTGTGACCCTCTGCTTGTAAGGCAGATGCTCTCCCAGCTGAGCTATGCTCCCATTTATATAGAAGCGAGGCTCAAGAAGAGCGACTCCCCCTGCACCGTTGTCGTGTGTCACCCTCACAGTGCCTTTATATTATAACACAATTGCGTCTGTTTGTCAAGCGCTTTTCGCGGTAAAATATATATTTTTTTATTTTAATTATATAAAGAATCAAACGGCAGAGGACGCCTATTCCCGTCCTCTGCCCGCATACTGTTTTGTTATTTCTGTTCTTTTGCATCCGCCATTGCGCGGACTTCTTCCGGCGTGAAATGGTATTTTTTGTTGCAGAAATGGCAGCACACCTCAATATCCGGCATCTCATCCGCCATATCCCGCAGCGCTTTCGCATCCAGCGAACGCAGCATTTTCTCCGTGCGCTCCCGCGAACAGTCGCAGGCATACGCAGGCTCCGACTCGTCGAGAAGCTCCGGATCCAGCCCTGCCATCAGCTTCTGTGCGATATCGTCCGGCGTCATGCCGCTGCCGAAGAGCTCCGTCACGCTCGTCACATCCGCGAGATTCTTCTCCAGCTTTGAGATCGATTCCTCATCCGCAAACGGCAGAAGCTGGATCAGATAGCCGCCCGCACAGGAAACCGCCAGATCCGGATCGACCAGAACACCCAGTCCGCATGCAGACGCGATCTGCTCGCTCTCCATCAGATACTGCGTGATATCCTCCGCGATCTCGCCGGAAACCAGCGCCGTCTGACCGGAATACGGCTCGCGCATACCGATATCCTTAATCACGTAGATCGTACCGTCTCTGCCGACCGCGCCGCCGACATCCAGCTTGCCCTTTTCATTCAGCGGGAGCTCCACAAGCGGCTGATCGACATAGCTCTTGACATTGCCGTGGTAATCCGCGACCGCCAGCAGCACACCGCACGGTCCGCCGCCGTCCACGCGCAGCGTCAGCGTGTCGCCCGGATTTTTCAGTGCATAGCCAAGCAGCGACGCACCCATCGAAAGCCGTCCGAGCGCTGCCGTGCAGACAGCCGACGTCTTGTGTATTTTCTCCATTTCGCGGCACATCTCCGTGCCGTCAAGAACCGCGCAGACGACCGCGCCGTTCCCCGAAAGATACCGTTTCAGTTTTCCGTACATCTCCATGCACTCCTTTCCAACACATTATACCACGCGCCCCGTGAAATGTCAAGCCGCGGGCAATACTGCTGATAACCTGCAAATCATCCACCTGTGATGATTTCTTTTTCTATTGTATTTTCTGAAAAAATATGCTATAATAGAATGGAATGTGCGATCGGGAGGTGAACGAATGTACGCATGGATCATGCTGCGGCTCGGCAAGGAGCGGTATCTCATCACCGGCAGTCTGCTCGCGCTCTTTCTGTACGCTGTATGCCGTCTCATCAGCAGTCTCACCGCACCCTTCGGGATGTGGCGGCGGTTCGAGGGAATCTGCACAAGGACGGAAAACGGCTGTGTCCGCGCTGATTTTCACGATGCGAACCGGACATCCCATACTGCCGTATTCCACGTGCCTGACAATATCCGCGTGCAGGACGGACAGCCTGTCCGTTTCGCCGTCAGAACTGAATCCTTTCTTGCCGGCAGTTATCCGCAGCGGTTTGAAGATCTCACCGGACAGAATGCGGATATCCTGCATATCTCGGCATACCGTCGGCTGATCGTGCATACATTACTGAAAACAGGATCGTTCCATCTGATTTTCTGCGGCGCAGCACTTGCCGCATTTCTGATCGCCGCAAAGCTCTGCTTTTCCGGCACATGATACTATTTATAATAACTTTGGAGAGATGATTATGATCGCAACTGTAACCCTGAACCCCGCTGTTGACTACACCGTCACGCTGGACACGCCGCTGATCACCGGTGCCGTCAACCGCACCGAGCACGAGCTGATCACTGCCGGCGGCAAAGGCATCAACGTCTCGCTTGTGCTTCAGCAGCTGGAAGTCCCGACAACCGTTTACGGCATCCTGTCCGGCACGACCGGCACGATGATCTCGGAACGGCTCCAGCGCACCCAGATCCCGACCGACTGGCTGATCGTCCCAAACCAGATGAACCGCATCAATCTGAAAATCAAGGGCAGCGGCGATGTGACCGAGATCAACGGGCGCGGCGTATCCGTCTCTGAGAAGGAAACGGAAATGCTGATCGAAAAGCTCCGCAAATACGGCGAAAATGATTACATTGTGCTCGCCGGAAGCATTCCCGCCGGTGCATCACCTACCTACTATTCCGAGATCATGGAGGCTCTGCAGGAATCCGGTGTCAAATTCGCCGTCGATACCACCGGTGAACCGCTCCGCAACGCCATCGCGCAGCACCCGTTCATCATCAAGCCGAATCTGCCGGAGCTCTGCGGCATGCTGAATATCACCATTGACACATGGTGGGATGCGATCCCCTACGGCAAACAGCTCATTGAAATGGGCGCTCAGAACGTGCTGCTTTCTCTCGGCGGCGACGGTGCCCTCCTCTTCAACTCCGAGCAGCGCGTCTGGCACGCACACGCCCCGCACGGCACTGTCAAGAACGCTGTCGGATCGGGCGATTCGATGCTCGGCGGATTCCTTGCAGCATGCTCCGCCGGAAAATCCCTGACCGAAGCGCTCCGCCTGGGCATTGCAGCGGGCTCCGCGACCGCATTCAGCGAGTGGATCGCGACACGCTCCAAAATGGATCAGATCCTTGCGACACTTCCGGAACCGACAGAACTTGTCTGAACCGGCTGATTTTCCGAATCATACATCTCCGAAACGCGCTTTGCAATTTTAGGTTAGTTCTTGCTTTATATACATACACACCGGCAGCACACCGCAAAAAACGGTATGCTGCCGGTTTTGTGATAGTCAGATTCCTCCTTATAAAATATAGATTTTTCATGATGCACGTTTCAGTTTGATTCGGATTCTCCACAAAAAATGCGAAATGTATCTTGTGCAGACAGCAATATCTGAATTATAATTACAATGGGATGACGTGCAGTCTGCGCCCTCCCGAGAATTCAGAGACAGGGGGTTCACCCATGAAAAAGACAATCTCAGCAGCCATGAGTATGGCGATCCTTCTCAGCGCGGTCAGTACACTGCCCGCAAGCGCCAATCTCATGGGAAACAACACGGTGATCGGTTCAGCAGCCGACGCCGCCGGCGGGGTCTCGGAGATGATCTCAGAGTACACGTTTGATGCACTGGGCGAATGGAAAGGCAGAGGCAGTGCGAGCGCAGCACTCTCTGACAAGTATGCCATGGCCGGCACCAAGTCGCTCTATGTCACAGGACGTGCTGCATCCTGGAACGGCGCGGAGGTCGCGCTCGATTCCTCCTTCAAGGCAGGAAATTCGTATTCATTCTCTGCATGCGTGCGGTACGATGCCGGCGCGGCACAGACGAAGTTCCACCTTTCCCTGCAGTACACAGGCACTGACGACAAAGCAGCCTATGACAAGATCGCATCCGTAGATGTCCCGAAGGACGGCTGGGTTCAGCTTGCGAACGCGGAATACACGCTCCCCGCAGGCGCGACCAACTTCATCCTCTATGTTGAGACTGAGACCGGTTCCAGTAATTTCTATGTGGACAAAGTGCAGATCGCTGCCGCAGGCACACAGATCGACGGCCCGAAGCCGAAGTTCATCCAGCTCGGCGATCCGAGCGGCGACGGTGCAATCACTGCGGAGGATCTCAGCATCGCAAAGAAAGGCATCCTGACCGGTGCATTTGACAGCGACACTGAAAAGAAGGCATGCGACGTCAATTACGACAGAGAAGTCAATGCCGCAGATATTGTCTGGTTCCACAAATTCATCATGGGTGAGGAGACGCAGTTCCCGGAGAAGGTCTACACCGAGCCGGAACAGCTGCCCATGCGCACGATCTCCGAATATACGCCGGTCTGCGAGCCCAATCTGGTCATGAAAGAGCCGGATAACTCCCACAGCGAAGTTCCGGGTACGCAGTACGGCACGATCACCAAGAAGCAGTATTTCTCCAAGAAGGCAAACAAGAACAAACCCTACAACATCCTGCTGCCCGCCAACTACGACGAGAGCAAGCAGTATCCCGTGCTCTATCTCCTGCACGGCTTCTTCGAGAACGAAGACAGAATGATCACGAAGGGCAACGGCGTGATGTACACCAGACAGATCATCGGAAACGCGATCGCAGCGGGCGAAGCTGAGGACATGATCGTCGTTGTTCCGTGGATCTTCACGCATCCGACCAAGGAAAACGCAACCAGCTTCCAGGATTACGAATCCAGCGTCGGTTATGACAATTTCGTGGACGATATCGTGGACAGCCTGATGCCGCATATTGAGGAAACCTACAGCGTCAAGACCGGACGCGAAAACACCGCCGTCACCGGCTTCTCGATGGGCGGCAGAGAATCGCTCCGCATCGGCATGAAGTATCCGGATAAGTTCGGCTATGTCGGCGCAATCTGTCCTGCACCGGGCGTGGAAGGTCCGTGGTCATGGAGCGAGGAAACGGCACCGTCGCTGATCCTCCTCACCGGCGGTACGAACGACGATGTTGTCGGTCTCTCCACACCGGAAGGATACCATAACAACTTTAACAAAGCAAGCACCCCGCACATCTGGCATGTTGTCCAGGGCGGCTACCACGGCGATAATTGTATCCACGCGCATATCTATAACTTCTGCCGGTTTATTTTCAAGGCATGACCTCAAAAACCGCCCGTATCCGGCCGGATGCGGGCGGTTCATTTTCTGCAAGGCTGTACGTACATGAGAGACGTTCAACATCCACTTGTGTACCGTACAAAAGAAATAATTTGTATTTACTTCATTTTGTCCACCTAATATGCGTTTTAAGCCTTGCGATTTTATCACTATAAGTTTATAATAAAAAAGGACAACAGGGATAGTGTTTTTTGACACAATCACGCAAATGAGATCATCCCAGCTGGCCGCACGGTAAATCGGCGATTTTGACTGGATTCCGACGCTGCTCCCCTTCGCGGTGAAAGAAAACAGACAACTTCGCGGTTTTTCTGCGTACAACTCAGGATGACATGCAAACCAAACACACTTTTATCGAAATGGGGGACTATTATGAAGAAAAAGCGCATTTCAGCTGTACTCACTGCAGCTGCCTGCGTCGGTTCGATGCTGGCCACCATGCCGTTTTCGGCCGTGCAGGCTGCAACCATCGTATCGAATGACTTCGAAGTCACATACGGCGGTTGGTACGCAGATTCACCGGACAACTCCGCAAAGGTCACCGCGATCGAGGGCATCGGCTTTGACGGCTCCCGCGGTATGAAGATCACCGGAAGAACCTCGCCGGCAGACGGCGCGGAATCCGAGAAGGATCTTTACCTTGAAGGCGGCAAGTCCTACGACTATTCCGTCCGCGTGTTTGCTGAGAATGATCAGACATTCAAGCTCACGCTCACCACGGTCGATACTGAAACTGAGGAAGAGACCGTCAAGGTGCTTGACGAACAGTTCGTCAAGGGCGGCACATGGGCAGAGCTCAGCGCAACCTACACCGCGCCTGAGAAATCCAAATCTTTCAAATTGAATATTACAACGGATACCACAGACGATTTCATCTATGATGATGTGAAGATCGTCGGCGAACAGGAAATTGTTGCTTATGCGGCATCGCAGGGCATCAAGGACGCACTCGCCAACAAGGGTATGCGTTCCGGCAATATTTTGAACGGCACAACAGTCAATGATTCGGGCATCAAGAATATCCTGCTCAAAGACTGCAACGCCATCGAATGTGAAAACGAAACCAAACCGGATGCGACACTGGTCGCAAGCGGTTCTTCCAATACCAACATTCAGGTCACCGACCGCAGCTTTGCAAAGATCGCTGACTGGTGCGCACAGAACGGTCTCGGCTTCCGCGGTCATACTATGGTATGGCACTCCCAGACACCGGAATGGTTCTTCAAAGAGAACATGTCAGGCAACTCCGGCAACTATGTCAATGAAAGCACGATGAACCAGCGTCTCCAGAGCTATATCACCAACATGTTCAACATGTACGCTGAAAAGTATCCGACGCTGGATCTCTATGCATACGATATCTGCAACGAGTGCATGAACGACTCCAACGGCGGTCCGCGTAATCCGGGCTACAACAACGGCAATTCCCCGTGGGTCAAGATCTACGGCGACAACCACTTCATTGATAAGGCATTTGAGTATGCAAGAGCTGCAGCACCGAAGACCTGTAAGCTCTTCTACAACGACTACAATGAGTACGCTTCCTTCAAGCGCGATGCAATCGCGACCACCGCAAGCCGTATTCATGCAGCAGGCAACCTCGACGGCGTCGGCATGCAGTCCCATATCAACGCAAACATGAACGACGGCTGGTCCGGTCAGAATGCATACGTCACCGCTATGAAGAAATATCTCGGTCTCGGTCTGGAAGTTCAGATCACCGAGCTTGATATCAGCGTGGACGGCGGCAAGTATTCCTATCAGCAGCAGGCAGACCGCTACGCTGCAATCCTCAAGGAAGCTGTTACGTGGAATGAAGAACATCCGAACGGCGCACATGTTACGCTGTTCCAGGTCTGGGGACCGAACGATGGACACTCCTGGCTGTCCGCAGGCAGCAACGCACTGCTCTATGACAGCAACAACCAGCCGAAGGCGGCTTATACCGCAGTCATGGGCGTGGTTCCGCAGTCCGAATGGGGCGACGGTTCCAAGGTCACCAACACGCCTGTGGAAGTCAAAGAGCCTGAGGTTGATTCGGACGGCTACTGGTTCCACTACACCTTCGAAAACGGCACAGAGAGCTTTACCGGCAGAAGCAACGATATGACGCTGACCTCCTCTTCCGCGAAGGCATATAAGGGCAGCAAGTCCCTGTATGTCACCGGCAGAAGCGAGTCCTGGCACGGCGCAGTTGCTCCGTCGCTCAACTCCCGCATCTTCAAGGCAGGCGAAACCTACAGCTTCAGCACAGCAGTCATGAACGCTGACGGTGCATCCACCGAAACGATGCACTTCACCCTCGAGTACACCAACGCTGACGGCGATACCGACTGGGTCAAGATCGCTTCCGGCGACGCACCGAAGGGCGAATGGGTTCAGCTTGCAAACGATTCCTTCACCTTCCCGTCCGGCTCCTCCGGCTACAAGATCTATGTCGAGTGCGACGGCGAAACCACCAGCTACTATGTTGATGAAATGATCGCTGCACCGAGCGGCACGACAGTCGCAGGTCCCGGCAAGGCAGCCAAGTTCGTTCTCGGCGACCTCGACGGTGACGAAGCGATCACCGCAAAGGACCTGACGCTTGCAAAGCGCGGTCTGAAGTCCGGTCTGTCCGGCAGAGCAGCATCCGCTGCGGACGTCGATGACAGCGGCGAATTCGATGCAAACGATGTCAAGTACATCCACCAGTTCATCACCAAGCAGATCACGAAGTTCCCGGTTGCTGAGCGCAAGGTCAACTTCGATGAGCTCGACAAGGCATTCTCGTCCATCTCCCTCGCAAAGTCCTGGAAGTACGACAACGAGAACAACCCGCTGACCACACAGCGCTTCGGTGCAGACCCCGGCTGGATGGTCTACGACGGCAGACTCTACATCTACACCACGAACGATGCGTTCGAGTATGTCAACGGTTCCATCCGTGACAACGAGTACGAAGTCCGCACCATCAACTGCATCTCCACTGACGATATGGTCAACTGGACCGACCACGGCGCGATCCCGGTCGCATACGATCAGGGCAGACTGCCGGACGGCGCAGCAAAATGGGCAGCTCGTTCCTGGGCTCCGGATGCAGCATGGAAGATGGTCGACGGCAAGCCGAAGTTCTTCCTCTACTTTGCAAACAACGGTTCCGGTGTCGGCGTTCTGACTTCCGACTCCCCGACAGGTCCCTGGAAGGATCCGATCGGCAAGGAACTGATCTCCCGTTCTACTCCGAACTGCGGCAACGTCGCATGGCTGTTTGACCCGGGCGTTTACTACGATGAGGCTACCGATGAAGCATGGATCATGTTCGGCGGCGGCAAGAACAACAATGACGGCACCGGTTATGACAACCCGAAGACCGGTCGCTGCGCAAAGCTCGGCAAAGACATGGTCTCTATTGACGGCGGAGCAAACACGATGGAAACTCCGTACCTGTTCGAAGACTCCTCCCTCATTAAGATCGGCGATACCTGGTACTATTCTTACTGTGCAAACTGGAATGTTCCGGGCGGCACAAGAGTGAACGGCGTTTCCTTCGGCAATGCTGATATCCTCTACATGTGCTCCAAGGATCCGAAGGGTCCGTGGACTTCTGCACAGCTCAAGGGCATGGTCTTCGCGAACACCGGTTCCCAGAGAATCGACAACGGCGGTAACAACCACCACTCCATCATCTACTACAAGGATGAGTACTACGTGGCATACCACTCCCGTCAGCAGGAAATGCGTATGAACGGCGGCAAGGACAGAAACTACCGCTCCACGCAGATCAACAAGGCAACCTACAACGCATCCAACGGCACCATCACCTGCTCCGGTGATATGAAGGGCGTTTCCCAGATCCAGAACCTCGATCCGTACAAGACTGTTGAAGCTGAGACCATGGCACAGCAGGCTGGCATCGAGATCTCCGGCGTCGGCAACACGGTTGTCACCAAGATCGACAAGGGCGACTGGATCAAGGTCAAGGGCGTTGACTTTGCAAACGGCAGCAAGAAGTTCACTGTGAAGGCATCCTCCAAGAACGGCGCACACATCAAGGTCTGCGTTGGCAAGCCGGATGCATCCACTGGCTTCGCATATGCTGAGATTCCGTCCGGCGGTTCTATGAAGGAACTCACCTTCGACTGCCTCAATGTCAAGGGCGTGAACGACATCTGCTTCGTCTTCGACGGCGAATGCGAGTTCGACAGCTGGTCCTTCAGCTGAGCCCGGCAGCCGGTATAATACCGGCAGATAAATAAGGTTGTATCCGGTTCCCCCGGTACAATATAATTTCTCCCCCAATATAGATGCCGTAGTTCCATGTGAACTACGGCGATTTTTTTGCACGGAACCCGTGCAGGCATCGCCGCGTTCCCTGCACGCATATAAAACGAAAGCGCCCGCCTCGCGTTGATGGTCTGAAACAGACTACAACCCGAGACGGGCGCTTACTATATTATGTATGCTTCAAATGCGGCGATGCCGGCGCGAACTCCGCGTGATCAGACGAGCTTTTTGCGGTATTTGTTCGGGGTGGTACCCGTTTCACGCTGGAACTGACGCAGGAAATAGTTGTCCTCGTGATAGCCGCACTGCGCAGCGATCGCCGAAACCGAAAGCGACGTTGTCAGCAGCAGGAATTTCGCAAAGCTGATCCGCGCCTGAATACAATCCTGATGGTAGCTGATGCCGAACAGTTTCTTGTACCGCGCCCGGAAATATCCCTCGCTGAAACAAAGCTGGCGGCAGCACTCTTCCGCCGTGGGCTGTTCCGAAAGCGAGTGATAGAGCCGGATGCGCAGCTTGAGCATCTGCAGATCGTCCGCTGTATACTGCTGCGGCGGTTCGTTCATCGCCTTTTCGCATGTCTCCGTGATGCATTTGTCCGGCTGGATCCCATTCAGCGGGAACCAGGCCGTCGTGATCTGGAAGGAATCCGGCGCTGTTTCCGCAAAGCATTCCGACGAATAAAGCAGATGGATACGCAGGAGATCGATCAGCTGCTGCCGGTTTTCCTCCGTGTAATTGCCGATGCTCGCAAACAGGAACGTATTCCCCTCCAGCAAGGCAGAGAAGCTGCGCCCCTGATCCTCGATCGCCTGCAAACAGCCCGTGATTGCTTTGGACATCCGGATTTTTTCGGTCTCGTTCTGCAAATGGAATTCCGCCGCAAGCTGATTGCCGCGCAGGAGCATCAGGAACATGGAATCGTTCTGCTCAGCACGGGCGATGACCGCGGAGAGCTCACGCAGAAGCGCTTTCCGGCGGATCAGTCCGGTCACGCTGTCGTAATCCTCAGAGAGACTCTGGCAGCGCATGAGATACTGGATATCATTTTTCATCCGCAGGAACTCCAGACCGTTGGATACGCCCTTGAGCCAGTCGCGGTAGGTCACGTCGAAGCAGTCCGGATGATCGTACCGCAGAACGGAGAATCCAAGGAGCCGGTCGCGGAAGAACAGCGGTGTGAAATAATAAGCGCAGGGATCGCCGTACATCATGCCCGAAAGCTGGAACGGATAACAGTACCGCGCAGGCTCATCCTGCCGCCAGCTTGCAATGCTCCGGCAGGTCATCCGGTCGTTGATGTCACATTGCTCCCCCGTGTGCCATTTCTCATAGAGGCAAAACTGAATATCCGACGCATAGCGCACCACGTAAAGATGTGCGCTCATCTCCGTGATGAAGGCTTCGAGCGTCTCACAGGTCGTGAGCTTCATCTCCATGTTGCTCGTGGAGCTCCACACCCGGTATGACCGCGCCGTCCGGATCTTTTCCAGCTCTGCGTTCATATTCAGCTGGGAAACGGGGCATCCGCAGGATACGCCGGATACCCATGAGCCCTTCGGCTGCACGCATTTCGTCTGCGGCTTCAGCAGGATCTGCACCGCCTGTTCGCCGAGCGCAAAACGGTTGCGCTGATAGGTGGCAAGCGTCGGCGTGTGATAGATGCGCTCCTGCACATTTTCATAGCCTGAGACAGCCAGATCCTCCGGCACACGGATCGTGGAATGTGCCAGCGTGTCCAGCAGGCCGAACGCCATATAATCGTTGGTACAAATGACCGCTTCCGGCAGCGGCAGTTCCTTTGAAATATATTTCTTGGCAAGCTCCTCGCCGGACGACATCCAGAAATCGCCGTAATGCACACGCGCCGGATCATACGCGATGCCGTGCGCTTCCAGTGCGTCGCGGTATCCTTGCAGACGGTCCTCGGCAGCGGGATTGCCCTCAAAGCCGGTCAGAATGTCGATCCGCGTGTAACCGTGAACCTCTGTCATATGCCCGACGATTTCCGCGATATCTGCGGCATCGCTGGAATTGACGAACACGGCGTTCGGAAAATCGAATTCCGCATCATACATGGAAACGATCACAAACGGAATATCCTGCCGATGCCGGAGCAATTCGAGGACATCCGCCTTCAGGCTTGCATTGAGAAAGGACTCGGCGATCAGAATGATGCCGTCGAGTTCCGGAGACTGCACGAGTTCGTATACGCGGTTTTCAGCTGAAAAGTTGATATCGGATTCAAACAGATTGAAAATGTTCGAGAAAACGGCGATGTCAATATTTTGTGCCTGTGCAGCCGTAATAATGCCGTCCAGGATCTGGCGCTGCTCAATATTGCTTGCCTCTGCAGCCATCACCCCGAATATTTTTCTCTTTTTCATGGAATCTCCCCCAGTCAAAAGGCTGTATAGAAATATTATACTATATTTAAAAAGAAAATGCAAGTACCTTATTGCATTTTTCCGGAATAAATGGTATAATAAATATGAGGGGGCGATTTTATGCAAAATACACAGGACGAGATTTATCATCTCGGTACAAGGAAGGCGCTTGCAGAACATCTGTTCATGAAGCGCGAGGTCGGATTCCAGTATGCACCGTTCGAGCGCGAGATTGCATTTTACGACAGCGTCTGCACGGGCAGCCTGGAAACAATGAAGGCGCTGTTCACACCGCTGGGCGGAGAAGGGTTCGGCAAACTGTGTGAGGATCCGCTGCAGAATCTCAAATATCATCTGGTCGTCAGCATCGCCATGATCACGCGCTTCTGCATCAGCGGCGGCATGCAGCCGGAGGAAGCATACAGCCTGAGTGATATCTGGATCCAGAAAACCGATGTATGCAAAAATATTGACGAGATCCACACTGTCCATTATGACATGGCAGTCAGCTTCACCAAGCGGATGCGGCAGATCCTGACCGGACATATGCATTCCCACACCACCGGAAAGGTGCTCGACTATATCAGCGACCACCTGCACGAGCGCATCTATCTGGACAATCTGGCCGCGGCTGTCCAGAAGAGCGTGCCGTACCTTTCGCGGCTTTTTACCAAGGAGATCGGCACGACCATCAGCGACTATATTGCGCGGAAAAAGATCGAGGCAGCCGCCAATATGCTGCAGTTTTCGGACTATTCCGCGGCAGAGATCAGCAGCTTTTTCTGCTTCTCCTCCCAAAGTTACTTCATCAAACAATTCAAGAAATATATCGGCATCACCCCGAAGGAATACCGCGAAAAATTCTATTCTGTTGGATGGATGACCGAAAAGCCCTATGGGAACGGTTAAGATTTTACTATTGCATAGCGTTTTTTTGTAGATTTTCCTCCGCCGATGTGGCATAATAGAGTATAGAGAGAAAACCAGTTCTATAATTCTAAGGGAGGAATGTTAACTATGAAAGCCAAACACACATTTGCCGCACTGTTTCTCTGTGCAGCTGTGGCAGCAGGCGCAATTCCGTCAACCGTTCTCGCAGCAAGCGTTAACGCAAAGGATCTCCGGAATGCACTGATCGGCACTTCTGGTATGACCGCAGACATGGATGCCAACAAGGACGGAAAGATCAACGCGATCGACCTGACACTCGTCAAGCGCGATGCGCTCGGTCTGGGCAGCTCTTCTTCGGGCGATATCAAGGACTTCGGCACGAAGCCTGATACGTCTGCAACCATGTTCGCCAACTTCAAGGCGGGCGAAGCAGGCGATTTCTTCGCATCCGACGGCTGGACGAACAAAAAGCCGTTCGACTGCTTCTGGTACAAGAAGAACGCACAGATCAAGGGCGATCACCTCGAGCTGACGATCGACGAGAAGTGGAACGCTTCTGACGGAAACGATGCTGAGTGGACGCCGAATTACTCCGGCGGCGAATTCCGTACGAATGAGTTCTATCACTACGGCTACTATGAGACCTCCATGCAGGCGATCAAGAACGACGGCGTCGTTTCCTCGTTCTTCACCTACACCGGTCCGTCCGATGTTGTCAACGGACAGAAGAATCCGTGGGATGAGATCGACATCGAGATCCTCGGCAAGGACACCACCAAGGTGCAGCTCAACTACTACCGCAACGGTCAGGGCGGTCACGAAAAGATGATCGACCTCGGCTTCGATGCATCTGAAGCATACCACACCTATGGCTTCGACTGGCAGCCCGGCAAGATCACCTGGTATGTCGACGGCAAAGAGATCTGGTCGATGTCCGGTGATGTGCCTGTCACG
>JAFZPL010000103.1 GCA_017550355.1 Oscillospiraceae bacterium | reverse complement strand
CCAGAGCTCCCACTGCTTGACCGCGCCGCCGTTTTCCTTCGACCATTCGTAGACATCCAGCGCCGCCGCGCCGCCGGAGCATTTGGACGCGATGCCGTAATAGCTGCCCATTTTCACGAGCTTCCAGAGCTGCGTGTCCGCGCCGGTGAATTTGGCATCCAGATGTACCTCAATGCCGTTGTCGGCGCTGTTCTCCGCAACGGCGAGACACCAGTTTTCATTGACCATCGAGGTGATCCGGCACCAGCCGTTCCCCATGTCCGTGATGCGGAAATCCTGATTTGCATCGCCGGATTTGTTGCCGCGCTTTGCCCATTGCTGCATGCCCTTGCCTGCATCGCCGGTGATCGCGTCTGCGCTCATTTCGGGCGATTCGAGGACGAGCCCGCTGTTGACATTCGTGATGGTGTACGGGATATTGGAGACCAGCTGCGTGTCGCCGATCAGCAGACCGCCGGAGGTATCGCAGACAGCGTTCTTGTCGTACCAGAGCTTTCCGCTGCCGACATAATTCTTTGTTTCGGGGCGTTCCTTGCCGTTCCATGTGTTCGTTCCGGCGCCCCAGATCGTCTGGTTGTTATTGCCGACTGCCGTGAACGTCATGACGCGGTTGCCCTTGCCTGTTTCGTCGTACTGTGCCGCGAAACAGCCGCTGTAATTCACATTGCCGATCGAGAAGACTGCGTCGGCGGAGTCGTCCGATTCCTTCCATGTACCCGTGACATCGCCGGAGATCGTGCCGTCGGCATTCAGCGTAACCTTGACGGCATTGGTGATCGTACCGTTCGTGGCATTGCCGTGATTGATGAATTCGTAGGTGCCGGCGAAATCGGCGGCATCATAGCCTGTTTCCGACCATGCATCTCCGCTGTATTCATACGGCATCACGACCGGCCATCCGGCTTCGTTGAAGGTCATGGCGTGAACGCGGACTTCGTGGTATTCCGGGCCGTCGTCGAAGCGTGCGTGGTTGAGCAGATACCACTGTCCGTCGTCATCCTTCAGAACGGAGTTGTGTCCGCATGCCATATATGCCCGCGGCAGACTGGAGAACTTGTAGTTCGTCATGACCTTGAGGCCGATGCTGTCGAGATTCGGATTTGCTTCCAGCACCATATTCCGTCCTGCGGCATCCGTGAACGGTCCGGTCGGACTTGTGGAACGGGCAACGCGCATATTGTAGCCGCCTGCGGAGGTCAGACCGCCGTAGGTCACCCAGAGATAATAATATCCCGTTTCTTCGTTGTATTCGATGAACGGTCCTTCGCCGGATTTTCCGTAGCCGCCTGAAATCTTTGTGCCGAAATAGCTGTCGACCATTCTGCCGTCCGCGGTCTGACCGGTCTTCGGACGGATCGCCTGTCCGGTTGCGGGATTGATCTCCAGCGTGAAGATGCCGCCCGACCAGGAGCCGTAGCACATGTACATTTTCCCTTCGGTATCATAATATATGGTGGGATCAATTGCGTTCGGATACATCTGATTGTTGAAATTGTGCTTGTTGAACCAGCCGGAATTGAATGTGACCTCGCCCTTGTCGATCAGTTCCTGAATATTCGTGTTGTTGTAGCGCCGGTCGACCTTCTTGTGATTGCCCCAGACAACGGAAGTGTCCGTGAAGCCGGAATAGACGATCGTATCCACGAATGTATACGGTCCCTCCGCTTTTTTTGCGGCGGCATAGGCAATGACCGATGTGCGGTAATCGGACGAGGTGCAGAAATACATGAGATAGGCGCCCTTTGAGCCGTCGGCATTGACGAAATCCGGATTCCAGATCACATCCGGCGCCCAGACCGCGAAGCCGTTTTCGCAGTCGCCGAGATCCTCGCCTGCCCAGTCAAACGCCTTTTTGAGATTGCCGGAGAGGTCGCCGAAGATCTTGTTGTTCGGCGTGGCATAGCCGTTGGTGATGAGCGCCCAGTTCTGGAGGTCGGGCGATCTTGCCGCGTCGATGTGCGAGCCGAACACGTAATAATTCTTCGTGACCGGATCCTTGAAGACGGACGGATCGTGGACGGATACGCGGGCTTTCTTCGCGACGTAGTCCGCGGCGTTGATCTGCATCGGTACGGCGCAGAGTACCGCGGCGGACAGGGCGGCAAGCACCCTGCGGCAGAGCATATTCTGTTTTTTCATATGAAATCCCCCTGTAAAAAAGATGCACAGATGTGCTGCCTTTATTATACACCATGTCCGGACAATTGTAAATGTCAAATTATCATGGGAAAGATGCATAATGCGCAATTCCGGTGCGAATTGCAGAAAAATGGCGCGGTCTCTTGACATTCCGGCGAAAACTGTGCTATAATATAGGATGTGTTAGAATCTGATCCCGCAGTCTGTGCGGATCAAGAAAAGAGGTTTTTTATGGATACGATCAGTTACTCCCGCAGCATCGACGAAAAGTGGCAGAAGAAATGGGCGGAAAGCGGTCTTTATCGGTTTGATATCAACGCGGACAAGCCCAAGATCTATCTCCTGGAGATGTTCTCTTATCCGTCTGCAAGCAAGCTCCATATGGGACACTGGTGGAATTACAGCCTGCCGGACAGCTGGGGCAGAATGAAGCGGATGCAGGGCTTCAACGTCTTCCATCCGATGGGCTTTGATGCATTCGGTCTGCCGGCGGAGAATTTCGCGATCAAGACGGGCATCCACCCGAAGGATTCCACGAATGAAAATATCGCCACGATGGAGAAGCAGCTTTCCTCCATCGGCTGCACCTACGACTGGACGCATGAGATCAAGACCTGCGATCCGACCTACTACAAGTGGACGCAGTGGCTCTTCATCCAGCTCTACAAGCACGGCCTTGCCTACAAGAAGGAAGCGCTGGTGAACTGGTGCCCCAAGTGCAACACCGTCCTTGCGAATGAGCAGGCGGCAGGCGGCGAATGTGAGCGCTGCCACAGCACCGTCGAGCAGAGAAACATGAGTCAGTGGTTCTTCAAGATCACCGACTATGCTGAGGAGCTCCTCCGCTGCCACGATCAGCTCGACTGGCCGGAGCGCACCAAGAGCATTCAGAAGAACTGGATCGGCAGAAGCACCGGCACGGAGGTCTGCTTCAAGGTGGAAGGCTCCGACGAGGTGATCTCCGTCTTCACGACCAGAGTCGACACTCTCATGGGCCTCTCCTATGTTGTGCTCGCACCGGAATCCGCGCTCGCGCTGAAGCTCACCACGCCAGATCAGAAGGAAGCTGTCGAAGCCTACATCAAAGAGGCGATGAAGAAGAACGAGATCGAGCGTTCCAGCACCTCCGCCGAATATGAAAAGACCGGTGTGTTCACCGGTTCCTACGCGATCCATCCGCTCACCGGTCAGAAGGTGCAGGTCTGGATCAGTGATTACGTCATCGCAAGCTACGGCACCGGCGCGGTCATGGCTGTTCCGGCACATGATGAGCGTGACTTTGAATTTGCAACGAAATTCGGTCTGCCGATCCACCGCGTCATCACCGCGGGCGACGGCACCGAAGAGCTGCCCTACTGCGAAAAGGGCGTGCTCATCAACAGCGGCAAATACGACGGCATGACCTTCGACCAGGCAAAGAAGGCAATGACCGACGATCTCGCCGCAATGGGCATGGGCAGCGAGAAGGTGACCTACCGTCTGAGAGACTGGTCTGTGTCCCGTCAGCGCTACTGGGGCTGCCCGATCCCGATGATCTACTGCGACAAGTGCGGTGCAGTGCCGGTGCCGGAAGATCAGCTGCCGGTCGAGCTGCCGTATGATGTGGAGTTCATGCCGACAGGCGAATCTCCGCTGAAATCCTGCGAATCCTTCGTCAACACGACCTGCCCCTGCTGCGGCGGCAAGGCAAAGCGCGAGACAGACACGCTCGACACATTCGTCTGCTCCTCGTGGTATCAGCTGCGCTATCCGGAGAACACCAGAGACGACGTCCCGTTCGGCGAGGATACCGTGAACAAGTTCATGCCTGTTGACAAGTATGTCGGCGGCATCGAACACGCGGCAATGCATCTGCTTTACTGCCGCTTTATCTACAAGGCACTCCGCGATATGGGCTATGTCAAGGGCGATGAGCCGTATCCGTCGCTGGTGCATCAGGGCGTTATTTTCGGACCGGACGGCTTCCGTATGAGCAAGACGCGCGGCAATACCGTTGCGCCGGATGAATATGTGACCAAGTACGGCTCGGATGTGTTCCGCACCTATCTCGCATTCGGCTTTGATTATTCCGCAGGCGGTGCATGGAAGGACAGCGGCATCGAGAGCATCTCGTCCTTCTTCCGCAGATTCACGCGCATGATCGAGGACTTCGCTGCACATTCTGCCGACAACGGTGCATACACTGCGGACGAAGAGGCAGACCGCATCCGCCACAGAACCGTCAAGGCTGTGACCAACGATGTGGAGGCATTCCATTTCAACACCGCTGTCGCAAGACTGATGGAGTTCTGCACGGGCATCCTGAAATATCAGGCAGGCGAGAACAGAAATGCGGCATTTGAGCGTTCTCTGGTGGAGGACTTCATCAAGATGATCGGCATTTTTGCACCGCATTACGGCGAGGAGCTCTGGGCTGCGATCGGCAACGAGTATTCGCTGTTCAATCAGGCATGGCCGAAGTTTGAGGAAGCAAAGCTGGCGATGAACCAGTTTGAGCTGGCTGTGCAGATCTGCGGCAAGATCCGCGACAAGATCACGGTTCCGGCAGACAGCACCGAGGATGCGATCAAGGAGGCTGCACTGGCGCTCGATAAGGTAAAGGCAGCGATCGGCGATAAGACCGTCAAGAAGGTCATCGTCATCAAGAACAGACTCGTGAACATCGTGGTGTAAGCACGTCCCGTAAATCAGGGCATGGAAAACGTCCGTCTCATGGCAGGATCTGCCGTGGGGCGGGCTTTTTTTATTTTGTTTTCTGAAGATCAAACACATTTTGCCGGCGGTGAAGCTCGTTTAGGCGGCGCACATGTCCCAGCGCCCATATGATTCGAGACCATCGAACGCGCTTTCTGGCGGGCAGCTGTCAGCCGCGGAATTTGCTCTGAAATTTCAGAAAACGGTATACCTCCCTATTTTATATTATAGCATGCGCTTCACATTTTGTCAATACCGAAATATAAACTTTCACCAAACTTTCACAAAACTTGATCATTATTTCATATATCAGCCGAAGAGACCTTGTCGAGAAAGGACGCTTTTGGTTCTGGGGGCGCTATTTTTGTGGGCTGCAACCAAACAACAACGCGAGTCGGGCGCTAACGATTGCCAGAATACCAGGAACGCGAAAACGCCAGCGGGCACTGCTTGCTGTATTTGTACGGACGTGTTGTAGGACATGATGATACATATTTGACAAAACAGGCTGTAATCTTATGCGGAATCGCTGTGCTTTTCTGCTGAGATCTGCAAAAAACCGCTTCCAGGCGGACTGCATTTTGCATGTGATTTAGCAAAATTCGCACATACTGCGCAAAAAATGATGAGAAAAAGCAAGTTTTCACTTGACAAGCCATATGATTTGGGGTACAATGAATTTGTATAGACAATTGCGGAATACCGCGGTCTGTATGCACCTTGCATTCAGACAGGGTGCGGACATTTTTCTATTCTTTTTAGGGGGAATTTCATATGAGAAAAACAAACCGAACCAGATTGGGTGCGGCGGGGCTCACTTGTGCTGTCCTGCTGCAGACGGCTGCTGCGATGCCGGTGCATGCCGCGGACAGCTACGTCTTCAACGACACGTTTGAGTCGGGAGACGGCGGCTGGGAAAAGCGCGGCGGAAGCACTGTCAAAGCTGTTTCCGAGAATGCCTACGCGGGCAGCGGCGCACTCGCCGTGACCGGACGCACCGACTCGTGGAACGGCGCACAGAAGGATATCTCTTCCTACTGCAAGGCCGGCGAAACGTACAGCTTCAGCGTCTGCGCACGCTATGACGGCAGCGCAAAATCCGTCGAATTTATGCTCTCACTGACCTACACGGGCGCAGATGACAAGCCGGTGTATGAGCATCTCGCAAGTGCGGAGACGATCAGCGGCTTCTATGTTCAGCTTGCAAACGATTCCTATACGCTTCCGGCGGATGCAAAGGATCCGGTGCTCTATGTCGAGACCAAGTCCGGCACCACCTCCTTCTATATTGATGAGGTGATCTGCGCGGAAAAGGGAACTGTGATCGAAGGCCCGAAGCCCGCAAAATTCACGCTCGGCGATGTCGATTTCGACGGCACGATCACCGGCGCGGATCTCTCGCTTGCAAAGATGTATGCCGGAAAGGATTTCCCGAATGCGTCGATGAAAAAGGCTGCCGATGTTGATCAGAGCGGTACCGTCGATGCGGCGGATATCCAGTGGCTGCACGGCTTTGTGACCGGTGAACAGACCGCTTATCCGGAGCCTGTCAAGAAGCAGCCGGAGCCCTCGAATTTCAACTATAATCCGAATCTTCAGTATCATTCACTGCCGGACGGCTATCTGGACCGTTCCTCCAACCCCGGTCAGGTCATTAAGGAGACCTATCAGGGAACCACAGGCACCAATACGCTCTATGTCTATCTGCCCGTCGGCTATGACGAAAGTAAGCAGTACAACATCTTCTACCTGCTGCACGGCGGCGGTGAGAACGAGAACACGCTCTTCTTCCAGAACGATACGATGATGCAGAACATCTTCGACCACATGATCGAAAACGGCGATATGGAGCCGATGATCGTGGTCACGCCGACTTGGAATCAGACCGGCGCAGACAAGTTCTACACCGAATTCCGCGACAAGGTCGTGCCGTTCGTGGAGGGCAAGTATTCCACCTATGCGGAAAACACCACGATCGAAGGCTTGCAGGCATCGCGCTATCACCGTGCATACGGCGGCTTCTCGATGGGCTCTGTTTCTACATGGGGTGTGCTCTGCAATAACCTCGACATCGTTGCCTACTATATGCCGCTGTCCGGCGACTACCGTATTAACGGGCTGAATACCGGCTACGACAAGGCAAAGCGTATTGCGGACGCGATCGACGCTTCCGGTCTGGAAAAGGACGAATACTACATCTTCTGCGCGACCGGTTCGGATGATATCGCATATCCGAACATGACGCCGCAGGTGGAGGAAATGAAGAAGATGCCGCAGTTTGTGTACTCCTCGGATCTCTCGCAGGGCAACTTCTACTATATGGTCTCGCCGGGCACGACGCACTGGTGGGGCTGGGTGCGCCACTATATCTATGATATCCTGCCGTACTTCTTCCACGAGCATCAGAACGAATGACGGGAACAATCCATAAAACAAAGCGGATATGCTGAACGGCATATCCGCTTTCTGTATGTTGGCTCTGGCAATGTTTCACGCAAAACGGGAGCCTCTGATCCATCCGCCGGAGGCACTGCTGCGTTCACTCTTTCCGCGTATCCTCCGGCAGTAAGAGTGAGACGGCCGTCCCCTTGCCGACGGTGCTTTCAACGCGGATCGTGATGCCGAGGCGGCTGCATGCCTTTTTCACGAGATAGAGTCCGAGCCCTGTGGATTTCTCCGTATTTCTGCCGTTGCAGCCGGTGTAGCCGCGTTCAAAGATGCGCGGGATATCTTCCGCTGCAATGCCGATGCCGGTGTCGGAGACGGTCACGGTGCGTTCGGAGACGGTGATCTTCACGCTGCCTGCAGCGGTGTATTTTACGGCGTTGGAGAGAAGCTGTTCGATGATGAACTGGAGCCATTTGCTGTCGGTGACGGCTGTACTGTCCGTTCCGGCGTAGTCAATGCGGATGCGCTTGCGGATGAAGAGCGGCGCGTACTTGCGCACGCCTGCACGGATGACCTCGTCCAGCTGTACGCGCTCCGAAACAAGGTCGGCTGCGGCGGTGTCCAGCCGGAAATAGCAGAGCACCATTTCCGCATACTGCTCGATCCGGAACAGCTCATCGGTCAGGGCGCGGCTTTCGTCTGTGTCCGATTCGGCAAGCGTCATGTGCATCACAGAGATCGGGATCTTGATCTGATGCACCCAGACCGTGAAATAATCGAGCATTTCGGTGCGCTCCTGTTCGGATACGGTGTCGTGATCGCGGCAGTATGCACGCAGCTCTTCGATCATGGCGATCCATTGTGCCTGTTCGGATGTTTTCGGTTCGGGGAGCGGTTCGCTCAGGACGGTGATATTTTGCAGCAGACGCTCCCGTTCCTGATACTGCCCGCGGAAGAGCACGAACCGCACGCCGGTGACAACCGCACCGAAGAACAGGCATAGCCCCGCCGCATACCAGACGGCCTCTGATTCAAGATTGTAGAGCGAGAACACGAACGCGAAGATCAGCACGGTTCCGGCGAAAAAGAGCACTGTGCCGCAGTGCTGCCGGAGATATTTCAGAAACAGTCCCATTGCGCTCACCGTTCAATGATATAGCCGCTGCCGACTTTCGTCTTGATGAGGTCGCTCACGCCGATATCCGCGAGCTTTTTGCGCAGACGGTTCACGTTGACTGTGAGCGTGTTTTCCTCAACATAGCAGTCCATCTGCCAAAGCTTCACCATCAGTGTGTCGCGGCTCACGACCTTGCCCTGGTTTTCAAGCAGTGTCTGCATAATGCGGAATTCGTTCTTGGTGAGCTCGGCTTTCTGTCCCTGATAGGAAACGGTCGTGTCGCCGAGATCAAGCGTCACGCCCTCGTGGGAAAGCGTCGGCACGGGCATCGCCATATCGT
>JAFZPL010000102.1 GCA_017550355.1 Oscillospiraceae bacterium | reverse complement strand
GCGGCATTTGAACAGGGCATGAAGCCCTCGGATTTTATCATGAAGCATCTGTCCTTCCTGTTTGAGACGGGATATGTTTCGGAGCGTTACCGTGAAAATCTGCTCGCGGCAGCCGATGCCCTTCCGGAACGGCAGTATTCGACAACGTGGTGCCGCCGTTCCCTCCGTTCCAAAAGCTATGTGCCGTATGCGCCGATCGTGCAGTCCTTGATCAGATTGTTCCACGATCAGACCTATGCGGATGTCTCCGTGTCCGATGCGCTCCTGATCCGCGGCTCAGCGGAATTTGAAGCCTATGCGGCACTTCATTCCGGCATGCGCACCGGATTTCTGCCGGAAACAGTCGCCTATGCGATCGACAGCGGCGACGCGGAAGTGAAGCAGGCGGTCATTGACATCGTGAACGGCGAAGGCAGATATGATCTTGACCGTGACATTATCATCGGAATCACGCGCTGCCATGATCCGGAAATGCATGACTGGCTCTGCAAGCTGCTCAAAGCGGCAAAACTCCAGGAGGGACTCCGGCAGGCGATCTGTGAATCGGCGGATTCCGGCACAGCGGACGCATTCCGTGCGATCCTCCGTACAATTGCCGAAGATAATCTGATCCGGTTTTCGTCCGTCAAACGCGCCGTCGGCACATGGACAGGCTTGCTCTCCGCCGAAACAAAGGATCTGGAACGCATCAGCGACAAAACGGTCGCGCTCATACTCGATGTGCTGGATTCCGAGGAAACACGGCAGGCATATCTGCACTCCGAGGACAGCATGAAAATCTACATGGCGCTCTGGGCATACGGCTTTTACGATGTGCAGGACGCGATGAACCAGATCAAAGCGCTCGCCGAAACCGGCACGCATCACCAGATTCTGACAGCGGGCTATTTCCTTGCAAATGTGGACAATGCGGCGTTTGCGCATCAGATTGCTAAGTCGATCATCCGAACCCATAACAAGGACTATGATATCATGGCACTGGCTGTCCCCCATTTCTGCGGGAACTGGTCTGATGCCGTGCCGAGCCGCTATCAGCTCAAACGCACGGAAAAGCTCTTTCAGCCGGACTGGGAGAAGCAGCATTATTTTGAAAACGCGGCAGAGGGCGCAGAATTCTATGCATTGCTGACCGAACTGTTCAAAGCAGTCCCGAAAAAAGAGCTCACGTTTTCGCCCTGCGTTTTCCCGTGGCATACAGAGGCACTGACCAAAGCGGCGATCGCGGAAGCGATCTCGGTCACGGCGGCTGTGCTGCAGGATCAGGACAAGATCGACGAAGCCGTGCAGCTGCTGCCGCATGTCAATCCGGACAACCGCCCGAAGATTCTGAATGTCCTGCTCTGCGATCCACAGACCGATGCACAGCGCCTTGCCCTCACGGACGCGCTCTGCGACAAAGAGAGCTACACACGCGGCTCAGCGGTCATGCTGTTCCGCACGCTGGAGAGCATTACGCCTGCGCAGTACCGCCGTATGGAGGATCTGCTCAGATACAAGGCGGAGGATGCCCGTGCCTATCTCATTGAACTGCTGCTCAAACAGGACGATGCCGCGCTGAAAGAAAGCATTGCCCGTCTGCTCGCCGATAAAAAGGAAGAAAAGCGCACGGCAGCGCTCGATCTGATCATGCAGGTGATTGCCGACGAAAACCGCACCGCACTCGCGGAGGAATGCCGGCAGCTTGCTGCGGCGGCAGATCTCCCGTCCGACAAGGAACAGATCCTTGCTGCACAGATCATCGGCAGTACAAAGGAATCCGACGGCCCGACAGAAGCAGAACTCTTCTCCGATGAAGATGTATATGCGCCGCAGATCGAAGAATCCGATTATCTGAAGGAATGCCTTGCCGTATTCAAGCGGTATTATCCGGATTCACAGGCATTCTCCGGCAAAACGCCCGAAAACAAGGATTATTCTCAGGAACGCCCCGCCGACTGCGCAAGTTATACCGATGCGCTCAGCCGGCTGAATCAGCTTGACAGTATGCTGGAATCGTTCCGCAGCCGCGAATTCTCCCACGACGGCGAAACCTTCACAGTGGACTGCAATCACTATCAGTTCTATGTCAAACTGGAAAACGAACAGCGCCGTGTGCCGTTCTATGAGGACTTTGAGAAATGGTATGATGAATCAGGCTGCACACCGGAAATTCTGGAACGGATGTGCGTTGCTGTTGACGGCGGACACAAATTCCCCGCGCTGGTGGATTTCCTGTTCGGAAACGGCTTCTCCAAGGTCATACATCTGAATTATTCCGCGCATATTCACTCGATCCTGAATGACCTCTGCTATAAAAAAGTCGGTCAGAGTACCGCTCTGAAAGATGAAATGGCTGCAGCGGCATACGCAGTCGTGTACTGGGCTCTCACCGAGCTGCCGGACGAATACCGCTTCTTCCCGCAAAAGGAACAGTATGCCAACAATATCTGCAATGCGCATTTTCTGGACGGTTCCCTGATGAATCAGCGTACCCATTATCTCAATGTCTGCGGTCTTGCGCATGAAGCGGATATCTTTGACCTCTGCATGGTGCTGGAACAGAATTACCGCGCCGATGAGCGTTCAAAGCAGAAACGGTACGGCTATGCGTACCAGACGGTCAATAATCTGTTCCCGTCGCTCTATCAGATGATCCGCATGACCTATGCCGGCAAAATGACAGAGCGTATGCTGTTCCGCAGGATCTTTGCAACGAACGATACCCTCGGCGAAGCACTGGATATTCTCTCAACCGTCAACGGCTTTGTCCGCGACGCAGGTGTCAAAAGAGCGCAGCGCGGCTGGCGGAGTCAATACCGTGCGCGCTGGGCGAAAAGCAAGGCTGACAGTCTGCTCAGACTGCCCGCAAACAACAACGTGACGGAATATTCCGAGGAACAGAACAAGCTGCTGACCTATGCCGCCGACCTCTTTGACCGCGTCATTGCCGTTGTGCTGCCGGTGGAGCTTCACCGCGGCGATACCGAAACGAAATATTCCGACTGTATCCGCAAGACACAGCGCATTTACGGTCTCGACAATTTCCTCGCTATTTTGCAGGCGATCGGCAAGGATTCGCTCAACCGTTCCACCTATTATTCCGAAAACAGCAAGAAAACGAATCTCAGCTACCTGCTCTCCGTCTGCATCCCGAATGCGGAGGACGATGCCGCCGCGCTGACCGAAAAGCTGAAAAAGACTGACATCACCGAGCAGCGCCTGATCGAAGCAGGACTCTTCGCGCCGGAATTTCTCACGATGATCGCGGAGCATCTCGGCTGGGAAGGCTTCATGTCCGGCTGCTATTACTTCATGGCGCATATGAACGAGCGCTTTGACGACCGCCGCCGCGCCATGATCGCGAAATATACCCCGCTGACCGAGGAAGAGCTGAATCTCGGCGCATTCGATATCGACTGGTTCAAGTCGGCATACGAAACCCTCGGCAAAAAGCGGTTCGGGCAGATCTACGACGCCGCAAAGTACATTTCCGACGGCACAAAGCATTCCCGCGCCCGGAAATATGCCGACGCCGTACAGGGCAAGCTCGATCCCGAAAAGACTGCGGAACAGATCGCGGACAAGCGGAACAAGGATCTTGTCATGGCGTATGCGCTGATCCCGTTCAAAGATGAGGACGCGCTCTGTCAGCGGTATCTGCGGATCGTGCAGTACCGCAAGGAAGCGAAGAAGTTCGGTGCGCAGAGAAGCGCCAGCGAACGCAAGGCGGCGGATATCGCACTCCAGAATCTCGCGATGAATGCCGGATTTGCCGACGTGACGCGCCTGACGCTGCGCATGGAGACCAAGCTGCTTGACGACAGCAAGGTCTATTTCGACGGCATCACCGTTGATGATGTCACTGTGAAGCTGACCGTGGACGCAGACGGCAAGGTGGATATCGCCGTCACCAAGAACGGCAAGGAATTGAAGGCGATTCCCGCAAAGCTCAAGAAGAACGAGGATATCCTTGCCATGACCGATACCAAGAAAAAGCTCACCGAGCAGTACCGCCGCACCCGCGACATGATGGAACAGGCGATGGAGGAGCAGACGGTCTGGCACGCGGATGAACTGCTGACGCTGATAGAGAATCCCGTTGCGGCACCGATCATCGGACGGCTTGTGTTCGCAAAGGACGGACAGTTCGGTTTCCTCCGCGGCGGCGCACTCGCTGCCGCAGACGGCACATCGGTCCCGCTCAAAACGGACGATGCCCTGACCGTTGCACATCCGTTCATGCTCTGGAAGGCGGGCGTATGGGCGGATTATCAGAAGTATCTGTTCACCGAAAAGACGATTCAGCCGTTCAAGCAGGTATTCCGCGAGCTGTATGTGAAAACGCCGGAGGAAGCGGAGGCACCGCGCTCGCTGCGCTATGCGGGCAATCAGATCCAGCCGGCAAAGACAGTCGCCTGCCTGAAATCCCGCCGCTGGATCGCGGATGTGGAGGACGGCCTGCAAAAGGTGTTCTACACGGAAAATCTGGTCGCGACGATCTATGCGCTCGCAGACTGGTTCTCCCCTGCCGACATCGAAGCCCCGACGCTGGAATATGTCGCATTCTACGACCGCAAGACCGGTCAGCAGAAGCCGATCTCGGAGATTCCGGACGTGCTGTTCTCCGAGGTCATGCGCGATGTGGATCTTGCGGTGAGCGTTGCCCATGCGGGCGGCGTCGATCCGGAGACCAGCCATTCGACCGTGGAGATGCGTGCGGCACTGCTGGCACTCTCGATGCCGCTGCTCGGCATGAAAAACGTCACGGTCAGCGGCAGTCACGCACATATCACCGGAACCCGTGCGGAATACACGGTGCATCTCGGCAGCGGCGTCGTACATGTCAAGGGCGGCACGATGCTCAGTATCCTGCCGGTGCATTCGCAGCACAGAGGGCGCATCTTCCTGCCGTTTGCGGACGATGATCCCAAGACGGCGGAGATCCTCAGCAAGATCCTTCTGCTCTCCGAGGACAGCAAAATTCAGGATCCCTCCATCCTCGCGCAGATCGGATAAAGGCGGCAGGCGGGCGGATAGCATCCGCTGACATAATCGCATTCATAGAACACTGATCATTTCAAGCGCCCCTCTCGCGTTGTTGTCTTGTGAAAGACTGAAACGCGGGAGGGCGTTTTCGTTTTATTTGCGTGCATTGAACGGTGATTTCAAGGGTAATCATGTTGACAAAAAAACCGAAAGATGCTATAATTATAAAGTATAGCAGCAAACGTTTTTTCTGCTAAACCCATTTTCCGAAGGGATGTGACATATATGCATACCGAATTTCTGATGGGAAATGCCGCCATCGCCCGCGGTGCGATCGCCGCCGGTCTGAATGTTGTCTGCGGCTATCCCGGAACCCCCTCCACCGAAGTTCTCGAAACCACCGCGAATGCCCATATTCCCGGCATCTACGCGGAATGGTCCGTCAATGAAAAAGCCGCCCTGGAGCTCGGCGCCGGTGCTGCGTACTGCGGTGCGCGGTCGCTCGTCACCATGAAGCAGGTCGGTCTGAACGTCGCCTCCGATCCGCTCATGAGCCTTGCCTATATCGGCGTCAAGGGCGGCATGGTCATCCTCGTCGCCGACGATCCCGGCCCCATCTCCTCCCAGACCGAGCAGGACACGCGCACCTTTGCCATGTATTCAAAGCTCCCCTGCTTTGATCCCTCCTCCGTGCAGGAGGCATACAACATGATCGGCGAGGCGTTCCAATACTCCGAGCGCTACCATACCCCCGTTCTCTTCCGCCCGACCACCCGCGTCTGCCATGGCTATGCGTCGATCGAGGTGAAGGATCCGGAGGAATACACCGTCCATCAGCCGGAGGGATTCGTCCGCGATCCTGCAAAATGGGTGATCTTCCCGCGCCTCTCCTATCAGGCGCATATGCAGATCGAAAAGCGGAATGCGGAGCTCTCCGAAGTATTCTCCAAATATCCGCGCAACTACATCAAGTCCGCTGTCACGCCGCAGTGCCGCCGCGGCATCGCTGTCCACGGTATCAGCAGCACCTACGCCGCCGATGTGCTGGATGGCAGAGATGCACCGCGTGTGCTCCATGTCGCGACGCCGTTCCCGTTCCCGGAGAAGCTCGCGGTCGAATTTCTGCGCGGACTCGACGAAGTCCTCTGCATTGAGGAGCTCGATCCGGTGATCGAACGCGCCCTCATCTTCGTCTGCGGCAAATATCACCTGCACACCAATATCCGCGGCAAGCTGACCGGCGATATCCAGACTGCCGGCGAAAATACCCCCGACAGCGTCTATGCCGACCTCGCGAATTTCCTCGGCTGGACGCTCCCGAAGCAAACCGAGACCGAAGCCCCGCCCGCACTTCCTGTGCGTCCGCCGGTGCTTTGTGCGGGATGTCCGCACAGAGCGTCGTTCTATGCGGTCAAGGCGGCGATGAAGGGCAAAAAATCCGTCTTCTGCGGCGATATCGGCTGCTACACGCTCGGCAATGCCATGCCGCTGGATATGGTCGACACCTGCCTCTGCATGGGCGCGGGCGTCAACATCACGCAGGGCATCGGCAAGATCGAGCCGGACACCAACTGCTTTGCATTCGTCGGCGATTCCACGTTTTTCGCATCCGCGATCACGGGCGTGGTCAATGCCGTTTATAATCAGGCGAACATGACGCTGATCGTGCTGGATAACTCCACCACAGCCATGACCGGCCATCAGCCGCACCCCGGCACGGGACGCACGATGATGGGCGAGATCGTGGAAAAGGTGGATATCGCGGCGGTGCTCAGAGGCATCGGCGTCCGCACCGTGGAAACGGTCGATCCGCTGGATCTTTACAAGGCGATCGACACGGTAAAGCGCGTGACTGCCGAACAGGGCGTCAAAGCGATCATCTTCAAATCGCCGTGTGCCGTGCTCATCAAGCCGGCAGCCCCCGCAGCGATCGACACGGCGAAATGTACCGCCTGCAAGCGCTGCATCAAGACGCTCGGCTGTCCGGGCATCGTTCTGAAGGACGGCAGGCCCGCGATCGAGCAGTCGCTCTGCACGGGCTGCGGACTCTGCGCACAGGTCTGTGCGTTCCACGCGATCCAAACCGGAGGTGACAAATAATGCAGACGAATATTCTGATCTGCGGTGTCGGCGGGCAGGGCATCGTGCTGACCTCCAAGCTGATCGCCGCAACGGCAATGGCACACAATATGCCCGTCATGAGCGCGGAGACCATCGGCATGGCGCAGAAGGGCGGCAGCGTGTTCAGCTTTCTGCGCATCGGCGAGGGCATCCATTCTCCGATGTTCGGCAAGGGCTGCGCGGATATCATCATCGCATTCGAGCCCGCGGAGGCTGTCCGGATGCTCCCCTATCTCCGTGAGGGCGGACGCATCATACTCAACACCCACGCGATCATGCCTGTCACGGCGGCACTTGCGGGTTCGGATTACACCGGCGCGGAAATGATCGCATACCTCAAAAAGCATGTTGCCGAACTGGTTTGTGTGGACGGCGATGCGGCGTGCAGGGCACTCAATTCCCCGAAAGTGCTGAATATGATTATGCTGGGACTTGCTGTCCGGCAAAATGTGCTCCCGTTCTCGCTGGAGGATATCGAGATCACGATGAAAAAAACCGTCAAGCCGCAGTTTGTGGAATTGAATTCCAAAGCGCTCCGCTATGAGGTCACAGCATGAGCGATGAGGAACTGTCGGAACAATACATCGAACAGGCAAAAACTGTTTGAAGAACGCACAGAAATTCCGTGTGTATATTTTAGTCTGACGGACGGTGAACCGGATATTTTTTCCGGCAGGATCGGCGGAACACCGTATCTCCCGCACGGCGCATATCCCCCGCGTGAACAAAAAAGCGGCGCGGAAATGCATCTGCCCTGTCAGGCAGACTGTATCCTAAAATTTCAGTTGTTCGTAATACACCGGAATGTCGGATATCACCGGCACTGTCACAGCAAATAAAAAGGATTGAGGAGGGACATCCGGAGGGAATCCCTTTCCTCAGAAGCGTTTCCCTCCAGGAAAGATATCAAAATGGGAATTATCAAAGGTTTACTCGGCGCAGCGGCGTTTGTGACGATCGGAAGCCTGATCGTCTCGAAGGCGCACACAAAGTCGCCGGACAGCATACTCAAAAAAGCGCGCAGAATGCACGGCGCATGCACGCTGATCTCCAGCGAGGAGCGCGACGGCAAGATCTATGTCACCGTCCGCGACGATCTGCAGGGCTTCACCTACACGCTCTGTTCGGCGATGCAGGATATGTCCTGCGACGGCTCGGCGCTCTTTCGCTACGAAAATACGACGGACGATTTCGACCGGCGGCTCTTTGAATGCACGCTCGATGTGATCCGCCCGCAGATCGAAGCCGTGCTTGCATTCTTCGGCGCGACTGCGGATTTCACATACACGGAAGATCAGCTCATGACGCTGTATGTGCCGGATATCACTGCCGCCCCCGATCTCACCGCCCGCTGCTTCCAGATCTGGCAGCAGTACAATCTCAACCGCCGTTTCGACGGCAAGCGCATCTCCGTCTGCACCGCGCCGCGGGAGCATGTCGGCTCGATGGTGCTGCCGCAGAACATCTTCCTCGACGCCGAGGGCGAAAGGATCCGCTGGGTGGAACAGCATCTGCGCAGCTTTTCCGGACGCGCCGACATCCGCTATCTGCGCACGGAACCGCACACGCTCGCGGAGATCGGCTGTCCACCGGAAAGAGTCTCGCCCGTCACCGGAGAGTATTACCCGCAGAAGCCGGATGATCCCGTGAAGTGCTACTATTTCCTCATCAGCGGCATGGAATATTTCGCGGCGGATTTCTTTGACAACCGGACGGGCAATCTCTATATGAACTACCAGAAGCAGATCTGAAAGAGGAGGCGCAGGATGAACGCAAATACATTCCGTACGCTTTCGGTGATCTGCTGTATCATCTCCCTGATTCTGATAATTGCCGGCATGATTCTCTGCGAGTCTGTTTCTTCACGCTGGCTGATCACGGGCATCGTGGCTGTATTACAGCTTGTAAATCTGTTCTGTATTACCAGAATGAAAAATAAGAAATGAAAGGATGAATCCCCATGCAGATTTCCAATGAACAGCTGAAGCTGGTCAATGACCGCATCAAGGCGCTGGTCAATTCCGGCAGCTTCTACGGCAAAAAACTCGCAGAAGCGGGTATTTCCGAGGTCAACACGCCGGAGGATTTCCTGCGTCTGCCCTTCTCGGAGAAAAATGATCTCCGCGAAGCCTACCCGCTGGGACTGATGACCGCACCGGAGGACAAGATCGTCCGCATCCACTCCTCCTCCGGCACGACCGGTACGCCGGTCATCATCCCCTATACCCAGAAGGACGTTGACGACTGGGCGACCATGTTCGCACGCTGCTATGAAGTCGCCGGCATCACCAACAAAGACCGCATCCAGATCACGCCCGGCTACGGTCTCTGGACGGCGGGCATCGGCTTCCAGCTCGGCTGCGAAAAGCTCGGCGCAATGGCGATCCCGATGGGACCGGGCAACACCGACAAGCAGCTGCAGATGATGCAGGATATGGGCAGCACCGTCCTCTGCTCCACCTCCTCGTATGCGCTCCTGCTGACCGAGGAGATCGAAAAGCGCGAGATCCCGCGTGAGAAGATCAAGCTCAAGAAGGGCGTGATCGGTTCAGAACGCTGGTCTGCCAAGATGCGCAAGCGCATCGCGGAGGGACTCGGCATCGAGCTCTACGATATCTACGGACTGACCGAGATCTACGGCCCCGGCATCGGCATCAACTGCGAGCACAACACCGGCATGCACATCTGGGACGATTTCCTCTATCTCGAAATCATTGATCCGAAGACCGGCGAGCCCGTTCCGGACGGCGAATTCGGCGAGATCGTCATCACGACGCTTGTCAAGGAGGGCGCACCGCTCATCCGCTACCGCACGCACGATCTCTCCCGCATCATCCCCGGCGAATGCCCGTGCGGCCGCAAATATCCGCGCATCGACACGATCATGGGACGCACCGACGACATGATGAAGATCAAGGGCGTGAACGTGTTCCCGAAGCAGATCGAAGAGGTGCTCGCGGAATTCCCGGAGATCTCCAGCGAGTACCAGATCCGCATTTCCCATCTGGACGGCAAGGACACCATGCGCATCTATGTGGAGACCAACGGTTCTGTTGATTTTGCAGGCCTCGCAAAGCGCATTGCGGATCAGGTCAAGAGCCGCATCGGCTTCACACCGATCGTGAAGGTCGTTGAGATCGGCGTGCTGCCGCGCTCCATGAAGAAGACCGCGCGCGTGATCGACGAGCGCTACGACGACAACGCCCCCGAAGCACCGAAGGCGTAACCCGAACATCCTCATTCAGCCAAAAGCCTGCGTGGATCGGAAATGATCCATGCAGGCTTTTTCTTTCGGCTGACAGCGAAAAAAATGCCCGCATTCCCCGGCGAACCGGTTCATGCGGGCTTTTCTCAGAAAGGAAATGTGTTAATGGAGGTGGTTGTCGGGGGATTAGAAGTACTGCATCGGATTGACGGTAGGAGCGCTGTAGGAGGAACCGGTGCGGATCTCAAAGTGGAGGTGTGCGCCGGTAGACCAGCCGGTCGTACCGACCTTGCCGATCACCTTGCCCTGCTTCACGAGCTGTCCGTCCAGGCTGGTGTCCACCCAGCTCAGGTGTGCATAGCGCGTGGTGGTGCCGTCTGCGTGCTCAATGCGGACATGGTTGCCGTAGTTGCCGCAGTGACCGCACGGGCAGCTGGTGCTCTTGCCGTAGTCCTGATTGCAGGTGGAGCATTCCACATGCAGAACGCCGTCCTTCATTGCGACAACTTCTGCGCCGTAGATATTCCAGTTGCCGATATCAATGCCCTTGTGGAATTCGCTGGAACCGTCGCTCCAAGTACGCCAGCCGTAATAGCTGCTGATGTAGTTATAGCCGGGGCACGGCCAGATGTAGTTCTGATTCTTGGAGTTGTCCTTGCCGTCATTGATATTGCCGCTGTTATTGCCGTTATTATTGCCGTTGTTGTTATTATTGTTATTGTTGTTCTTGTTCTGGGTGATGAGACTCATCTTGGAGTATCTGGAAGACCAGACGGTCACGCCGTTTGCGTTGTTGATCACGTTGATATAGCCGCTGTTGTCGAGCGTCACTCTGTAAGAACCGCTGCCCTTCACGCCGGTGCAGCATCTTGCGCCGTACTGGTTGTACATGACGAGGTTGCCGTCGCCCTGGATGACGAACTGCTCCGGATAGATCTTGTCGCAGGTGTTGGAAGCGAAGATCACCTTGTCATTGAAGCTGTAAACCACGAAATTGCCGTCGCCCTGGAGCACTGCCCAGTACTGTGCGTTCGGGGAGGAGATGATGTCGCCTGCCTTCAGCGCCGAAATGCGGCCTTCGGAGCCGACGCCTGCGGTGGTCAGCTGGGTTCTGGATGTCCAGTACTTCTGGCCGTTCTTGCCGGTCACATAGATTGAACCGTCATTGGAGATGTTCAGCGTGCAGCCTGCGCCGCGGGTGTGGGTGTGTGCGTGCCAGAGTGCCTTTGCGTCTTTATTGTAAACAACGAAGTTGCCGTCGTTCTGGAGCTGTGCGAATGCGCCGCTGTTATTGTAGGTCTGGGTGTTCCAGATCGCCTTGCCTGCACTGGTGTAAAGAACCAGGTTGCCGTCGCCCTGCATGACAACGTAGTACTGCTTGTTCGGAGAATAGTACTTATTATTCACTGTCATGCGGCTGCCTGCCTTGATGACGACATTGCTGTCAGATGCTGCGTCTGCGGTGATCGAAATGCTGTCCGCGAACTTGCCGAGTGCGCCGGGTGCTGCGCCCGGAAATGCGAGCATACCGGAAACGCTTGCGAGCGTCATGATTGCGGCGGCTGCCTTGATGCGGATGGACTTTGCAGTTGTACGTGTTTTCATTGTTCTTTACCTCACATTCTTGTATTCGGCTGTGTAGCCGGTTTTCAGATTTTTGCGGAGACTTGATTGCCTCTGACACGCACAGTATATCACATCAGGCTGCATATGTCAAATCATTTTGCGATGCATATTTTGTTGAAAACAATGACTTTCTTAGGAAATTATGAATACATGCTGTATAATGAAGAATTGTAAACATGTTGCGTTATTTGTGCTATATGGTGCAAATTGATTAAGAGAGTTTTAAGAGGAAATGAAGTGAATGTTTCGTCTTTGTGCAGTCATACGAAAAAGGAGGGGCTGAAAATGAGGTCCAGCTCTCAAAATGGATTCAGAGGAAAGTGCAAAGTACATTTCTATCGAAATATACTATTTGTTTTCGTTGTAAGGGCGTATCTGCGTATATTTCCGGCTGCTGAAATGCATATTTCAGACGTTAAAACTTGTGGTTATCACATTTGTATTTAACTTATCCTATCATTTGCATTTTTCGTCAGAAGTTCGGAATGCGGACAGTGCCCCACGTTTCGCAAAGCAAAACGTGCCGTCCCATCGCCGCGTTCCGAGTCTGAATAAAACAAAAGCGCCCGGCTCGCGGCGGTGGTCTGTTGCAGACTGCCAACGTGAGACGGGCGCTTCATATTATTGCATACTGGGAACATGAAAATGCCGGCGCGGGCTCCATACCGCGAGAAGTGCGCTTACAATGATTCCGAATACCGGTTTCGCGAAATTACAGGCGGATGCTATCCGCCCGCCGCCGAGGACGTTGTCGCCGTCGTAGAAAACGGCGTACTGTCCCGGCGTGATGGCGCGCTGCGGTTCGTCGTATTTCAGCACAGCATGCGTCTCATCCGTAAATGTGAGCAGTGCGGGCTGCTCTTTGTGCCGCGAACGAATTTTTGCAGAGCACCGCACCGGCTCCTCCGGCACCTTTCCCGGGATCCAGTTTACGCCGGACAGATACGCTGTGTCCGTGAACAGATCCTCCGAATCACCGATCACAACGCGGTCGTGTGCCGCATCAATGCCCACGACATACTGCACGCGCCCCAGCGCAATCCCCAACCCGCGCCGCTGACCGATCGTATAGTGAATGATGCCCTCATGCGTGCCGAGCACATTACCCGCCGTATCGACATACTCCCCGCGCGGCGGCAGTTCGCCCGCATGCTGCGCGATCACCCGCGCATAATCGCCGTCCGGCACAAAGCAGATATCCTGCGAATCGTGCTTCTTTGCATTCCGGAAGCCCTGTGCCTCCGCGATCGCACGCGCCTCCGGCTTGGAGAGCTCTCCGAGCGGAAACAGGATGTGCGCAAGCTGTTCCTGCGTGAGCATGTGCAGAAAATAGCTCTGATCCTTCGCCGGATCCACGCCCTTTCTTAGCTGCCAGCCGTTCTCCGTCTGCACGACACGCGCATAATGCCCCGTCACCAGCTTTTCGCAGCCCAGCACCTTCGCACGCTCCATCAGCGCCTGAAATTTCAGGATGCGGTTGCATTCCACGCAGGGATTCGGCGTTTCACCGTGCCGATAGCTTTCCACAAACTGCCCGATCACGCAGCGGCGAAATTCATCCTTGTAATTGAACATATAATGCGGCATGCCGAGCCGAAATGCGACCGCCCGCGCATCCTCCGCATCCTCCAGCGTACAACAGGCTTTGCCGCTGTCAGAAACAGCGGCATCCCCATTATCGAAAAGCTTCATCGTGCAGCCGATGCATTCATAGCCGGCTTCTTTTGTCAGATACGCAGCAACACTCGAATCCACGCCGCCGCTCATTGCAATCAGTGCCTTTTTCATCCAGGCTCATTCTCCCCCGTGACAGTGCGCACAGCTTGCCTCGCGGAACTGCTCAGGATCATAAGCGATGCCGTTCCGGTCGTAATAATCCTTGACGGCAGCCTTGATCGCCTCCTCCGCAAGCACGGAGCAGTGCAGCTTATGCGCCGGCAGACCGTCCAGTGCCTCTGTGACGGCGCGGTTCGTGAGCTGAAGCGCCTCGGAAAGCGGCTTGCCCTTGATCAGCTCCGTCGCCATCGAACTGGATGCGATCGCGCTGCCGCATCCGAATGTCTCAAAGCGCACGTCCTCCACGGTCTCGCTGCCCTGTTCGCCTGTTATTTTCAGATAGATCTTCATGATATCGCCGCATTTTGCATTGCCGACCTCGCCGATGCCGTTTGCGTCATCCAGCACGCCGACATTGCGCGGGTGCAGAAAATGATCCATTACCTTTTCACTGTAAAGTGCCATAATAATCCCTCACTTCAACAAAAATTGCGTCTTGCCCTCACAGAGATTTCTCCAGACGGGCGACATGCCGCGCAGATACGAAACAACTTCCTTCACGCTCGCGATCACTTCCTCCGCCATTTCCTCGGTGAAATCCTCGCCGAGCGACAGCCGCAGCGAACCGTGCGCAATCTCGTGCGGTCTGCCGATCGCGAGCATCACATGGCTCGGATCGAGCGAACCGGACGTACACGCGCTGCCCGAAGATGCACAGATGCCGTGTGCATCCAGCAGCAGCAGCAGCGATTCGCCCTCGATGCCCTCAAAGCAGAAATGCACATTGGAGGGCAGTCTCCGGACAGCGTCGCCGTTCAGGATGCTGTGCGGGATCTCCGAGAGTCCGGCAATCAGTTTATCGCGCAGATGCGTGAGTTTTTCGGTGTTCTCCTGCATATGGGCGATATTTTCCGAGAGCGCCGTCGCAAGTCCGACGATTGCCGGAATATTCTCCGTGCCGGCACGCTTGCCGCGCTCCTGTGCGCCGCCGTAAATGATATTTTCAAGACGGATGCCCTTTTTCGCGTACAGCACGCCGATGCCCTTGGGACCGTGGAATTTATGCCCCGACAGCGAGAGCATGTCAATATTCATCGCTTCCACGTCGATTTCGATATGTCCCGCCGCCTGCACCGCGTCCGTGTGGAACAGCACGCCGCGTTCCCGGCAGATCGCACCGATCTCCGCGATCGGCTGGATCGTGCCGATCTCGTTGTTCGCGAACATGACCGTCACAAGGCAGGTGTCCTCGCGGATCGCCGCCGCGATCTCCTCCGGCCGCACGATGCCGTCCTCGTGAACATCCACCAGCGTGACCTCATAGCCGCGGCTTTTCAGCTGATCGAGCTTATGCAGGATCGCGTGATGCTCAAATTTCGTCGAAACGATGTGCTTTTTGCCCTTCCGCGCACCGATCATCGCAGCCGATTCCAGCGCCTGATTGTCCGCCTCGCTGCCGCCGCCCGTGAAATAGATGCCCTTCACGTCCGCATGCAGGCAGTCCGCAACCGTCTGCCGCGCATTTTCCAGCGCTTCCTTTGCCCGCTGACCGAATCCGTACAGGCTCGACGCATTGCCGAAATCACCGTCCAGATAGGGCAGCATCGCCGCGATCGCGGTTTTGCTCATTTTTGTTGTAGCGGCATTATCCGCATAAATCACAAGAAATCCCTCCAAAGATAAATTGAGAACTGCCGGAAACAGGCGCTTGCGCCCTCCCTGAGTTTGCCCATGCTTATTATAGCATATTTATCCTAGTTTGTCAATAGGAATATTGTATTTTATCCGGAAGGTGCAGGATATGCAAACGCACCCGATCCGCCCGGTCATTCCGGGCGCAGATCGGGCGCGGTATCTTGTAATGGAGAATGCTCACTCCGCCTTTGCAGTCGTGGTTTCGGCGGCGGCGGTGGTCTCCGCAGCAGTGGTGGACGCTGCGGCGGTCGTGCTCTCAGCAGCAGTAGTGGATGCAGCGGCGGTCGTGCCTGCGGCTGCTGTTGTCGAGCCGACGGCTGCGGCGGTTGCTGCCGCGGTCGTGGCTGCTGCCGCGGTTCCGGACACGATCACGCTGCTGTCGAGCTTGCCTGCGGAATCCTTGCCGTCCTTGACGACCTCTGCGGGATTCTGCACGGCATTATAGATGAACGGGATGGCTTTGCCTTCCTTGTCGAGGATGGAGATATTGTCGATGTAGAAATCAACAGCGTTCTTCTGTCCCCAGCGCATGATCACAAGCGTTGCGGCATCGTTGTTCTCCGCATAGCCGTTCGATGCGACCATCAGTGCGGGAATATCCGCCTCACAGCGCCAGGTATGACCGAAATTGTCCCAGTCCTGATAGGAAAATTCCTTGTGCGTTGCCCAGTCGTTCTGCGTGAGGTTGCCGTCTGCGTCCTTTCCCTTTTCCTTGGCGATATTGCCGGCGAGCGCACCGAGGAAATTGCCGACCACAACGGACGCGGTGCCGTCGTCATTCTGCCACTCCTCACGCGCAAGGGTGGTGAAATCGACGCTGATATGTCCGATCTTGCCGGTGTTCTCCGCGCCGATCAGCTCTCCGAGATTGAAGACGATCTTCGGCACCTGGAAATCCTCGCCGTCCTGACGGAGCACGCGCACGCGCAGCTTCTTGTCGCCGTCAAAATCGACCAGAGAGAGTTCAACCGGTGCTTCGTCCCCGCCGCCGCCCATTGCATGTGCGGTGTAGAGGGACGGCGTATCAAAGGTGATCGCGCCGACCGGGATCTCCTTGTCCTTGAGCTCATCCACAAAGACCGGATCCGGCTTGGTCGTCGTGGTGACGGTGGTCGTCTCCGCGGCGGTGGTTACCGTCGTCTCCGCGGCGGTCGCTGCAGCAGTGGTCTGCACCGGCGCAGAATCCTCGGCTTTGCCGCATGCGGTCACAGAGCCGAGCATGGCGGCAGCAGAAAGAAAAGCAAGCAGTTTCGTTGTTTTCATAATCGTTACCCTCTCATATTATTATAGATGCCCATTAAAAAGCCCCCAGCAGACGCAAGGGGCGTGATTCATTTGGAATTGTCAGATCTCACTGTCCGTACGCGGCAATGAAGCCGCCGGTGTATCCGCAGCGTTTTCTGCATACATACACACTTTTTACGGTATCATTATATCATTTTTCACATAAAATTGCTATTCACGGATTCAACAAAGATGCCGCAGAATCCGGCATCAAATTATGGCAACATTGCTCCAATCGAAAGAAAACGGACCAACGCTTACAAGCCGTATTTTTTCCGGATGCGCGAGAGCTTGTCCCCGACGGGCTTTGCAAAGAGCATCAGGAACAGCAGATTCGAGAGCGCATAGGTCACGGTGAACGGCAGCGCGGTATAGAGCGCCCCGGAATACTCCAGCCACGTAAATTCGCGGTATGTCCAGACGGTCGTCCAGACGTCCATGATCATGGAATACGCCGCGCCGGACAGCAGCCCGTAGGCATAGAGCAATGCCCGTGAGCGCAGCAGCGGTTTCGCGAAGATCCCCGCAAAGAGCCCGATCAGCCCCCACGCAAGCATCTGGAACGATGTCCACGGCCCCTGTCCCATCACGAAATTGGACAGCACCGCCGACAGTGCGCCGACCAGAAATCCCGCCTCCTTGCCAAGATACAGCGCGGAGAGGATCGTCAGCGCGGTGATCGGCTTAATGAGCGGAAGCATTCTGCCGATCACGGAGAGCGCCGTCATCACGGAGACCATGATCATCCGGCGCGTACCGACCTCGCGCTTCTCAAAGCCGGACGCGAACAGCAGCAGCGCCATCACGACCATTGCAAAGCTGACCAACGCGTAATAGTCCGCCTGTACGCCGCGCGGCATCAGCAGCACGACCGCCGGCATCACCAGAAACGGCAGCACCGTCTGCAAGATCTGCCTGAGCCGCGCCGAACGGATCATCAGCATGTTTCATCCCCCCATCCATGCCATTGATATACTGAGAATGCCCGGCGGGTAGCACCCGCTGGCATTTTCGCGTTCCATGCACCCTAATATTTGTAAGCGCCCGGCTCGCGTTCAAGTCTGTGAAACGGCTTATAACGCAAGTCGGACGCTTGGGGTTATTTGATTGCAAAAGATAATAGTGCTAGCAGGTGCTGCCCGCCGAAATTATGCATTATCACTTGGCTTTCGTGGTAATCTCGGTCATGAGCTTGTTGAAGAGGTCGTCCGTGGACATCATGCCGAGCTCGCCCTCCTTGCGGGAACGGACAGTCACGCTGTTTGCCGCGACTTCGTTGTCACCGATCACGACCAGATACGGGATGCGGTCGTTTCTTGCGCCCTTGATCTTCGTGCCGATGTTCTTGTCCTCCGCATCGACGGTCACGCGCATGCCTGCCGCGGTCAGTCTCTCCGCGTACTGCTTTGCAAATGCCACATGCTCCTCGCCGATCGGCATCAGACGAACCTGCTCCGGTGCGAGCCACAGCGGCATCACGCCCGCGAACTTCTCGATCATGTATGCGAGTGTACGCTCAAAGCAGCCGAGCGACGTTCTGTGAATGATGTACGGCAGCTTCTTCTGACCGTCCTTGTCGATGTAGTACATGCCGAAGCGCTCTGCAAGCAGCATGTCGATCTGAATGGTGACGATCGTGTCCTCCTTGCCGAACACGTTCTTATACTGCACATCCAGCTTCGGGCCGTAAAATGCAGCCTCGTCGATGCCGACGGTGTACTTCACGCCCAGATGGTCGAGGATTCTGCCCATTGCCTCCTGTGCGATGTTCCACTGCTCTGCGGTGCCCTCGTACTTGTTCTTCGGGTTTGCCGGATCCCACTGGGAGAAGCGGAATGTGCAGTCCTCCAGCAGACCGACTGTGTCGAGCATATACTTTGCCATCTCCAGGCAGAACTTGAATTCCTCCTCCAGCTGATCCGGACGGATGATGAAGTGACCTTCGGAGATCGTGAACTGACGCACACGGATCAGACCGTGCATTTCGCCGGAATCCTCATTGCGGAAGAGCGTGGAGGTCTCGGTGAGGCGCATCGGGAGCTCCTTGTAGGTGCGCTGCTTGTTCAGGAACACCTGATACTGGAACGGACATGTCATCGGACGGAGCGCGAAGCATTCCTTTTCCTCATCGTGCGGATCGCCCATGACGAACATGCCGTCCAGATAGTGATCCCAGTGGCCGGAAATGCGGTAGAGATCGCGCTTTGCAAACAGCGGGGTTTTGGTGAGCTGGCAGCCCTTTGCCTGCTCGTAGTCCTCCACCCAGCGCTGGAGAAGCTGAATGACTCTTGCGCCCTTCGGCAGCAGGATCGGCAGGCCCTGACCGATATAGTCGACGGTGGTGAAGTAGCCGAGCTCTCTGCCGAGCTTGTTGTGGTCGCGCTTCTTTGCCTCTTCGAGCATATCGAGATGCTCTTTCAGCTGTTCCTTCTTCGGGAATGCCACGCCGTAAATACGGGTAAGCTGGCGGTTGTTCTGGTCGCCGCGCCAGTATGCGCCGGTGCAGGAGGTCAGCTTGTATGCCTTGACCAGACCGGTGGAGAACAGGTGCGGGCCGACGCAGAGATCGACATATTCGCCCTGCTTGTAGAAGCTGATGATCTCGCCCTCCGGCAGCTCGTTGATGAGCTCGACCTTGTAGGATTCGCCGCGCTCGGTCATGAGCTTTACGGCTTCGTCACGCGGGAGCTCAAAGCGCTCGATGCGCAGATTCTCCTTGACGATCTTCTTCATCTCGCCCTCGATCTGGGTGAGCGTATCTGCGTTGAAGGGCTTTTCGGTATCGAAATCGTAGTAGAAGCCGCGGTCGATCGCCGGGCCGATGGTCAGCTTGACATCCGGGAACAGGCGCTTGACTGCCTGTGCGAGGATATGTGCAGCGGTGTGGTTGAAGATGTGTCTGCCCTCTGCATCGTCGAAGGTGATCAGCTTCACCTCTGCGTCTGCGGTGAGCTCCTTGGTGAGGTCAGCGGGCTCGCCGTTGACGAGTGCTGCGATGTGCTCTTTGGTGATGACGCCTGCTTCCTTGGCAGCATCATAGACAGTGACCGGAGACGCGCTCTCGAACGCGCCGTTTTCAAATGTGATCTTCATGGTAAAACGTCCTCCTTGTAAAAATAGAAATGATAGAATAAAAACGAAAAAACCCGCACACCGAACAGTATGCGAACTGTCCGGGGTACGGGTTTGCATTTCCGCAAACGCGCACGGTTCCACCCGAGCGACACGCACGGTATTCCGTGCGATTCTCATTCCCATCGGTCTGTGCGGCATAAGGTGGTACCTCGATCGGGTTCCGTCGGGCATCTTGCAGCAGATGACGCCCTCTCTGTAGACGGATGACCGGTGAGACATGTCCTCAGTCATGGGATACACAGCCTCTGATTACTATTATTATACGCTGATTTCAGAAGGAATGTCAAGCGGGATCTCAAATTTCGGCGCATTTCACAAAATGCAAAAGAAAATGAGGGATAGGAAAGGGAAAAAGAGAAGGTGAGAAGGGGGCGGGCAGCGCCCGCAATTATGCATTATGCATTACAAACAAACTCTCCGTTCACATTGTCCACGGTGATCGTCGTGCCGGCGGGGATCGGCGTACCGAGCAGCATTCTCGCAAGCGCCGTCTCGATCTTCCGCTGCATCAGCCGCTTGAGCGGTCTTGCGCCGAAGTTCGGATCGTAGCCTTCCTCGATCACGGCATTTTTCGCCGCATCCGTCAGTACCACATGCACCTGCTGTTCCGCGAGACGCTTTTGCAGATTTGCCGTCAGCAGATCGACGATCTTTCCGATCTCCGGCTTGGTCAGCGGCTTATAGCAGATGATCTCGTCCAGACGGTTCAGGAACTCCGGACGGAATTTCTGGTGCAGCAGCTTATCGACGGTATTCCGTGCCGCCGCAGAGATCGTGCCGTCCGGCTGGATGCCTTCCAGCAGCGCGTCCGCGCCGATATTCGAGGTCAGAATGAGGATGGTGTTCTTGAAATCGACCGTGCGTCCCTGCGAATCGGTGATTCTGCCGTCGTCCAGGACTTGCAGCAGCAG
>JAFZPL010000020.1 GCA_017550355.1 Oscillospiraceae bacterium | reverse complement strand
GTCATATGCATCTGCGATTTCCTGAATGGTGATGCGGCGCTCGGAGACCTTCATGCCCCAGCTCTTTGCGAGCTCCAGCACGGACTTTCTGGTGATGCCCGGCAGGATGGAGCCCTGGAGCTCCGGCGTGACGATCTCGCCGTCGATCACGAACATGATGTTCATTGCGCCGACTTCCTCGATGTACTTCTGCTCAACGCCGTCAAGCCAGAGCACCTGAGAATAGCCTTCCTTGTGTGCTTCGTCCTGACCGATCAGGGAAGCAGCGTAGTTGCCGCCGGTCTTGGTGTAGCCCATACCGCCGCGCACCGCACGGACATACTTGGACTCGACATAGATCTTGACGGGATCGAGACCGGATGCGTAGTAAGCGCCGGACGGAGAGAGGATGATGATGAACATGTACTGTTCGCCGGGCTTCACGCCGAGGAACGGATCCACAGCGATGATGAACGGACGGATGTAGAGGGAAGCGCCGTCAATGTGCGGAACCCATTCCTTCTCGACCTGGAGAAGCTTCATCAGACCTTCCATTGCCATCTCCTCCGGGAGTTCCGGAATGACGAGACGCTGGTTGGAGCTGTTGAGACGCTTGAAGTTCTCGGTCGGACGGAACAGCTGGATGCCGCCGTCTGCGCGGCGGTAAGCCTTCATGCCCTCGAAGACCTCCTGGCCGTAGTGCAGGCAGAGTGCTGCCGGGCTGAGCGAAAGGTTGCCGTACGGCGTGATGCGTGCATCATGCCAGCCCTGACCGGCGGTGTAATCCATCACGAACATGTAGTCCGTAAAGATATGACCGAAACCGAGCTTGGATTCATCGGTGGGCTTTGTCTTCAAAGAGGCAGCCTGTTCAAAACGAATGTCCATTTGAATGATTCCTCTTTTCTTGAAATTTGCGGTGAGATCTCACCGTACATATATGTCATGCTGATCGCTCAGCTGGCATTTCCGTTCAGATAGCGGGGCGCGTATTTTTCGCGGTAAAGTCTTGCGGCATAGCTGACAGAGACAGCCGCACAGCAAAGAATCGCTGTCAGAAACAGGATGCGGAATAAAGATTTCATGGCGGTTCGCTCCATTCTGCCGGTATCGGCATTATTACGGGACTGATGAACACCCTATCTATTATAGCACATATTTTTCAAAAATGCAAGCAGGATGCGGAAGGTCTGCAAATTTTTTTGCAGGCTGCATCCGAACAGCCGAAGTCCGGCACGCGGTGCAGTTCCGGGACATAAAACGCGCCGCACAGATGCTGTTCTGTGCAGCGCGTGTTTTGAGATCAGTAGTATCCGAACATCAGCATCAGCAGGATGAAGCCGAACAGGAGCGCGCCTCCGATCAGCTCCAGTGCAAGAAGCGCCTTGCCGAAATTCTTCACGTTCTGTTCCTTCGGGGATGTCGCTGTGATAATGGCGCCGATGACCGGCATGCACAGGCAGAGCAGGATATATCCCATCCAGCTGCTGACCGGAACGACCGGTTCGGCATAGGTCGGCATCGCTGTCGGCGCATAGGACTGCATAGCGGGTGCAGACATGGAAGGCATGGCGGATCCGGGAATAATAGATTGCTGTGCGGGCGGCATCGGCTGCTGTGTGTAGAAGGGCTGCGGTGCGGGTGCAGCCTGTACGGCGGCCTGTGCCGCGGTCTGCGAGGGAGAAAGCGGAGAGCCGCAGTTCGGACACTGATAGTATCCGGGCATGACGCCGGCGCCGCAATATGGACATTCCGCCATTTTGATCGTCTCCTTTGTTTTTTTCTGTATTATACCATACTTTCTGCCTGCAAGCAAGCAGGGAAATGTGAAATTAAAAAAAACTTCATGCAAAAATCAGGTTTATTTGCGGTATTTTGCGTTCTCCGGCACATGCGTCAGCACATAGTTGAGCAGCGCCTGATTGCCCTCCGCATTGAGGTGGAGTCCGTCTTCCTGCGCATAGGCATCGTCGAGTTTGCCGTCGTTGTTTTTGAGTGCGGTGTTGATGTCAACGAAATAAACATTTGCCTTGATCGCCGTTGCAAGCAGCAGGGAGTTGTATTCGTCGATCGTTGCATTCTTCAGGGAATCCTTGCGTTTTTCCTGCTTTGCGGTCACAGGCGGAACGGAGAGAATATAGATCTCAGAGTCAGGTGCGGCGGCTTTGAGCTGGTTCAGAAGCGTGCCGAAATAGTCGAGCGCCTTCTGTGGCTTGAGCTTGAGAAGGTCGTCTGTGCCGAACATGAGGTAGATCGGGCATTTTGCGCTGTTGAGTGCGCTCAGGATGCGGATGGTCGTGCCGTTGAGCATGACATATTCCGTCTGATAGTTTTCGAGGGAGAGTGCTTCGCTGGCGTAGACATTGTATTCCTGGAGCAGTCCCTGCTGTCCCATATCAAAGATGCCCTTTTCGCCGACGAATGCCGACCAGACAAGATATTTCTGCGGCTGTGCGGGGCATTCCGGTACGGGATTGACCTTGCTGATAGCGGCAGCGGTGGTCACGGTCGTCTCCGCAGCCTGCTGACCGCTGACGGCAGCGGCGGTCGTAACGGTAGTGGAACCGCCGGCGGGATTTGCGGCGGTGGTCTGCGCCGGGGAGACAGTGGTCACGGCAGCAGTGCCGGAATCTTCCGCGGCACCGGCTTTCTTGACCCAGATGTCCTCTTCCGGATGGAGATTGCGTTTCATCATATAGTAACCGAAGCAGCCGATCAGACTGAACACCCAGATCAGAATCACGCCGCTGATGCGGAATTTCATAAGCGGACCGCGGCGGCGCTTTTTGCGGCGTCTGCGCACATTCTGAGAGTGGGGTACCACGCGCTGTGCCGGTCTTCTGTTGAATTCGTTTGGCATATTGCTCTTGCTCCTTTCTATAATCCATTCTATTATACCGGATTTCAGGCGGTTTTGCAAGAGCTTTTCCGCAATTTGTCCTGCTTGCACAAAAAAATGCAGTGCAGCGGGGGCGAGCCGCATTGCACTGCTTGAAACGGGGGTATAGCAACATAAGAAAGGGAGGGGGAAAAGAGATTCATTCACAGGAACGGACTTGCTGTCCGTGTGGTTCATCTCCGTTGATTATATTGTACAGGATGGATGTGAAGATGAGGTGAAAGGGCGGAGAACAGGGGCGGAAATGAAGGTGAGAATATTGTTCTATAATGTGAAAAAATCAGACCATATTGCGTTGACGGCTTTGCACAAAACAACACCGCGAGCCGGGTGCTGCCCGCAAAAAAATAGGCAGTGCAGCGGGGACGAACCGCTTTGCACTGCTTGAAAAAGGGGGCTGTATCACAGCATAAAAGAGGGGGAAAGAGATTCATTCACAGGAACGGACTTGCTGTCCGTGTGGTTCATCTCCGTTGACTATATTGTACAGGATGGATGTGAAGGCATGGTGAAAGAGAGGAGAATGGGAACGGAAATGATAGTGAGAATATCATTTTTCAATGTGAAAAAACGCGGAGCACAATGTTTTGCAGCGCGAGCCGGAAATATGAAAGATTCGGAGCATTGCTGCATAGAATACAGCGAAACGGTCTGAAAGGAGGAACCAACCGTATGAACCGACAGGAATTTGAAGATACCGCCAAGCGATACCGCGATGAAATGCTCCGCATGTATCTGAATCAACCAATGACGCCGCCCCCGAGACCGGGCTCAAATCCCCCGCCCCCGCCGCGTCCGGAGAACCGCCCGTCCGTTCCGCCTCCGCCCCCGCCGCGTCCGGAGAACC
>JAFZPL010000101.1 GCA_017550355.1 Oscillospiraceae bacterium | reverse complement strand
GTGAAAGCGCTCAATGATGCTGGCATTGTCAGCCCGACAGAATACAAGCGGCAGACCGGTTCCAGATACGTAAACAGCAACGCCGATACCGGCAACGCACACGGTCTGTGGACGCTCTCAACCGTTGCACGCATCCTGCAAAATGAAATGTACACCGGAACGCTCGTGCAGGGAAAATCCCATCATATCAGCTACAAGAACAAAAAACGGAAAAAAGTTGCGCCGGAAGAATGGGTACGCATTCCGAACGCACATGAACCGATCATAGATGCGGACACATGGGCAAAGGCACAGGAGCGGCTGAACAGCAACACCAGAGTCGGGAAGCGTTCGCAGGAGCTGTCTCCCCTGTCCGGTAAGGTGCGGTGCGCTGTCTGCGGCAGACCGATGAAGCGGAACGTCTACTACAACAAGGCCAAGACCATTACATATTACGGCTTGCAGTGTGCATCGTATAAAACCGGTGCAATGAACTGCACCAATACAAAGACAATCAGCGGAAAAATGCTGGAGCAGACGGTTCTGGATGAGCTGAACGGCATCATTGCACAATACTGCCAGTCGGATGAGATTCGCTTTACCAATCTGCACGCAGATCAGCTCCGTGAACTGGAAAGCACGCTTGCAAGACTGACAGACCGGCAGAACGCAGCAAAAAAGCGGCTCATTGCAATGTATAAGGACAAACTCGACGGCAATATTACCGAAGAAGAATACCGGCTGTTTCACGAGAGCCTGACAACCGAAGAACAGGAGATCACAGAACGAATCGCAGACATAAACCGACAAATCACGGAATGCCGCGAACGCATGAACAACGCAGCCGGGCAGAAAGCCCTGATTCAGAAGTACACACATTTCGATACGCTTGACCGCACGGTCGCAGATGAATTCATTGACTATATCGAGATCGGCATGACGGATGAATCCGGTTCACGCGAGATAAACATTCATTGGAAGCTATGACAAAGCCCCCCTCTCACGTGAACTGAACCATTTTATACGGACAGCACAAAAAGCCGCCTATGGCAAATGAATTAAGAACTGAACTGGCTCCGCAACTCAAGCGGAGTCAGTTTTGTATTCAGTTGAATACGCTGATGATTGTAGAAATGAATATAGTCATCAATCAATCGTCGAGCCTCAGCAAAGGTTTTGATCTTTATCCTGTTAATACACTCGGTTTTGAGAATAGAGAAAAGGTTCTCAGCCAAAGCATTGTCATATGGATTCCCGCGTCTTGACATTGAGGGCGTAATGTGGTATGATTGAGTCAGGCTATAATATCCGTGTGAGGTATATTGAAAGCCTTGGTCACTGTGGAGTTGCAGCTCCGCAGTGACTTTTTCTTTTCTCTTCGCTGCTCTGATCGTATTCAGTACCAGATTGATATTTTGTACCGTCGAGGTTTTGTAAGCAACGATGCTGCGATCGTAAAGGTCACGAATGACTGACAGGTACAGAAAGCCTTGTCCGGTCGGAATATAAGAGATATCTGTGACCCACTTCTGATTCGGTTTGTCTGCATGGAAATCTCGATTCAAAAGATTCTCATAACGATGCAATGCCTGACTGTAATGACAATATCTTCTGCGTCTGACCACCGACAAAAGGCTGTATTTGTTCATAACTCGCAGAATCGTCTTTGGGTTGTGATGTACACCTCTGCGTTCCAGCCAGATGCTGACGCGGCGATACCCGTAGGTTTGCTTGGTTTCAGCTTGACATTCACGAATCAGTTCCGAGAGAGCCAGATCTTTTGCAGGCTTGTCCATGCGTTTTACGAAGTCATAGTATCCGCTGCGTGACACTGCGAAGAAACGACACATCTCGCTGATACTGTATTTTCCCCTATGCCGATAAATGACAAGATATTTGACTGCCGGTCTCACTTCCTTTCTGTAAGCAATAGAAAATCCCGCATCAGCTCATTTTCCATTTCAAGTTCTTTGATTCGTTTCTCTTTTTGGACAAGGATATATCGCAATTCGGAGAGCTTGTCTGTGTGTGGAGCCAGTGTCCGTGTGACAGGTCTTCCTTTCTTCCGAACAGGTATACCCGCAGCCAGTTGTCTTTCCTTTTTATGCTGCCTTTTAAAGAATCCTTTGACTTGTTCCTTCGTGAATCCGAATTGTTCAGCAATTTCACGATGCGTTGCTCCCTTCGCTTTCAATTCGAGTATCTCTTTCTCATATTCCTGTATGTGTCGATATCCTCTTGCCATAACAATGCACCTCCTATGGCTTCTATTATACCATAGGAGGTGCTTTTTTGTCACTGTCCGTTTTTACTGGTTCGGTTCAACGCGAGAGGGGGCTTTATTATTATCTCAAACCATGAGGCACCTGTCAATGGGGAAGCTCTGCAAACTTCGCACCGAGTTCGCCGGTGTAAAGCGTGGTCACATATCCGTTGGAATCCTTGACCTTGACAAAGCCGACCGAGTTCACGCCATAGCCATGATCGATCACTCTCGCAGACCAGATTTTTTCTTTCTGAATCCCTAGGGTGCCGGCTTTTTCCAGCGTGAGTTCCGGCGCGGTGATGCCGCTGTTATAATAGATCAGACCGTAATCCTCAAGAGTGTATCCGCTCGGAACATTCGCACTGAATCCGACAGACACATACTCCGTGCTGCCAGTGGATATCGCGTGGTTTGCATGGCGGTTGAGCGTCACGGCTTTCGCTGCGGCTTCTTCGGAGACGGAGGCAAAGCTGCCGCCCAGCTCTTCGGTGTAAAGCGCGGCCTCATAGCCGTTCCAGTCCTTCACCCGGACAAATCCCACACAGGAAACGCCGCAGCCGATATCGGTGATGTTCGCACTCCAATACTTCGCTTTCTTGATACCGCAGATACCGACATTATCCAGCGTCAGATACGGCGCGGTGATCACAGTGCCGCTGTTGTAGTAAATCAGGCCGTAGTCCTCGACGGTGTATCCCTCAGATACCGATGCGGAAAAGCCGGCAAAGACCTTTTTCTTTCCGCCGGATATCACTGCTTTGTTCTCCTGACGGGTGAATGTTACGGCATCCGCCGCGGCTGCCTCGGAGATCGCAGAAAAGCTGCCGCCGAGCTCTTCGGTATAGAGCACGGTCACATTGCCGACCGCGTCCCTGACCTTGACAAAGCCGACACACGCAGCGCCAAAGCCGTTGTCCGTGATATTCGCAGACCAGTATTTTGCGGATTTGATGCCGCAGATGCCGACATTTTCCAGCGTGAGATACGGCGTTGTGATAACGTTGCCGCTGTTATAGTAGAGCAAGCCGTAGTCTTCCACGGTATACCCTCTCGGGACATTCGCGGTAAAGCCGGCATAAACCTTGTTTCTGCCGCCCGATATGACCGCTTTGTTTGCCTTCGGTGTCAGTGTGACATATTTTACCGCATCGGTCATTGCCCGGAAGCTGCCGCCGAGTTCACCGGTGAACTGCGTCCACTCAATCCCGTACTGATTCCGGAGGGTAACAAATCCGACCGCCGTGACGCCGCAGCCGTTGTCAGTCAGGTTCGCGCTCCAAGTTTTTTCCTTTCTGATGCCGCAGATACCGACATTTTCAAGCGTCAGGTCGGCGGTGTGAATGACATTGCCGCTGTTGTAATAGATCAGACCGTAATCCAAAAGCTCGATACTGTCCGGGATCTCCGCACTGAACCTGACGCAGACCTGATTGCTGCCACCGGATATGACCGGGTAATAGTCCTCTTCTTTCAGGACTGCATATTCATTCTTTAACCGCTGATTGGCAATGATCCTTTCTGCGCAGTCGCTCCATTGTTCTCTGTAGGCATCACCCGCTGCCGCAGGGACATAGATTTTCAGGTTATTGTGCGTAAAGAAGAACGCGTCATCGCCCAGTACCGGCGGTGTATCGCCTTCCAAAATTACAGAATCCAGGCATCTGCACATCAGGAATGCGTACGGTCCGATGCTTGTGACACTCTCCGGAATGGTGACAGCGGTCAGATCTTTGCACACCTCAAATGCGGCCTCTCCGATGCTTTTCACGCCCTCCGGAACGGTGACCTCTCCGGAACAGGCTGAGGCATCAATCAGAATCCCGTTTACAATGACGAACGGATTTTCTTCCTGCCGTGCTTTCAGCCAGGCTGTGCCGCTAAACGCATCCCCGCCGATATCTGTTACACTCTCCGGAATGATCACGGCAGTCAGACTGCTGCAATGATAAAATGCGCACACGCCGATGCTTGTCACGCCTTCTTCAATCACAACCTTTATGATATCTGATGTGTAATCAGACCACGGCGCATCACTGTTCCAATCCGCCATTGCGCCCGTGCCGCTGACGGTGAGCGTGCCGTTGATATTCAGCGCGGCTTTGCAGTGATTGCCCGCTGCGCCGCATTCCCATTCCCCGCGCGTGCTTGACCGGATCCTGTTTGATGATTTGCGCCAGCCCGCATCCTGCTTGTAATCATCCACTGCTGCCGCGGGAACATAGATTTGCAGGTCATGATGTGCATATAAAAGTGCGTCACGGCCAAATGCCGGGGGTATTTCGCTTTCCAGAATGAGGGATGCCAGATCTGTACATGATCTGAATGCGTTTGCTCCGATGCTTGTTACACTGCCCGGAACGGTGACAGATGTCAAACCGGTGCAGCCATAAAAAGCATACTCTCCAATACTCGTCATGCTGTTTGGAAGCGTGACAGAAGTCAGACCGGTACATTCGGAAAATACGAGCTTTTCGATGTTTGCTACACCATCCGGAACAGTGACTGAAGTCAGGCTGCTGCATCCATAGAATGCGGCCTCTCCGATGCTTTCTGCACTGTCAGGAATAATAACAGAGGTCAGGCCGCTGCATTGATAGAACGCGGACATTCCGATGCTCGTCACACTCTCCGGAATGGTGACAGAAGTCAGATTGCTACAGTCATAGAATGCGCTTGCGCCGATGCTTGTCAGACCGTCTTCTATCACAACCGTTTGGATGTCGGATGTGTAATCCGCCCACGGCAAATCACCGTTCCAATTCGCCATTGCACCTGTGCCGCTGACGGTGAGGGTTCCGAAAGCGTTCAGCGATGCCTTGCAGTGACCGCCCTCCGCGCCGCAGTTCCATTCCCCGATTGTATATGGCACGATTCTGTCAGCATATGCGCTCATCTTTGCCTTGTAGTTTTCGACTGCTGCCGCGGGAACGATCAGTTTCAGGTCATTGTTTGTGCCACTGAATACAGACTCACCAAGTGCCGGCGGCGCATCGCCTTCCAAAATTACAGAATCTAGGCTTCTGCATTGCTGGAATGCGTAGTCTTCAATGCTCGTTACACTTTCCGGAATAACAACAGAGGTCAGGCTGCCGCATGAACTGAAGGCGTATTGTACAATGCTTGTCACACTGTCCGGAATGGTAACAGAAGTCAGATTGATGCAATTATAGAATGCGGCCTCTCCGATGCTCGTTACACCGTGATCCACCACAATCCTTTTGATTTTTGATCCGTAAGCATACCATGGCGGCGTGTATGGAAGAGAAAAAGATGTATAATCCGCCATGATCCCGCTGCCGCTGACAGTGAGTGTACCTTCATCATCCAGTGACCATGTCACATTTTTGCCGCCGTTTTCATACCTGTTTCCGCAATAGCCCGAACGGAGCACTTCCGCTGCGTGCGCGGTTTGCACCACCCCGCTGAAGAAATCCCGCACAGGTGCGTTTGCGGGCAGTGCGCTGCACAGAATCGCTGCAGCCAAAACACCTGCGGCTGTTCGTTTCCAATGACTCATATTTTCAACTCCTTTTTGGTGAATGTTCAGCTTATGAGTACACTGTTATTATAGCATGATTTCCGCAGAATGTCAGCATTGCAAAATGCACAAAGATGCAAAACGAACGCCGCACCCCGAAGAGTGCGGTGTTAATGCTGTAATTACGTGTATTTGCTGTATTATTTTGCCAGTTCAGAAAACTTCGCGCCGAGCTCGCCGGTGTAAAGTGTGGTCACATAGCCGTTTGTGTCCTTGACTTTGACAAATCCCACGCAAACAACGCCGAAGCCTTTGTCCGTGATATTTGCGCCCCAGTATTTCGCCTTCTGGATACCGCATACGCCGACATTCTCCAGCGTCAAATGCTCTGTGTGAATGACATTTCCGCTGTTATAATAGATCAGACCGTAATCCTCGACGGTGTAGCCATCCGCGATATTCGCATTGAAACCGCAGTACACTTTATTCTTGCCGCCGGAGGTGACTGCCTTGTTCGCCTGCTTGGTCAGCATTACTTTCTTTGCAGTTTCCGCCATTGCCTTGACGCTGTTGCCGAGTTCTTCGGTGTAAAGCGTGGTCACATACCCCTCTGCGTCCGTAACCTGGATATAGCCCACACAAGCGACACCGTATCCGTTGTCGGTGATGTTCGCTTTCCAGTATTTTGCCTTCCGGATGCCGCAAATTCCGACATTTTCAAGTTTCAAGTACGGCGTCGTGATAACCGTTCCGCTGTTATAATAAATGAGCCCGTAGTCTTCAACAATATAACCGGCCGGTATATTCGCTTCAAAACCGACATACACTTTGTTTTTGCCGCCGGATGTAAGCGCTTTATTATCCACACGATCAAACGTTACATCTATGTCCGCTGCTGTCTCGGAGGCCCTCACAAAGCTGCTGCCGAGCTCTTCGGTGTAAAGCGTTGTCACATAACCGGTTTCATCCTTGATCTTGACAAAGCCGACACACGCAACACCGTATCCAATATCAGTAATGTTCGCACTCCAATACTTCGCCTTCTTGATGCCGCAGATACCGACATTTTCAAGCGTGAGATAAGGCGTGGTGATAACTGTCCCGCTGTTGTAGTAGATCAAACCGTAATCCTCTACGGAATAACCGCGCGGGATATTCGCAGTAAAGCCGACATACACTTTGTTCTTGCCGCCGGATATAACCGCTTTATTCTCCTGACGGTTCAGAGTGACTGTATTTGCTGCGGATTCATCATCCACATCCTGATACATCAGAATGAAGTCGGAATACTTATCGGACAGAACCTTGATTTTCCCGTTCTTCTGAATCTCAATATCCACTTCATCGAAAACGCCGTTATGATATCGGATCACTTTGTAAATACGCTTTTTTCCGTTTTGAGCGTTTCGATCTCCGCATCCTCCGGGATCTCAAAATAGAAGCCGTATTCACTCTCAAACTCGATGATATTCCCGATGTGGTGATCCTTGCCGTTAGAATCGGTATAGCCCATCTCATATGCCGCGTCGATGCCCCAGCCGAAATGCCAGCCGTTGTTATCGCCGTACATACTGCAATACCACGTCCAGAATTCCGGATAGACCCAGTATTCTTTATAGTGCCCCAAGCCACGTCCTCTCGCCTGGAAATTGATCCAGAATTCGCCGCCGTTCGCAGCACCGTTTTCGATATCCTCTTTAACGCTTTCAAGGTCATCTTCGTCGATATCGGTATTGCTAAGGTCGGGGTTATCGTTGTTCGCAATATCGTCGATGATATCGCCGGCGGTGTCGATGATCTCGCCTGCTGTATCCTCGTCCTCAATGTTTGAGGTGATCTCATAGACCGTGACCGGAACGGTTGCTGTTACATCGCCGATTGCTGCGGTGACATTCGCCGTGCCGACCGAAACGCCGGTAATCTTGCCGTCTTCATCCACAGTGACAATGCTTTCATCGTCGCTTATCCAGTCGATGGTTTCATAATAGGCGTCTGTCGGGGTGATGGTTTTTCCGAGGTAGTAGGATTTTCCTTGGCAGATGATGGGGGCACGAGGGGCAAGATTGAGAGATTCAACAAGCATAAGTAGATTAGCAGCGAAATCAATGAAATTAGAATAGTTCGAATAGTCACTTGCTAAAAAAACATCTGACCTTGAAGGTTCAGCACTAATTGCCATCGCAAATCCAATTGTGTCACAACTATTGATCTCCCCATTAATAACCAAACCTCGATAATACTCTTGAATATGATTGCTTATATCAAAGGAGTAATATCCGTTTTCATAACTGTAATCACTTTTATATATTATCCTATTGCCG
>JAFZPL010000100.1 GCA_017550355.1 Oscillospiraceae bacterium | reverse complement strand
TTTGAGATGCAGCATCGTTCCCATGCCGCCGTCCAGATAGACATATTCATTTTCAAGCAGTGTGCGAAAATCCATATCTTACTCCCAACCCGGATATTTCATATTGACCCATTTGATATTCTGCCGTTTTCCCGGTTTTTTGCCCTTTACAAGATAATAGCTGACAATTGTGTTCAGCACGTTCATATCCCGGCAAAGCATATATTCAGGATACTCCCCGGTGTACAGCTGCACCTTTTTCCGTGCGGTTTCGCCGCTTCTGTAGCTCTGATATCCGCCGCACTGTGATGTGCGGGAATCATGGCTGATGATACAGCAGCCCTCTCCGAATTCAGCAGAGAGAATGTCGCGCGCTCTGTGCCGGATCTGCATTGCAGCAAGCCGGCAATCAGAAATCAGAGCAGAAAGCTCTGTCAGAAACGCGTCGCAGACAGCTGCGTTCATTTCCGTATAATAGCGCACCTGACAGGTGCCGTCCCGCATTCCCAGCCGAACCGCGATCTCACGGATCGGCAGAGCCTCCCGCGGCGTCAGACCGGTGAGATCGGGATGCTCCTCCGTCCCGTCCGCAATCCGGTAGATGTAGACATACAGCATTGAATACGTTGTCTCCGTGCGGTCATTTGCAGAATCGCTGACCGCTTCAAAGCCGCCGAGCGCCATGATCTCCGCTTTGCATTCCGCGGCAAGCTCCTTCGGGATATCCGCACAGAAAAACTGATTCTCCGCAAAGGTGTCGATGCCGTGTGCCGTGAGACTCCGCACGGGATCGGATGTGATGCCGACATAGCACTTTCCTTCCAGGATCAGCGTATCCCTGGCGGCAAGCCGCAGAAAAACCTGCGAAAGCGCCGCGCTCTCTTCCGGTGTTTTTCCCGCATACTGCGTTGATTCCACATTCGCCCGGATATTGTATCTCAGGCTGTTCAGCACTGTTTGCACTGTATTGGCGGCATAGTTGCCGCGGCGCAGAAATCCCACGTTATCACACCTTTTTATCCGTAATACGCCTTAAAATCTTCGATCAGCTCTTCTCTGGAACGCGTCATTGCATCCTTTGCGCCGCCGTTTTCGAGGCTCTGAATCCATTCCAGATCGATCATGCAGCCGACATCCATATTGATGCTGTATTTTGCCTGTTTCAGCAGCGGAATGTTGGGCAAGTGCCTTTGCGCGTTCTTCGTTATCCATCGCGCCCCTCCGTTGATTCAACCGGATAGCCGTCCGAATCTGCCATCTGATACCGGATGTTATCAAGCACGGTGTTCCCGTTCACGATCTTCCATACCAGCACGATGATACCGATTCCCCAGAAAATGCTCATCAGCGAAGCAAACATTTCTCCGCCCAGAACTCCCGTGCTGAGATAGCAGTCATTCAGCGAAAAATGCAGCAGACACGCAATTCCCATCCAGCGAACCGGGTGAATGCCCTCATACAGCTTCCTGTAGATCAGAATCGTCAGTGCAAGATGCACGCCGAAATTTGTGATCACGCTCAGGGAATCCAGAATACCGAGGGCGAGGGAATGTTCCGCATAGCGGTTCAGCGTTTCGGTGATCTCGACAGTGCGTTCTGCCGTTCGATCGACAAGAAAGCTGCCGATGCCGTTCGCATTCAGCCTTCTGCCGATATCGAATATATGATAGTTCTGCCCGCAACGAATCATGCATTCCAGCCCTGCGTGACCGACCGCATAGCTGCACGCTGCCGCATCCGAACGAATGCCGAATATCGGACATTTTGCTGCAAAATACCGCCCTGATTCTTCAAAGATGCCCACAAAACCGGCAGCCATTGCAGTCTGCACCGCGAGCGCCTGCCTGTTAAACACAATTCCCGTGAAAACATCGCAGAAGCGTACGGAAAGAAAATATACGGCGATTCCCGTCAGCAGCGGAATCAGCCGGAACGCCCGGTATCGGTACAGCAGAAACGCAACTGCAATCGGCACCAGCAGATATACCGTGCCGTTCAGTGCATAGCCGGCAAGCGTACCGGCGGAAAAGAACAGTTCGTTCTCCATGCGTGTTTCCTCAGATGCTCATTCGTTCCGGACACCGGGACAGTCATCCCGAAACGGACAGAGCGCACAGGAATTGCCGCACGAATACCGCCTTGCATCCAGGACCGGCTGATGGGATAGCCCGATCACCGCCGTGACGGATTTCATCGGCAGCAGCGTCATGCGCGGCGTCACCGTCAGACCGATCTTGCGCGGTGCGTCCAGCAGCTGAATCAGATCTGCCTGCTGTGTCAGCGGAAAGTCGCCGTATCCGGCACTGAACCGCTCTGTGAAGAATTCATACGAAAGCTGCGCCCGCAGCTGTTTCTCCAGATCTGCACAAACGTGTTCGATTGCCGCACCCGCAATCGCATCATAGAGCAGTGCTTTGGTCATGTCGGTCAGTTCGGCACGCCGGATCTCGCTGTCCACCCTTGCTGAGAGCGTCGCGGCAAGCAGCACCGCCTCACTGCATCCTGTCAGATGCGCCGCAATATCCTTTCCCCCGAGCAGCAGACCGCCAAGCTTCACGCCCGCTTCGGTGCGCTCCACAGGCAGCACGCGCCACACGGTTCGCGGTTCGATCACCGCGCACATGGTCTCCAGCGCGGCATCCAGCATCGCGCTCAGATGCGCGTCCAGACGCGGCGTCCGCAGATACGAAAGCAGCTCTGCACGGTCAAAGTCAGCAGGGGTCATTCCGCGATCGCCTCAGTGATATATTTCGCTACATCCGGATTATTCATCGTATACAGATGAATGCCGTCTACGCCGTTTTCGCGCAGATCCATGATCTGTTCGATCGCATATTCCAGTCCCGCTGCCTTCAGCGCCGCCGGATCGTCCGCATACCGCGCCATGAGCTTCGCAAGCCGCTTCGGAATGCTCGCACCGCAAAGCGAAACCATCCGTTCGATGGATTTCTTGGAGGTCACGGGCATGATACCGGCTTCCACCGGTACGGAAATACCGGCAGCAGCAAGCTTTTCGCGGAAAGCATAGAAATCCTTGTTGCGGTAGAAGAGCTGCGAGATCAGGTGTGAAGCACCCGCTGACACCTTTTCCTTCAGGTGTACGATGTCCGTATCCAGATCGGGTGCCTCCGGGTGTCCCTCCGGATAGCACGCTGCCGCAATATCGAAATCGCCGTGTTCGCGGATAAACGCGATCATGTCGGCAGCATAGTGAAAATCATGCTTCGGTTCCGTGTTCGGGCTGCGGTCGCCGCGCAGCGCCAGGATATTCTCAATGCCCAGTGCCTGAAACTGCGCGAGCTTTTCCAGCACGGAATCCTTCGTTTCATTGATGCCCGGCAGATGCGCGATGGAAACCGTTTTATGCTTCTCCTGGATCGTTTTGCAGATCTCCGCCGTCGATGCACCCGGCACGGAGCCGCCCGCACCGTAGGTCACGGAGATGAAGTCGGGGTGCAGCGTTTCCAGTGCCGCCAGTGTCTCATAGATGCGCTCGATCGGCACATCGGGCTTGGGCGGGAACACCTCAAACGAATAAACCTGCTTTTGCTTGAACAGTTCGATAGCTTTCATATGCATTTCCTTTATTTCTGTATTTTCTTCCGCTTATGCCTGTCTGACAGATGCAGGATACAAACGGTCAGCATGAGCAGCCCCCAGGGCAGTGCGGTAAAAGCAACGTATTCCAGTTCGGTCGCAGTGACCGGACCGACTTCCATTCTGAAATACGGCACAAATACTTTCATCGCTTCATATACCGTGATCGCAATCAGCGGAACAGAGCCGACCACGCTCA
>JAFZPL010000099.1 GCA_017550355.1 Oscillospiraceae bacterium | reverse complement strand
CCGGCGTGACGGCAAAGACCTCGGAATGCTTGCAGCGGCAGATACCATCCGCGCGGACAGTCGCACCGCCGTGCAGACGCTCCGGAGCATGGGTATTTCCGCTGTGATGTTGACCGGCGACAACGAAAAAACCGCCGCGGCAATCGGGCGGCAGGCAGGCGTTGACCGCGTGATCGCCGGGGTGCTGCCCGGGCAGAAGCGTGAGGTCATCGCAGAGCTGAAGCAGCAGGGGAAGGTCTGCATGATCGGCGACGGCATCAACGACGCCCCCGCATTGACGGAAGCGGATGTCGGCATGGCAATCGGCACGGGAACGGATATTGCGATGGATGCCGCCGACGCGGTTCTTATGCAGAGCCGCCTGACCGATGCTGTCTCCGCGATTCAGCTCAGCCGCAAAACGCTGCGGAATATCCGCGAAAACCTCTTCTGGGCGTTCATCTATAATGTGATCGGCATTCCGCTGGCGGCGGGTGTGTTCGTGCCGCTCGGCATCACGCTGCCGCCGATGTTCGGTGCGGCTGCGATGAGCGTTTCAAGCTTCTGCGTGGTTTCCAACGCACTGCGGCTCAACTTTTTCAAGCCGAAACAGGTCTCCGGAACGGATGCACCTGCTGGCAATATGCAAATTGAAACGATGAAAGGAACGGTAGAAACTATGGCAAAGAAAACACTTCTCATTGAGGGCATGATGTGTGAAAAATGTGAGGCACACGTCAGAAAGGCACTGGAAAAGACGGAGGGTGTGACGGTCGTCAGCGTGAGCCACACGGAGAACAACGCGGTGATTGAGGGCGCAGCGCTGCCTGATGCGGATGCACTCCGTGCGGTGATCGAGGATGCCGGCTACGAACTGAAAGGCGTGCGGTGAAGCGCAGGGGAAAAGTAGGAAGCAGCAAGTAGAAAGTAGGAAGCAGCCTGCGGCGGTTCGGGTGTGTATGCTCTTGCGGAAGAAAAGGGGTTATCGACAGACAGAGACAGCCTGTAAACGAATTACAGGCTGTCTCGTATTCTTGGCGGAAAACAAAGATAATTACGCATTATTTCATCACATTCTCAAAGAGATTGTCCTCGGCATTGGAGATATGCTTTGCTGTCAGTTGTTCGGCAAGTTCGCCGTTGTGTGCCTTGATCGCGTCGAGGATGGCGCGGTGCTCCGCGACCGTCTTTTCCGCCCGCCCCTCCGTCTGCACGGAGATATCGCGGGCCTTTTTGATATAGTTGTGGAAATTGGAGAGCGTGAACCGCAGCGGACGGCTTCTGGACGCGTCGTAAATGATCTTGTGGAAATCGCCGTCCAGCTTCCAGATCTGCTCTGTATCATTTTTCAGCAGATAGAATTCCTGCAGATCGACGATCTGTTCCAGCGCGTGCAGTTCATCCTCTGTGATATTCTCGGCACAGAGCCGGGCAGCGAGTCCCTCGATCCGGATGCGGATCTCATAGATATCGTGGATATCCTGCTCGGTGACGCCGATCACGACGGCGCCCTTGTTCGGGACGTTTTTCACGAGCCCTTCCAGTTCCAGCTGCATCAGTGCTTCGCGCACCGGTGTCCGGCTGACGCCCAGCTCTTTGGAGAGCCGCAGTTCATTCAGGCTGTCGCCGTCCTTGTATTCGCCGTCAAGGATCGCGTTCTCGATCGCGTTGAATACGCGGATCCGCAGCGATCTGTCATCTGTTTCCAGCAGCATCAGTGATCCCTCCCGGTCACGTTCGGCAGATAGGTCTCGGTGAGCGTCTGCAGTTCATCGTCGCTGATGACCGTGACGCGCCCGTTTTCATATTCGCGGTCGATCCATTCCTTGATTTTTGCGACGGCGGGGTTTTTCTTGTCGATGGCGCGGCTGCCGGTGAGTCGGTAGAAGTTGTTGATCCAGCAGGCGATACCCGCGAGCCCGGACGATGCGCTGACCGAAACGAGCGGCGGCCGGTTCAGAATTGCTGTGGTATCGAAAATATTGTAGATTTCCTCATCCTTCATCAGCCCGTCGGCGTGAATGCCGGCGCGGGTGACGTTGAAGTATCTGCCGACAAACGGCGTCATGGGCGGCAGATCGTAATGCGTTTCCCGAACGATGTAGTCGGCGATTTCGGTGATGACGGACGGATCCATGCCGTTCATTGTGCCGCGGAGCGAGGCATATTCAAAGACCATCGCTTCCAGCGGGACATTGCCCGTGCGTTCGCCGATGCCCAGCAGCGAGCAGTTCACCGCGCCCGCGCCGTAGAGCCAGGCCGTCGCGGCGTTGGTCACGCCCTTGTAGAAGTCGTTGTGTCCGTGCCATTCCAGCATATCGCTGGAAAAACCGGCGTAATGCTGCAGGCCGTAGATAATGCCGGAAACGCTGCGCGGGAGCGCGGCGCCGGGGTAGGGGATGCCGTAGCCCATGGTATCGCAGGCACGGATTTTTATGGGGATGCCGCTTTCTTCGGACAGCTTGCGCAGCTCAATCGCAAACGGCACCACAAAGCCATAGAAATCCGCACGGGTGATATCCTCAAAGTGACAGCGCGGACGCAGACCGGCGCTGATGCATTCCTTCACGATGTCGAGATACTTGTCAAGCGCCTGCCGTCTGTTGAGCCCCATCTTATTGAAGATATGGTAATCCGAGCAGGAGACGAGAATGCCGGTCTCCTTGATACCGATATTCCGGACGAGATCAAAATCCTGTTTGCTTGCGCGAATCCATGTTGTAAGCTCCGGAAATTCGTAGCCGAGTTCCATGCACTGTTCAAGTGCGTCACGGTCGGTCTTGGAGTAGACGAAGAATTCCGTCTGCCGGATCATGCCGTTCGGGCCGCCGAGCCGGTGCAGCATCTTGTAGAGATCGACGATCTGTGCCGAGGTATACGGTGCGCGGGACTGCTGTCCGTCACGGAAGGTTGTGTCCGTGATAAAGATATCCTCCGGCATATTCATCGGGACATGGCGGTAATTATATGCCACCTTCGGTACCTCCGAATACGGGAACATTTCGCGGAAGAGCTCCGGGCGCTCCACATCCTGCATCTCATACTCATAGGTATCGAAATCAAGCAGATTTGTGCGTTTGCTCAGGCTGATGTTCGGCATGGCGTGGTTCATAGCGGTTCCTCCTTATTGGGCTTCCGGTATTATCGTATGAATATCTGTATATATGTATTGTTGTGTGATTGTATACAATTATACACGAAAACAGATTTTTTGTCAAGACGGCAAATTCAACAAATCGAGGCGCGGAGCCCGCGCTGACATTTTCGTGTTCACGGTTTGCTTGCTGCGGCAGCGCATGACTCGCGTTAATTTCTGTAAAATGCCACCCTTTCAAACTTTCTGCCCAAAAGCAACAGGTCTGCCCAAATTCAAGCAAAAGAAAAAAACTCCAAAAAAACAAGCAGATACCTCCGAAGAAGTATCTGCTTGTTTGGTTCATGTGGATCAGCGGTGTGTCAGTTCAATGAACGTGACACCGGAGCTGCTGCGGCGATAATAGGTCAGCAGGAAACGCTGAATGTCCTTGTCGCCCGTCTGAGAGGTACTGACAGCCGCGCCGATCACGGCACCTGCCACCGCACCGAGCGGGCCGAAAAGCATCAGACCCGGCAGTGCGCCGATGACACCGCCGCCGACGGCATCGCTGACATTCTTCTCATAATAGTACTTTGCTTCGCCCTCCAGACGGATGCTCAGCTCGTCTCTGCGGACCGCTGCCGCAAGATCCTGAAATGTTGTTACAGTAACCATGTGACTGCACCTCCTTATGTCATCATCATAGCATAAACCGACAGAAAAGTCAATAGATATCATGAAATCTTCATAAATCCTGCATGAATCTTTCATCACCACTCAATGGATTCCACCTTGAGCAGATTGGTTGTACCCGAAACACCCAGCGGAACGCCCGCCGTAATGACCACAAGGTCGCCGGGTTTGGTATAGCCCGCGTTGCACGCCGCCTCGACTGCGTGCTTGAAGAGATCGTCGGTGTTGCTTTCCTCGTTGATGACCAGCGGATGCACGCCCCAGGAAAGGTTCATCTGCCGCTGAATCATATCATCGGTCGTGCAGGAGATGATCGGGAACATCGGGCGGTATTTGGAAATCAGCCGCGCCGTTTCGCCGCCCTTTGTCACGGTGATAATCGCGCTGGCATCAAGATCGTGCGAGGTGGTGACGGTTGCGTGCGCGATCGCGTCTGCAATGGTGGCTTTTTCGTTGGTACGCGCCATGAAGTCGCTCTTGTAGTCAATGCTTGCCTCAGTGGTGAGGGCAATGCGAGCCATCGTCTGCACGGTTTCCACCGGATGCTGACCGGCAGCGGTCTCGCCGGAGGTCATGATCGCACTGGTGCCGTCATAGATTGCGTTGGCAACATCGGTGATCTCTGCACGGGTGGGGCGGGAATGCGTCACCATCGATTCCAGCATCTGTGTGGCGGTGATGACCTGCTTGCCTGCCTCATAGCCCTTGCGGATGAGCGTTTTCTGAATGGCAGGAATCTGCTCAAACGGAATCTCCACGCCCATATCGCCGCGTGCGACCATGATGCCGTCGGCGGCTTCGAGAATCTCATCAATATTGTTCACGCCTTCGCGGTTTTCGATCTTGGCAATAATGCGCACACCCTGCCAGCCGAGGCTCTGCGTGAATTTGCGGAGATAGCGGATATCCGCGCCGGTGCGGGCGAAGCTGGCGGCAATGAAGTCAAAGCCGAGCTTTGCGCCGAACTCCAGATCCTCCATATCCGCATCGGAGAGATACGGCATGGTGAGGTTGACATCCGGGAAATTACAGGATTTGTGGTTGGAGAGCGTGCCGCCGCGCACAACGGTGCATTCTATGTCCGTCGGTGTGACGTGTTCAATGCGCAGCTCGACCAGACCGTCATTGATCATGACGGTGTCACCGGGCTTGACATCCTTTGCGAGTTTTGCGTAGCTGACAGAGCCGATCTTGTCATCACAGGGGACATCCCGCGTGGTGAGCGTGTAGGTGTCGCCGTCCTTGATTTCGACCGGGCCGCCCGGGAATTTGCGCAGACGCACCTCCGGGCCTTTGGTATCCAGCATTGTTGCGATCGGCAGGCCGAGCTCCTCGCGCAGCCGCACGATCTGTTCAAAGCGCTTTTTGTCTACTTCATAGTCGGCATGAGAAAAGTTGAACCGCGCTACATTCATGCCTGCCTGCATCATCTGGCGCAGGACCTCATCAGAATCCGTGGAAGGGCCGATGGTACAGACGATTTTTGTTTTTCGGAGTGACTGAATCAACGGAAATACCCCCTTCTGCTCAGCCGCCGTAAGCGAGCATGGCGTCGATGCTGCGGCGTGCGGCATCCATTGTGGCTGCATCCATCTCGATGACCTCGCCTCCCGTGCCGTCTACACAGTGCAGCACGTCCGCGAGTGTCGTGGCTTTCATATTCTGGCAGATACAGGTCTTGGAGAGCGGATAGAACCGCTTATCCAGACAGCTGAACTGTAAATGCTGAACGATGGAATTTTCCGTGCCGATGATGAATTCATCCGCCTCGCTCTTCTGGGCATAGGTCATGATCTCGGTGGTAGAGCCGGCGAAATCCGCCAGCGCGGTGACCTCCGGACGGCATTCCGGGTGCACGAGCAGTTTGGCATTCGGGTGCGCTCTGCGTGCGGCCTCGACCTCTTCCTTTGTGATCCGTGCGTGTGTGGGACATCCGCCGTGGATGAACGCGAATTCCTTGTCCGGGATCTGCTTGGCGATCCAGCTTCCGAGGTTGCAGTCCGGGATAAAGAGGATCTTCTCCTCCGGCATTTTGCGGATGATCGAAGGGGCAGAGGACGAGGTCACGCAGACATCGCATTCGGTCTTGAGCTCCGCGGTAGTGTTGATATAGGCAACAACGGCGTGGCCGGGATACTGCTTCTTGATCTCGATCAGATCTTCCCGGCTGATCTGCTCTGCCATCGGACAGCCTGCATCGGGGTGTGAGAGCAGAACGCGCTTATCCGGCGAAAGAATCTTGACGGTCTCCGCCATAAAGCGTACACCGCACATTAAAACTGTTTCTGCATCGGAGCGCTGGGCGTTCTTGCACAGTCCGAAGGAGTCGCCAATATAGTCCGCGACCTCCCAGATATCCTGGCTCTGATAAGCATGGGCAAGGATACAGATATTTTTCTTCCGCTTGATCCGCAGGATCTCCTGCTGCATTTCCATCGTGGTCATGGGAACTTCCCACCTTTCAACAAAATGCAGACCTCCCCGGAGAGCCTCCGCGGCACTTTTGTGCCGGCTTCCGGGGAGGTCTGTTATTTCTATTATACCATGCTTCCGGCAGAAAATCAAGTCATAGGAAGATGATGAGCGCAATTAGGGTGATGAGCGCGATTTTGTTGATTTTTCCTGCCTTCTGGCACGGCTCTGCAATCTGCGGGCAGCGGTCTTTATATTCCTCGTACATTCTTTTGCCGTATCCGGGGATCAGATAACTTTTGACCAGATCGCTGCGTTCGAGCTTCATGTTTGCGTTCTGGACGCGGATCTGCGCATTGCGGATTGCGGTTGGGTTGAGCACATAGCCGCAGTGCATACAGACGCTCTGTCCCTGCTCGACCTCGCTGCCGCAGCCGGTGCAGTAGACCTTGCCGACTGCCTGAAAGCGGTACTGCCGGCGCTGTGCCGGCGTGATCTGGCTCTGACGGATGAGGTTCTGGTCGCCGGTGAGGGAACCGATCAGACCGAGCAGACGCTTTCTCGGGGCTTCGCGCATCTGGCGCTCCTCCACCATGCGCTGTGCCTGTGCGAAGGTCTCCTGATTCAGCACAAAGCCGCAGTGTACGCAGACGCTTGCGTTTTTATCGACCGGGTTGCCGCAGTCCCGGCAGAAGATTGTGTTCTGCGCAGCCAATGCCTCCCGGTGCTCCTGAAGGCGCTGTGCATAGATGTTGTTTCCGCTGTTTTCCTGCGGTGCGGGCTGCGGTGCAGTACGGAACTGCTGATTCATCTCGTTCATGAGGATACCTCCTTGGTTTCAGAGCGTTTCTTATAACAGCCGATGGCATTCGGGGAGCGTGTCAGAGAGCTCAGGAGCTTGCGCTGCTCGTCTTCGTCAGGCTCTTTCAGTTCATTCTCCGTGATTTCCGTCCGGCTGTAAAGTGCGTAGAGAAGATTGCCGTCATCGTCATAAACAATAGCATACCATTCATTGTCGCGGACATCTCTGTAATATGTCTTCCAGGCGGCGGCAAACTGGTTCTGGTCGCCGTACTGTGCGATCACGGTCTTGCACTCAAAGGGCTGAGACTTTTCATAGCAGTCGTTTTGCAGGGCTTCTGCCGCTTTATAGGTAAATTCCGCCTTGGAGTTCAGGGCTTTCAGCTTTGCGCTTGCCACGGAGGCAAGCATGAATTCAAAGACCATCACGGCACAGGCGATGCCGAAAATCAGGAAGCTGCTGCATCCGATCCGGTGTGTGCGCTGATGCAGCGGCGCCTTGAGCTTTCCTGCGACGGAAAGATCCGTCGGGAATTTGCGCCGGAGGTCGCGTTCCAGGATGATCGCAATACCGAACATGATAATGGAGACGCCGACGGCAAAGGGAACGATCACGCCGAGCAGCAGGCCGCCGCCGATCAGGAAGCCCTCTATCACGCGCGTGCTGCGGGCAGCCTGTTTATACCGCTGCTGTGCCGTTTCGGTCACTGCCGCGTCCTCCGGCTGGGCGTTCAGCCCGGGAATCTGCCGGTAGCTTTGCATGAGCTGATTCTCAAAATGCGTCAGAATAATCAGCAGAACGGCGGAGACGAACAGGGTGGAGATACAGATCGCTTCGGCAACACTGTAATCGGGCTTGCCGAACATATAATATAGTGTCAGCAAAACCGTCGCGGACAGTGCAAGCAGACAGGTGATAACGACCTTGTGCTTCCACTGCTGCTGCAATGCCGCAACCTGATTCCGTACCTCCTCAGGAAATGCGGAAAGCAGGTTCTTTTCCGTTTGATTCATAGAGTATGCTCCTTAACTCAGTGCTTTTTGTGCTTTTTTAGTTCCGCACGCAGCTTTGAGGCACGCTGTCGGATCGTCATCGGAGGTTCGTTTTTGGATTCCGCAGATTCTTCTGTCTTTGACGGTTCCGTCTCTCCGGCAGGTGTGCCGTAGTGTATCTCATTGGTCATATAGCTTTCGTCGTCGCTCGGCAGACCCTTTGTTTTGAGCTTGTCCTGCAGGAAGTCAGAAACCAGCGTATAAAACGCCGCAAAGATCGGAACGAACGCAACCATGCCGATAAAGCCGAACAGACCGCCGCCGACGATGATCGCAAAGAGGGTCCAGAACATCGGCAGACCGAGCTGATCGCCGAGGATTTTCGGGCCGAGGATGTTGCCGTCAAACTGCTGGAGTACGAGGATAAAGATGGCGAACGGGATCGCCTTACCCGGTTCGGAGAGCAGGATCAGCACACCGCAGGGGATCGCGCCGATGATCGGGCCGAAGAACGGGATGATGTTCGTGATGCCGATGATAATGGAGATCAGCGGAATATACGGCATCTGCAGAATGGTCATGCCGATGAAGCAAAGCAGGCCGATGATAATAGAATCGACAGTCTTGCCCGAAAGAAAGTGCATGAAAGTATAGCTGACGTGCGAGCCGATGTGCAGGAAGCTGTGTACCTTTTCCTCCGGCAGCGTCGCATAGAGCAGCTTGCGCATCTGCGCGGTATAGCGTTCCTTGTTATAGAGCAGATAGATCGAAAAGATGAGACCGATCAGGAAATCGGAGATGCCGTGGAAGAAGGATACGGCACCGCTGGTGATGGCGGAAATCAGGTCTGCGCCGCCGCTGGCAAGGCTGTCCAGCTTCGGCTCGAACTGACCGGCAAAGTTGGTGACGCCCTCCTGTGCGGATGCCCATGCGGAGGAAAGGAGGCTGTACAGCTGCGGCTGTTCCTGTTCCATGCCCGCGATGCGTGCCTCCACCCAGTTGCCGATATTGGTCATATAGGTCGGGAGGTTGACGAACAGGTTCTTGATGCTGGAGTAAAGCTCCGGCACGATGGACGCAATCAGACCGATGATGGTCGCAACGAGGATCAGCATGGTGACCGCGACGGAGATGACGCGCGCGAGCTTCGGGTGCGGCTTCTTGCGGTCAGTGAGCTTTTTGACCTGGCGCTCGATCCAGGACATCATCGGGTTGAACAGATAGGCAATGACAAGTCCCCAGATGACCGGCGCGAATACGCCGACGATCTTCTTGACGAAATTCATGACCGTCTCAAACCGCCAGATGCCGATGCCGATCAGCAGGCAGATGGTGAACGCCCAGATCGCTGTTTTTGCAATGCTCTTATGCTTCTGATCCATTACGATTTTCATAGATCGGGGAACCTCCTGTCAGAATGTCTTTTCACTCATTCTTATTATACATGAAAACGGAGAAAAAGAAAAGGGGATTCATAAATATTTAAGAAGAAAAACGCAAAATTGCCCAAACTGTTTTCTGAATATACTGTGAATTATGAAGAAAATTAAAAATTGTCGGTTAGCTCTTTTCAATTTGCCGATTTTGTGGTATAATAATGATGTATTGCTAGGCGGTATGAACCGTAATTATGCAATATGCTGAGATTACTGTGCGTAAGAAATGGAGTCTTTGGTTGTTATGGCAGATATACGGCGTGCCGCGCTGGAAAAATACCTGACTGCAAAGGGATTGAATCCGCCGCAGCAGGAGGCTGTGTTTACCGTGGAAGGGCCGGTTTCGGTGCTTGCGGGCGCAGGCAGCGGCAAAACCACGGCGATCGTGAACCGCATTGCCTTTATGATGCGCTTCGGAAATGCATATTACGGTGAGGTGCCGCCGGTGACGGGAAAGGATGCCGAATGGCTCCGTGACGTTGCTGCGGGTACGGAAGCCCCGGATGAGGAACGTCTGACAGAGCTTCTGGGCTTTGCGCCGATCCCCGGCTGGCGCATTCTGGCGATCACCTTTACCAATAAGGCAGCCGCAGAGCTGAAAGCCCGTTTGCAGACGATGCTCGGCGATTCCGCCGGCGATGTCTGGGCGGCGACCTTCCACAGCGCGTGCGTGCGCATCCTGCGGCAGCATATTGACCGGCTCGGTTATGACAAGTCATTCACCATTTATGATACGGACGATGCGCAGCGCGTGCTCAGGGATATCATCAAGGATTCCTCGATGTACGAGCGCGGCTTCAGCAAGGCGATGGAAAAGGAATTCCCGCCGAAGGTCGTGCAGACGGAGATCAGCCACGCAAAGGACAAGCTGATCACGCCCGAGCAGATGGCAAAGGATGCCGGCAAGGACTACCGCACGCTTCAGCTTGCACGGTTCTATGCGGCTTATCAGCAGAGACTGCGCGATTCTAACGCGGTGGACTTTGACGATATCATCATGCTGACCGTCGAGCTGTTCCGGAAGTGTCCGGATGTACTGGAAAAGTATCAGCGCAGATGCCAGTATCTGCTGGTGGACGAGTATCAGGATACGAACAAGGCACAGTATGAGCTGATCCACCTGCTGGCGCAGGTACATAAAAACCTCTGTGTGGTCGGCGACGACGACCAGAGCATCTATAAATTCCGCGGTGCGACCGTGGAGAACATCCTCACGTTTGACGAGCAGTT
>JAFZPL010000098.1 GCA_017550355.1 Oscillospiraceae bacterium | reverse complement strand
GGGCTGAACAGCGCGCGGGACTCTTCCGGACAGCCGGGAGAGTCCCGCTTTATTACAGACTGTATATTTTTGTGGCGGTATTACCTGCGGCATTGCAGCAGCATTGGCAGGAATCACCAACTTGAACGGCGGCATTTGTGGGATGCACCCAAAAACAAAGCACCAATATTTGCTAATATTCAAATTTCGTTCATAAAATGTTCAAATTGTATCCATATAATACAGCGCGTTTTCAGGTATAATGAAAGTGCCGGACTACCGGACCAAAAACGAGAGGGGTTTTTGGAAGATCTTTTTATTATTTATGAGAGGGGAAATTTCCAATGAGAATGTCCAAGAAGCACCGTCTCGGTGCGGTCATCACAAGTGCTGTGATGTCTGTCGGTACATTCATGTCTGTCAGCACCTCAACCGCGAGTGCTGCCGGCGTGAGCAACTACGCACAGATTCTCCAGTACAGCCTGTATTTCTATGACGCCAATATGTGCGGCGACGGCGTGCAGTCCAAGTGCGGACTGAACTGGCGCGGAAACTGCCACACCGATGATGCGGTGACGGGCGGTTTCCACGATGCCGGCGACCACGCAATGTTCGGTCTGCCGCAGGGCTATACCGCGACGGCACTCGGACTGAGCTATGACCAGTTCAAGGATGCTTATCAGGCGACCGGTCAGACCGATCACCTCAAGATGATTACCGATTATTTCTGCGATTTCTTCCGCCGCTCCACGGAGCTTTCCGGCGACAGTGTCAGCAGATTCCTCTCTCAGAAGGGTGACGGCGATGCCGACCACGCTTACTGGGGCAAGCCGGAGAATCAGGGCGCAGGACGCAAAATGTTCTGGACCAGCAGCGGCGCAAGCGACATTGCAGCAAACTATGCAGCGGCGCTCGCTCTGAACTACAAGAACTTCGGCAATGCAAAAGACCTTCAGTACGCAAAGGCGCTCTACAACTTCGAAAAGCGCCATAACAGCTGAGCAACGGATGGCCCTCACGGCTTCTATAATTCCAGCAAGTGCGAGGATGAGCTCGCAATGGCAGCCGGATGCCTTGCCTATGCGACCGGTGATGCAGGCTACAAGAGTGATTTCACCTCGCGTGTCGGCGGTCTCGGCGTCTACTGGTGCTACGGCTGGAACGATGCAAACCTCGGCGCAGCCGTCATGAACGGTCTCGTCAACAAGGACTGGAGCAAGGCAAACAGCTATCTGGGCGGTATGTGCAAAGGCAGTGACTACCTCTACATGGACAAGTGGGGCAGCGCGAGAATCAACGCCTCTATGCAGTTCATGGCACTGGTTGCTTCCAAGAACTCCGGTACTTCCTATGTTGACTGGGCAGTCGGACAGATGAACTATCTGACCGGTGCAAACAACTTCGGCTACAGCTTCATCGTCGGTATCGGCGACAAGTATCCGATGAACGCACACCACAGAGCTGCTTCCGGCTACAACAACTACGATGAGCTGGGCAGCAATAAGTCCGCAGCTGCAAATTCTCCGATTCTGATCGGCGCACTCGTCGGCGGTCCGTGGAACGGTGACAAGAATTCCTCCGACAAGGGTTCTCCGGTCTACTATCAGGATGACATCAGCGATTACATCGGCAATGAGGTCGCTCTGGACTACAACGCAGGTCTGGTCGGCGCAGCCGCAGGTCTGTATCACTTCAAGAAGTCCGGTTCTGTCTCTTCCAACATTCCGGGTGTGACCAAGATCTACAGCAGTTCTTCCGTCATTGACGAACCGCAGCAGACCGATGCGCCGCCTCAGCAGACCGATGCTCCGCAGCAGACGGAAGCCCGTCAGACCCAGCCGCAAAGCGATCCGGAGAAGAACGGCGACACCGTTACCCTGAAAGTCAATCAGGCGATTGATTACAGCAAGCTGCCGGAAAATGACAAGATGCTCGGCTTCAAGTATGAGGACTTCGGTCTGAAGCCCGGTGATCCCAAGATCAAGCAGGTCAAGGTCAACATCTCCGCAAACGGCAACATCGGCAAGTGGCAGGGTGCGTTCGGCTCCTCCACGACGGATGCAAATGCAGATCCAGCATACTGGACCCAGACCAAGGATATGCAGGAGACATTCAGCAGCAACAAGGGCACCATTGTCTGGGATGTCCCGACTGCAACCTCCAACATCATTCAGTACGGCTATGACGGCGCACTGAAATTCGGCATCTGGTGGATTGACTGCCAGCAGTTCAACATCGACAGCATTGATCTCGTGCTGGAAGGCTCTGCTCCGCAGCAGACCGAAGCACGCCAGACCGAACCGCAGCAGCCGGATGAAACCACAAAGGCTCCGCAGACGGTGAAGGTCACCAAGCGCGGCGACGTTGACTGCAACGGCGATGTCAATGTCGCAGACGCAGTTCTGCTCGCAAGATACAATGCTGAGGACAGAGGCGTGAATGTCAGTGAGCAGGGTCTTGCCAATGCCGATCTCGACGGCAACGGCAGATGGAACAGCCAGGATCTCATGAAGCTTCTGGAGATCATCGCAGGTCTTGCAAGCTGAAAGCAAACAAATTGAAACGATGAGAGCACGGATACGGTCTTTTTGACCGTATCCGCGTTCGCGTATAGAAACACAACGGAACTCAATGGGTAAATCTCTCTGAAAACCGCGTATTTTCGCAAAAAAAGGAGGATTTCGGATGCTTTACGGAACAAAGCGCCGTGCCGCGGCTGCTGCCGTCAGTGCGGTGATGCTCGCGTGCTGTACCTTCGGAACAGCCATGACAGCTTCGGCCGACGACGAACAAAAGAGCGAGAACTACGGCGAAGCGCTTGCAATGTCGCTGTATTTTTACGATTCCAATGCCTGCGGAAAGGGCATAACCGGCGGACCGCTGACATGGCGCGGCGACTGCCACACCTACGACGATTCCGCGGCGGTCGGCTCGCTCGACGGTTCTGCAAAACAGGTCGTGGACCCCGACGGCGACGGCAAGGTCGATGTCGAGGGCGGCTATCATGACGCGGGCGACCACATCAAATTCAATCTGACCATCGGATTCAGCATGAGCAGCCTTGCGCTCTCGGAGTATCTGAATCCCGGCGTGTATCAGAAGGCAGGCTGCCGCGGGCATCTGGAGTATGTGCTCCGCCGCGGTGCCGATTACATGATGAAAACGACGTTCCGAACAGGCAGCGGCGAGGTTGCCGCGGTTGCCGGCACGGTTGCGGACGGCAATGTCGATCACGGCATTTTCCCGCCGCCGGAGGAACAGACCTATACCCGCGATGTGTTCTGGCTGACGGCGGGCGACAATAATTCCGCGGTCTGCTGCGCAATGGCGGCAGGACTTGCCGGCACGGCATACATCACAAAGGATACCGACGCTGCATATTCAAAAAAATGCGTGGACTATGCCAAGGCGCTGCTGGATTTCGCCACAAATCATGTCGGGAACAACACCGCCGGCATGAGCTTTTACAGCACCGACGCGATGTATCAGGACGAGGAGTCGATGGCACGCGCGTGGCTCTATGTGCTGAAGGAGGGCGAAAAGCCCGACCGCACGCCGAATAACGGCGACTACGGCGGCATCGGCGACTGGGACAAGTACACATGGGACAAGGAATGGCAGGGCTACTGTGCGCTGATGTACAAGGCGACGAAGGAAGACGTTTTCCGCAATGAGCTGAAATATGAGTTCGAGAAAAACGGTCTGAAATCGACT
>JAFZPL010000019.1 GCA_017550355.1 Oscillospiraceae bacterium | reverse complement strand
GTTGTGGATTTGCCGGCGCCGTTCGGTCCGAGATAGCCGACGATCTCGCCCTGCTCGATCTCCATCGAGATATTGTCTACGGCACGGACGGTCTTATAGTCGCGCGAAAACAGATCCCGGATGCTGCCCTTCAGTCCCTCGCGCCGGTTCAGCACCCTGAATTCCTTTGTGATGTTTTTGATCTCAATGATTGCTGCCATTTTTAACCTTCTTTCTGCCAGTCATAAATTCATAAACATTCCATCGAAAGAATACTAACATTATAACGCAAATCATTCTGCCTGTCAATAGAACAGCCGCAGAATTTCCGGTTCTGAATCCCGGAAACCCCGCGGCGCTTTTTCCTATTCATGCAGATGCAGGACATTGAGCAGCAGAATCCAGCTCATGCCGTAATACGTCACAACTGCGACAAGGTCATTGACCGTCGTAATCAGCGGACCGGATGCAACTGCCGGATCCACCTTAATCTTCTTGAAAAACAGCGGAATCAGCGTACCGACCGCGCTGGAAATCAGCATCGCAATGACAAGCGACAGTCCGATGCAGCCCGATACCGCATATGCAAAGGCGAAGGTCTTATGCTTGCAGAGCATGATATATCCGCCGACCATGATGAAGGACAGCACACCGAGCAGCATGCCGTTGCACAGTCCGACGCGCATCTCCTTCAGGACAAGCTTCATCTTCTGCCCGAAGGTCAGTGTCTCGTCCATGAGAACACGGATCGTCACGGCAAGCGACTGTGTGCCGACGTTGCCCGCCATATCCAGAATCAGCGACTGAAACGCCATGATCAGCGTCAGCTGCGCGATCACCTGCTCGAAAATGCCGACCACACTCGAAACGAGCATACCCAGACAAAGCAGAATCAGCAGCCACGGCAGACGCTTTTTCATGCTCTGTTTCAGCGGTTCCTTGAGATCCTCCTCTGCGGTCAGACCTGCGAATTTCGCGTAGTCCTCGCCCATTTCGTCGTCCACGACCTCGATGATGCTTGCCGCCGTGATGACGCCGAGCAGCTGATTGTTGTCGTCCAGCAGCGGGATCGAATCCTCAGAGTAATCCTTGAGCTTTTCGATGCAGGCGTCGATCTCCTCATGCGCATAGACATACGGAAACGACGTAGAAATGAGGTTTTCCAGCGGCTGTCCCTGCCGCGCCGTGATCAGTTCCTTGAGGTCGATTGCGCCGTAGTATGCGCCGTTTTCGTCCACCACAAAGAGCGTGGAGATATTGTCATTTTCCTCCGCCTGCCGGACAAGCTCATTCATCGCCTGCTTGACGGTCAGGTTCTCGCGGATAATGATGCAGTTCGTGGTCATTTTGCTGCCGATCTCGTCCTCGTCATAGGAAGCGATCATGCGGATCTCGCGGCGGATATCCTCCGGCAGCATATTGATAAGCAGTGCGCGGCGCTCCTTGTCGAGCTCCCGCAGCACGTTCACGGCGGTGTCGCTCTCCAGCACAGAGATCACGCACGCCGCTTTTGTCAAGTCCATTTCACGGAGACAGTTTCCTGCTGTTTCTTCCTCCAGATGCTCAAAGATTTCCGCCAGCATATCCTGCGTACAGATGCGGTAGAGCTTTTTGCGCTCGGTCTCAGTCAGTGTCTCCATGACCTCAGCGATATCGTTGCCGTGATAATCGCTGAGCTTTTTCTGCATCGCTCTCGGCGATTCGTTTCCGCGGATGATGCGGATGATCTCGCTGCCGTAGTCGGGCTTGACGGCGACTCCGGATTCCGATGCAATTTCGGTCTTTTCTTCGATTGCCATGCTTCATCCTCCGTTATTCATGAAATCTTTTTGGATCTCATGACAGCAACGGACAAATGGGCAAAATTCCCGTCGGGCGGGCAGCACCTGCATTTCCGCGTTCACAGCCTGTTTCAAACCGCGGATACAATTATGCTTTCTTCAAATGAGAAACGTGAAAATTTCTGCACCGATCCGGTGCTGCACACCGCTGCGATCGCGGTATTCGCCCGTCTGACCCACAACTGTCACTGCTTGTCACGCTTCTCACCTCTCTTCGGCGCAAATTGAAAGACCAACTGTAATCTTCCTCTAACCTTATTATTATAGCACATCATTCCCCGCTTGTCAACCGCTTTACCGATAAAAAGCACAACAGAAACCGAGCCGCTTCCGCATGTTTTCTGTGGTTTTGTCCGGTTGGATCTGACCGGAGAAGGATTCCGGATCGTCTGTGCTGCAATGTGAAATTGTGAAAATCTGATGAAATTTAATATTTCGCTATTGACAATATACGAAATATATGCTATACTTAAAATAGGGAGATCTATGCGTCCCCTGAAATTTCAGAATCAAACCGGAGACGGAAGCTGCCCGCCAAAGCGCGATCTATCGTTTCGCATCTGTTGGGCTCTGGAACATGTTCGTGCCGAACCGAGCTTCACGCGTTCCGGTGCAAATTTCCGGGACGGAGGGATGTTGCTTTCTCGCAAAGTTAGCCAGCGCTAATCTGCGCAGCAGAATGAATCGAACTGTTTTCATGCCGATGATCGTTTGGCGTGTTCCGGCTGCTCTGTCTCCTTTCTCCGAACTCCTAACGAAAAAGCACCCGACTCACATCAGCAGTCTGCAAAGACCACCAATGCGAGTCGGGCGCTTTCGATTATCAGAATACTCAGAACGCGAAAATGGAAGCGGACACTGTCCGCCGCGAAAACGGCTGACGGCACTGCCGACCGAAAATGCCGGCACGGGCTCTGCGCTTATTTCCTGACGATCTTGTAGTAGGTTCTTGCGGTGATCAGATAGATCAGGCTGTACAGCACCGCGAATGCCGCAAAGCATCCCACCACGCACAGCACATACAGCATCGTGTTGCTCAGCTCCATCATCTTGAGCAGACGGCTCAGGATCGGGAACGCAAAGCCCGTATGCAGCCCTGCCGTCACCAGCGGCAGGAAGAACACAATCAGAATCTGCGAGCGGATCGAGCGCACCACTTCGCTGCGGCTCATGCCCACATTCTGCATGATCTCAAAGCGCTTCTGATCCTCATAGCCCTCCGTGATCTGCTTATAGTAAATGATCAGCACGGTCTCCATCAGGAACAGTGTGCCGAGAAAGATGCCGAGGAAGAAGAGCCCGCCGTAGATCTCAAGCATTGTATCCTTCATTTCCAGCTTCGTGTCGCAATAGGGCAGTGCCTCCGTCTTATCCACAATCGGAAATGCTTTGACCAATGCCGTAAGATCGTCTTCTGCCTGCCGTTTATCCGATGATACAAAATCAAAGGTGAACTCCTCTCTGCCGTCTGCCTGCCTTTGCTTGGAAGATGTCTTGTTAAACGTATCGAGCAATTCTACAACGGTTTCATGGCTGTTAAATATCAACTGATAATAATTATATCTCACGTTTTCGCCTGCACGCTCAGATTCCAAAACCTCGTGGGACTGCACGCGGAATGTTCTGCCGAGCAGTGTAATTTCTTCCGGCGCAAATGCGGGATTTTCCGTGGCAAGATAGCATTCATCATCCGCAAGGGTAAATGCACCGCCTTCTGACGAATCAATCCGGACAGTAAACTGCTGATTTGAAAGTTCCGGTTTCAGATAATAGTTGTCATACGTTGCATTGTAATCGAAATCCTCATCTGTAAAAATCTCCGGATGCGCCCATTCTCCCTTGAAATTCAGATATGCATTTACATTGCGGTGCAGATCCGCAATTTCCATATGCTCCGTGAGATATGTCCCGAATCGTTCACCCTGTTCAAGCGAAAGCGCTGTCACCTGCGCATCCTGCTTCATCTGCCTGTTGACTGCATCATCCAGACCGATCATCAGCGCGGAGGTCGTGGACACCATGACCAGCACCATCGTCGAGAGGATGCAGACGCTTGCCAGACCGACGGCGTTGCGCTTCATGCGGTAAATGAGACCGGAAACCGCGGTAAAATGGTTCGTCTTGTAGTAATACTTTTTATTGCGCTTGAGCAGCTTGCAGACCGCAATGCTCACCGCCGTGAACAGCAGATACGTGCCGAGGATCACGCACAGCACTGCGATAAACAGCAGCTTTACAACAGTCAGCGGTTTTTCTGCCATGATACTCATGGTGTAGCCCGCGCCGATCAGACCGAGCCCGAGAATCGTCATGAGGATCTTGGTTTTCGGCTCTTTCTCGCCGGCATTGGAACCGGAGAGCAGCTCGACCGGCTTTGCAAGATGGATCTGCCGGAGCATGTTCAGAAAGATCAGGAAAAATGTGCCGGCATTGAACAACGCCGTCACACAGAGCCCGTAAGGCGAAATGTGAAAGCCGAGCGTTGCGCTTTCGCCGATCATTTTCGTCAGTGAGAGGAACAGCAGCTTGTCGAGCACGATGCCGAGCAGAAAACCGCCCGTCAGCGTAATGCCGATGACGATGCCCGTTTCCGCGAGCAGCATTTTTGCGATATGGCGCTTCTCCATGCCGAGGATATTCAGCAGACCGAACTCCTTGCGGCGGCGCTTCACGATAAAGCTGTTTGTGTAGAACAGGAAAATAAACGCGAACACCATCGTCACGATGCTGCCGAGATTCAGAATGATCGGCAGAGAGCGCGAGCCCTTTTTCATATTCGCCAGATCGGGATTGACGGACAGCGAAAGGATGATATAGAGCATTGCTGCTGTCAGCGTGCTGGTGATGAGGTACGGGATATACATTTTCGGGTTCTTTTTGATGTTGTCCTTTGCGAGGCGGAAATAATAGTGCTTATGCATCCCGCTCACCTCCGGACATCAGCAGCGTGAGCGATTCCGAAATGCGCTGATACATCTCCTCGTTCGTGCAGCTTCCGCGGTAAAGCTGGTGATAGACCGTGCCGTCCTTGATGAAGAGCACACGCCCCGCACAGCTTGCTGCCTTTGTGGAATGTGTGACCATAAGGATCGTCTGTCCCAGCTGATTGAGACCGGAGAAGATCGCGAGCAGACCGTCCGTCGAGCGGGAATCCAGTGCGCCGGTCGGCTCATCGGCGAGGATCAGCTTCGGATCCGTGATGAGCGCTCTTGCGACGGCAGTGCGCTGCTTCTGTCCGCCGGAAATTTCATACGGGAATTTTTCGAGGATATCCGAAATGCCCAGCCGCTTCGCGATCGGCTCCAGACGCCTGCTCATTTCATCATAGCTCTTGCCGAGCAGAACCAGCGGCAGAAAGATATTGTCCTTCACGGAGAATGTGTCCAGCAAATTGAAGTCCTGGAACACAAAGCCGAGATTGTCGCGTCGGAACGCGGAAATCTCGCGCTCCTTGATCTGTGTGATATCCTTGCCGTCCAGCAGCACTTTGCCGGCAGTCGGCTTGTCGAGGGCTGCGAGAATATTGAGCAGTGTGGTCTTGCCGGAACCGGATTCGCCCATGATTGCAACGAATTCGCCGGCTTCCACAGAAAAGTTCACGTCACTGAGAGCCTGCACCTGATTGCCGCCGAACCGTGTCGTATAGATTTTTTTGAGAGATGTAACTTCCAGAATTGCCATTTGTAATGACCTCCTTTGTGATTGTAGCCTTATTATACCACAGTTCTCTGTTCTGCGACATTCATTCATGTGACATTTTCAGCGCCCGATGTGACAATTTTGTAAGACTGCCGTCTCATAAAAGAAATGCGGGGAAGCCGCATTTTCAGCAGTTTCCCCACATGCATCATTGAACGGATCAGCCCTCTGCGGCGGATGCGGAACCGAGCGTTCCCTGCGAGAGTGCTTTCAGATAGGCGTTGATGAAATCATCCAGACCGCCGTCCATGACTGCCTGCACATTGCCGGTCTCACAGCCCGTGCGGACATCCTTCACCAGCGTGTACGGCATGAAAACATAGGACCGGATCTGGCTGCCCCACTCGATCTTCAGCTGATCGCCCTTGATATCGGAGATCTTTTCCAGATGCTCGCGCTCCTTGATCTCAACGAGCTTTGCACGGAGCATTTTCATACAGTAATCCTTGTTCTGGAACTGAGAACGCTGCGTCTGGCAGGACACCACGATGCCCGTCGGCAGGTGCTTCAGACGCACCGCAGAGGAGGTCTTGTTGATGTGCTGGCCGCCCGCGCCGCTGGAACGGTAGACCTGCATCTCGATATCCTCCGGACGGATCTCCACTTCCACGTCATCCGCAAGCTCCGGCATGACTTCCAGTGCCGCGAAGGATGTGTGGCGGCGTCCCTGTGCATCGAACGGGCTCACGCGCACGAGACGGTGAACGCCTGCTTCGGATTTGAGAAAGCCGTATGCGTTTTCGCCCTGCACGATAAACGATGCGGACTTGATGCCTGCTTCATCGCCGTCAAGCCAGTCGAGCAGATCGACCTTGAAGCCGTGTGCATCGGCGTATTTGTTGTACATGCGGTACAGCATCTGCGCCCAGTCCTGCGCCTCGGTGCCGCCTGCGCCCGCATGGAGCGTCAGGATCGCGTTGGAATTGTCGTATTCGCCGGTCAGCAGCGTCTTGAGCTTTTCAGATGCGAGCGTTTCCTTGAATTTCTCCGCATCCGCCAGAATTTCCTCGTTATTGGAATCGTCGCCCTCCTCCTGGCAGAGGTCGATCATATCAATGGTATCCTCCAGCAGCTGGCAGAGCTTCTTGTAGTTCTCGATCTTGCGTTCGAGCGCGTTGCACTTCTGCGTGACCTTCTGCGCCTTCTCGTGATAGTCCCAGAAGCCGTCGTATTCCATCTGCATCTTCATATCGCGGAGCTCGTGCTCGCAGCGCTCGATCTGGAGCGCACTGCCCAGCTCCTCCACATCGGGACGGGCGTTGACAAGCTCATTGCGGATATCGTCCAGTAAAATCATATATCAAATTCCTTTCTCAACTATGGTTTTCGGTTTTCAGGCAGACTTCCGCGCTAACCGAACTCCATCTCACAGGCGATACGTTCCAAAAACATGGCGATGTCTCCTTATCGTTGCAGTAACGATCTTAGTAAAGCGATCAATTCATTTCATTTTGGTATCCGGATGCGCTTCTGAGTCAGCGCTCCCGACTATACTATATTGTACATGATTTTCCGCAATCTGTCAACCGATAATCCCGAATTTTTTGAGATAATGATAGAGCTTCGCGACAGGAAGTCCCATCACATTGTAATAATCTCCGTCGATCTGCGGGATGAACAGCGCGGCGTGTCCCTGAATGCCGTATGCGCCGGCTTTGTCGTAGGGCTCCTCCGTGGAGGCATAGGCTTCGATCTCCGCGTCGGTCATTGCCGAAAACTGCACCCAAGTATCCTCCGAAAAGCTGGCGGAGTGCCCCTGCCAGAAGATCGCGACGCCTGTCTGCACCACATGCCAGCCGTCTGCCAGTTTGTGCAGCATCGAAACGCAGTCCACATAATTTTTCGGCTTGCCAAGGATCGTGCCGTCCAGCAGCCGGACAGTGGTGTCCGCACCGATCACAACAGCGTCCGGGTGCTGTTTCGCGACCGCTGCCGCCTTGCGCACAGCGAGCAGTTCCGCTGCCTGATCCGCGGGCGTATCCGGCGGGAGCGTCTCGTCACATTCCGAAACAACGATATCAAACGGAACGCCGATTTTTTCCAGCAGTTCCCGTCTGCGCGGAGACTGCGATGCAAGAATCAGATTCATTGTTTTTCTCCTTTTTCATATAAGACTGCGCAGTCGCCGTCATCGCAGTAAAGCAGAAACCACTCAAATTTTGGCGATAGGATATAGAAATCATCCATCATACATTCTGCCTCGTCGATCACGGAAAAGATTTCAGCCGGATAGCCTTCATAGACAAAATCCTCCGATGTGATCAGATACAGCTTGCAGTCTTCAGGACAGGGCAGCAGCGCACGCACCTTTTTCAGATAGGTGCTCCAGTCGCCGTCATGCTGGAGAAAGCCGACCGCATCCACGCGCTGCCAGATTTTCCGAATCTTTGTCCAGGGCGTGATCTGACTGAGCTGTCTGCGCGGAAGTGTAAATACTTCCTCATAAAACCGGTTCAGGACGGATTCATAGCGCTGCTTGGAATATTCATAAAACCGCGTGCGGTCGATACCGAGCGTTTTCACCGCCTGCTCGATCTCATCCCGAAGATAGAGTTTCCGTTTTTGCATATGCTTTACACCTTGTCAATATCATCATGCACATTTTCCAATGCTTCCGACGCAAGCGGGGAGCCCCCGCGGGCAATTCATGCAGCATCTGCATACGCAGTCAATTCTTATCAATGTCATTATGCACATTTTCCAATGCTTCGGAAGCGATCGAAACACCGTGCGCAGTCGCCGCGATATCCGCGTTCTCCTGCCCCTTGAACACCGCTTTCAACAGAATCGGACAGAGGATGGAACTGGTCATGATCAGAAAAATCGTTGCGACCAGCGGATCAATGCCGCCTTCCTTCGCGATCAGCACCTGACCTGTCGAATAGACAGCGAGCGCGACCTCACCGCGGGCGATCATGCCGGAGCCTGCAATCAGCGCGTCATGATTGCTGTACTTGAAGCATTTCGCGACACCGCCGCAGCCGATGATTTTGCCGAGGATGCCGACGGCAATGAACGTGAGCACGAACCAGATCGAGGAGAACGTGAAGCCGCTGAAATCCGCGCTGATGCCGATATACGCAAAGAACATCGGCGTGAAGAACATGTAGCTGGACACGATCACCTTGCGGTCGACGAAATTGCTGTCGCCGAGACCGGACATCATCAGACCTGCCATATACGCGCCGGTGATCGCCGCAATCCCAAAGAATTCCTCTGCCGCATACGCAAACAGAAAGCATGCCGCGAACGCAAAAATCGACGTTCTGCGCTTGTGCGGATAAATCTTGACCATCAGCTTGAACGCCATGCGCAGGAGCTTACCCGCAACGATCGTGAACAGGAAAAATCCCGCAACGCGCAGCAGCGTTCCGCCGATACTGCCCTCGCCGCCCAGACCGGTGATGATGCTCAGCGCGATGATGCCGATCACATCGTCGATAATCGCGGCGCTCAGAACGGTCATGCCGATTTTCGTTTTCAGCTTGCCAAGCTCACGCAGCGTTTCCACCGTGATGCCGACGCTCGTCGCCGAAAGAATGCAGCCGACAAACAACGCATTCATCAGCTTTTCCTGATCCTGTGCAACAGAAAATCCGCCCATGAAAAGCAGCGCAGCACAGGTTCCGAGCGCAATCGGCACGATCACACCCGCCAGCGCGATGGACGTCGCCGCAATGCCGCTGCGTTTCATCTCCTTGAAATCGGTTTCCAGACCGCTGGAGAACAGGATGAACACCACGCCGATCTGTGAAAAGCTCTTCAATACGTTCATTTCCTGTTCGGTCGGATGGATGATACCGGGAAATCCGGTTCCCGCAAAAAGCGCGGGACCGATCAGCAGGCCGGCAATGATCATGCCAACAACCTGCGGCAGACCGAGCTTACGCGTGATCATGCCGCAGAATTTCGTTGCAAATAAAATGATGCCGCAGTCAAACAGGATCTGCATCACGTTAAAATTCATTGCAAATATCTCCCATGCATGTCAAAAGCAGGACATAATATGTCCTGCCTCTGATCGTTTCGTTGAACGGAATTACTGATAAAGCGGATACTTTGCGCAGATCGCATTGACGCCCTCGCGGATCTGATCCTGCTTTGCGTCGAAATCGGTTGCGCAGAGGTACATGAACTCCGCGATCTTCTCCATATCCTCGCAGACAAGGCCGCGGGTGGTGACTGCCGGCGTACCGACACGGATGCCGCTGGTGATAGCAGGCTTCTCCGGATCGTTCGGGATCGCGTTCTTGTTGACGGTGATGAACACCTTATCGAGGCGCTCCTCCATCTCCTTGCCGGTGATGTGGTGCGGGCGGAGGTCAACGAGCATGAGGTGATTGTCCGTACCGCCGGAAACCAGATCGAAGCCGCGGGACAGCAGACCCTTTGCAAGCGTCTGTGCGTTGTCGATGATCTGCTTTGCATATGCCTTGAACTCCGGCTTGAGTGCCTCACCGAAGCAGACTGCCTTGCCTGCGATGACGTGCATCAGCGGGCCGCCCTGGATGCCGGGGAAAATTGCCTTGTTGATCTTCTTGATCAGCTCTTCCTCATTGGTGAGGATC
>JAFZPL010000097.1 GCA_017550355.1 Oscillospiraceae bacterium | reverse complement strand
CAGATCGCTGAGATCTTCGAGGAGACCGCAAACAACGAAAAGGAGCACGCAAAGCTCTGGTTCAAGGAACTCTGCGGCGGCGAGATCCCGGACACGCCCGCAAACCTGGCTGCTGCTGCTGACGGCGAGAACTTCGAGTGGACAGATATGTATGTCGAATTTGCCAAGGTCGCACGCGAAGAGGGCTTCACCCGCATCGCAAAGCTGTTTGAGATGGTCGGTGCGATCGAGAAGCACCACGAGGAGCGCTACCGCAAGCTGCTCGCCAATGTGGAGGGCGGTCTGGTCTTCTCCAAGGACGGCGACATGATCTGGGAATGCTCCAACTGCGGCCATATCGTGATCGGCAAAAATGCGCCGAAGGTATGTCCGGTCTGCCAGCATCCGCAGGCATATTTCAAGCTCCGCGCTGAGAATTACTGATCCCTGTGCATCCCGCAGCCTTGTGCCTGCGGGATGCTTTCCCTATTGTCCGATTATATCCAATGATAGTCGTAATATCATTTTGTCGTTTTTTCACTGTGTTCAATATCTGAAAAAACTGTAGGGAATGACCAAAAACGATAGCGTCTTTTCCCCTTTGCACAAAATGATAGACAAAATTATGTTTTTCTCCGTAAAAGTGTTGATTTTTCTTCTGGTTTGTAGTATAATAGAGAACGTAGAATAATCTGTACCTCCGGAGGTTTGAACCATATGCATTTTGATCTTATCAAATCCATGAACAAGGATGTCCACGGTACCGATAACGGAAAAAAGACCGCATGCGGCATCAACCTGACAAAGCCTGAAAATATCGGCAGATTCACCACGATCGGCGCGATGAGCGATGTCAGTCAGCTCACCTGTGAGAAGTGCAAGACGGTCATCGCCAAGAAGATGATCCGCGAAGCCAACAAGGAAATGGCTGCACAGCTCAAGGAGGAACAGAAGGCGCTCAAGCGTGAACGTGCGACGATGAAGCACCACGGCGAAGTGGAAGTTCCCGCGCCGGCACCGTCCTCACGCTCCAGCCGCGACGACGAACCCTATGTTCCGCCCTCCATGCGCAAGGCTGCACAGCAGGCGGAGCGTGTCAAGCCCATTGAGGCACCGCCCGCAGAGCCGGCAATCCAGGTTCCGACCTCCGTTCCGGGCGTGAAGCCTGCACCTGCACCCGCAGCCAAGGCAGACGATCCGCTGGCACAGTTCGCGATTCCCGCAGTGCCGTCCTCGCTGCCCGGCAGAGCACCGTCCGCACCCGCACGGAGCGACGATGTGCTTGCTCAGTTTGCAATTCCGACTGTCCCCGCCTCGCTGCCCGGACAGTCTCCCGCACCGGCACCGATTCCTGCCGCTCCGTCCGCACCTGCACCGCAGCTGAACGATGTGCTTGCACAGTTCGCGCTGCCCAACGTGCCGACCTCGCTGCCGAATCAGGCGCCGCCCACACCGGTTTCGATCCCGACTGTTCCGTCTGTTCCGACCGTTCCTTCGGCACCTGCCGCACCGGTCGACGACGTGCTTGCACAGTTCGCACTGCCCACCGTGCCGACCTCGCTGCCGAATCAGGCACCGTCCGCACCGGCACCCATGCCGACCGTTCCGACCGCGCCCGCTGCGCCCGTCGACGATGTGCTTTCGCAGTTTGCGATCCCGACTGTGCCTACATCCCTGCCGGGCATGACGCCGCCGCCGGCACCCGCAGCTCCCGCTGCGCCGTCCGTGCCGCCGATAGCAGCACCGCAGGACGATATCCTTTCGGAGTTTGCGATCCCGACCGTTCCGACCTCCCTGCCGGGCATGGCACCTGCTGCACCTTCCGTGCCGCCGATCGCCGCGCCGCAGGATGATATCCTTTCGGAATTTGCGATCCCGACTGTCCCGACTTCGCTGCCGGGTTCTGTGCCGCCGATCGCTGCACCGCAGGACGATATCCTTTCGGAATTTGCGATCCCGACTGTCCCGACCTCTCTGCCGGGCTCCGGATCTGCTCTTTCCGATCCGGACGATATCCTTGCACAGTTCGGTCAGCCGGCTTCCGTGCCGACCGTCTCCGATCTCGATTCTCTGCCGGATCTGACCACCGTGCCGACCGCGCCGAAGACTGCACAGTCTCTGCCGACGCTCGACTCGCTTGATGATCTGACTGTTCCGACTGCGCCGGTTCTGCCGCAGGCTGCGCCTTCCGTTCCGACGCTGGATTCTCTGCCGGATCTGACCACCGTTCCGACAGCAGCGTCGATCCCGACGATTCCGCAGGCAGCCGCACCGGTCACGCCTGTCGTTCCGGTCGCACCGGCTGCACCTGTTGCGCCGGTTGTTCCTGTCACACCTGCTGCACCGGTTCAGCCTGCTGCCGCATCCGTTCCCGTCGTGCCGGGATATCCGAATATGGCAGTTCCGATGGGCATACCGGGATACCCGAACGGCTTTGGTATGCCGCAGGGCGCATTCGGCTCTTCCATGCCGGGCACTGTGCCGAACTACAACATCCCGCAGGTCTATCAGACTGCTCCGAAGCCTGTACAGAATACTCCGTCGACACCGACGCCGCTGTTTGTCGGCTATGCGGCTGACGGACGCCAAATCTTCCAGAATTATGACGCAATGGGCAATCCCATTCCGATCACTGAGCCCGTTTACAGCGCACCGCCTGAGCAGCCGAGAACGCCCGCACCTGCTGCAAGTCTGCCGGGTGCCGCTGCACCGATGCTGGACGATGCTGCACTGGAACAGGTCTGGGGTGTTGCTGCGCAGGAAGAGGAGACCGACGAAAAGCCGATCAACTTCGTTGCTTATCAGATGCCTGATAAGAAAAAGAAGAAGCAGTCCGCACCGAGAGCTTCCAAGCCTTCCGATGAGCCGACCGGCCCGATCTCTGCTGCGGAGGCAAAACGCCGCAAGAAGGTCGACAAGATCAATAAGGATTTCGAGAAGCAGCTGCTTGCACGCGGTATTGATCCCAAGACGGGCGGCATTATCGTTGATCCGAGAAAATGACTGTTACGAAAAGCAGCGACCATTTGAGTTGCTGCTTTTCTGCGTTATGAGAGGAGACTGAATATGGATACAGGAAATCAAAGATCGAGCCCCGTCGTGCAGGAGGCACGGAGCAAATACTCGCGTTCGTTTCTGAATCTCGCGATTTATGCGACGTTCAGCCAGCTTGTCGTGATTCTGCTGGCGACGGCGGTGCGTGCCGCGCAGGGTTCGGATACGCTGCAGGCACCCGTGCGGTACGCGATCCAGTTCGGCACAATGTATGCGCTCGGACTGCCGCTTTATCTGCTGATTTCAAAAAACATGGAGATATCCCCGCCGAAAAAGCAGCCTCTGAAGGTCTGGCATTATTTTCTGCTGATCCCTGTGCTGCTTTGCCTGATGTACACGGGCAATCTGATCGGGATGCTGTTCGGCTGGCTGGTCGCGGTGATCACCGGCGTCGACATCCAGTCTACGACGATCCAGCAGAATATCTACGGTGAGTACGGTTATATCATGGTGCTTGCGGCGGTGTTCCTGGCGCCGGTTGTCGAAGAGCTGCTTTTCCGTAAGGTGCTGATCGACCGCATCCGGAAATTCGGAGACGGCAAGGCGGTTCTGCTTTCCGGCCTTTTCTTCGGACTGTTCCACGGAAACTTCACGCAGTTTTTCTACACGACGCTTGTCGGCATGCTGTTTGCGTTCGTGTATGTGAAAACGGGAAAGGTTCTGCACACGATCATTCTGCACATGACCGCGAATTTCATCGGCGGTGCGCTGCCGTATCTGGTCAATGCGCAGGATGTGATCGATGCGGTCAACGATTGGGATTTGTCGGCAGTCTTTTCCAATATCCCGTTCCTGATCTATATGATCGTCGTGCTGACGCTTGCGTTCACGGGGCTGATCCTGCTGCTCATTTTCCGGAAACAGTTCACGTTCGAAGAACCGCAGACAGCGCTTCCGGAGGGAACGGCACGGTATGCGGTCACAGCGAATATCGGATTCTGGGCAATGCTCGTGTTCGCTGCATATGAATTCGGCGCACAGATTATGCGCTGAACTTTACGCACAAAAAGGCAGATACCCCGCGATGAGGTATCTGCCTTTGCTTATTGCTTTGCTTCTGAGCTTTTTTTGAATACGACGACCTTGCTGAAAACATAGTTGATCGTGAGAATGAAAAACTGTGCGCCGAACGCCATGAGATAGTAGCCGACCTTGCCCCATTTGAACAGCGCAGGCAGCGCCATCAGACCGAGCTCCAGGAAAAATGTCACGAGACGTGCGCCGTAAAACGTGCTGATTTCGTGGCGGAGATCGTTTTTCTCGGTCGTTTCGCTGCGGAACACATATTTTTTGTTCACAACAAAGGCGAATGTGACCGTGATGATCCACGAGATGGATGTGTTGATGATGTTGGGGATCAGGCTTTCCTGCACACCGTTGGCGAGGGAGATGCCCGCGAGCGCAAAGCAGTTTTCGCCGATCAGTTTTGTCAAGAAGGAAACGACGCTTGTCCATGCGCCGTAATAGCAGTACCGCAGAACGCTTTCGTGTTTGTCCCAGAAATCTTTCAGCTGCTTCGGCAGCAGCTTGAGGAAGAATTGAAGCAGTGCTTCGAGCATAAAATCAGCCTCCTAATAACACTCTGTGCCTATTATAGCATAGTTTCCGTGCGATGTCAACCCGTCTGCGGGAACAGAAAAGAGGAATGAGAACGCGTTTCTGCTTCTCATTCCTCTTTGTGTCAGTATGTGGGGGAGGAAGGGTATGATTCCTCCTGCGGGGCAGCCGTGGTCTCCTTGACTGTCGCGGTCACGCTCACCTTCGGCAGCGGGCTCACCCAGACATGCTTGAATTCGTCCGGCAGGGAGATCGTCAGTGCTTCCGCAAAGGAACCGGCATCGTTTACTGCGCGGTTATACAGCACCACAGCCGCACGCACATCGTTGTCGGTGATCTTCAGGACCTCATCCTTCAGTCCGACCAGTGTGACCTGTGTTCTGCCGGGAGCAATGGTGTATTTCAGGTCTGCTGCACCGTTGACGGGCTGGATCGTGCTGTTGTCGATGGTTCTCGTGACGGAGTAAAGATCCGTTGTATCCAGCGCGATCTCCACGCTGTTCAGGTTGCTTGCGTTGGTGAGTCCTTCGTCAAGCGAGATCTCAAGCGGGAACGCCTTGCTTTTTGTCGTCAGGGCGGTCAGCGGGACATCGCCGACAGAAAAGGCTTCGAGATTGTCCAGATTCTGCTTGTGCGTCAGATTCTCTGTGCGGATCGTGATCGAAAGCGGTTCCTCGCCTTCGCTTGTGAAGCCCGGCAGATGGTATTCCGTGCCGGAAATGATGCGAAGACGGCTCTTGATCCATTCAAAGTCGAAATTCTTCGGAACGCCCTTTTCCAGCACGTTCACGGTGACAGGCACTGCACGTTCGTAGTAGACAGGCACTTTGACGGAGTAGCGCGTCGCCTGTACCTGATAGGCATCCTCGCTCAGCTTGGCGCCATCCTTGTCGATGAGCTCATAATGCGTGATGTTGGAGAAAACCTGCGTCTCTGTGATCGTTTCGTCGTCGTCGATGATGAGGCGGATATGATCGAGCTTTTCGAGCGCAGATGTGGGCGCTTTGATTTTTACGGTCAGCGGATCGCAGCTGATCTTTTCCTCGTCAACGATTGTTTCGGTGTCGGCAGGCTTGATATTATCATGTCTGATTTCAGTGACATTGATATCCCGCGTGCCGAAACGATCCATTTCAACCTCAAAGTCCTGCATGGAGGTCTCGATGCTGACATATGCTGCGTCGCATTTCACCTTGATCGGGAGCTTTTGCTTTCCGACCACGTTTACGAGGGAATCAAAGTCAACGTAGGCGGAAACATCTTTTGCGGTGAGACCGCCGAGCGCACTTCGGGTTCCGTGGAGGGTGATGTTGACCTTCGGATCTTCCATCTGCTTGGAGATCACACTCAGTTCATAATCCTGCGCTTTGGTGCCGGTGATATCGACCGTCACAGGGACATCCTGAAACACCTGCTGATATTCCGGGTTGATCTTCATGGCGATCAATCCCCAGGCGACAAAGGCGAGGAAAATCGATAAGCCCAGGTATCCGATGGAGATCTTTGGGAGCCATTGTGGCTTTTTTATTGTATATTGCGCCATTTCTTCTCCTCCTCCTCTTCTGCTTTCACATTCCCTCTGCGAAGGAAGGAGAAACGGCGCTTTCTGGAATGAAAGATATCATCCTCAGCCGGGATGAGAAGGCTGCGGAGATACTCTTCCAGTGAATCCGGTGTGTAATCGCGCTTGATCTTTCCGTCGCGTGCAACAGAGATCTGTCCGGTCTCCTCCGACACCACAATGATGATCGCATCGGAGTTTTCGCTCATGCCGATCGCGGCACGGTGACGGGAGCCGAGATGTTTGTCGATCAGTTCCTCCTTCTGCGGTTTCGGCAGAAAACATGCTGCCGCCCAGATGTAGCCGTCGCGCATGACAACGGCGCCGTCGTGCAGGGGCGTTTTCGGGAAAAAGATTGTGCCGAACAGCTCAGCGCTTGCCCGTGCTTTCAGGATTGTACCGTTTCTGAGCTGTTCGCCGAGCATTGTGCTGCGTTCTATGATGATCAGGGCACCGGTGTTTGTTTTGGATAGCTGTGTGACGGCTGCGACCGTTGCCGGAATGGCACGTTCCCAGCGTGCGATCACAGTTTCATCTTCACCGAATGCCATGCGGGTGATGCTGGATGTGGACTGACCGAAGCGCTCCAGAATGCGGCGCAGCTCCGGCTGGAAGATGACAACGATGACAACGGCACCGGCTTTGATCGTGGTGTCGGCGAGAAAGTGGATTGCCTTAAGGTCCGCCAGATCACTGAGGGCCCAGACAATGATGAGCAGCGCGATGCCTTTGAGCAGCTGTGCGGCGCGTGTTTCACGGATGAGCCGCAGTAATAGATAGATGATGACAGTCAGAGGAAGAATATCAAGAAAGATATCCTTGAGCTGGAGTGTTTTCAGGACATTGAAAATATCGTTTATGAAATCCAGCATTGCCGTGATCACCTCCTGTGCTTTTCATATTTCGATACATAATAAGTATAGCATATTCTGCCGCAAATTTCAACTGTTCCGGCGTGTTTTACGAAAAATTTCAAGGAAAATTTTTCATGCACAAAAGGGAAAAAGCGCACAGCCGGACGCACGGTGTTCCCGACCGTTTCACACCGCCGCCGGAATGCGCATATAATAGGGCAGAGAGGAGGGATGCAGCATGAAGATCGTTGTCCTGCGCAGCCCGCGGCTGCTTGCGGGCGTACTCCGCGTCGTGTTCCATATCAAAAAAGAGCGCCCGGAAGGAAGTTGATGCATCCGGAAGCGGCACAAACAAAATTCCGCGCAGATACGTCGATTTAGACATGATCTGCGCGCTTTTTTGTGTTTTTTGACCTGGTACGGGCAGCAATGCAAACAAAAGAAAACGTGAGATTTTGGCACGAAGTCTAACGAAAATCACGCTACGCGGTTTTCTCCGGATTTGCGCCGGATATGCAGAATATGATATAATGGACTCATCGGGAACGAAAGGAGCGATCATTATGAAAACAATGAATGAAAATCTTGGAAAGAAGAATCCGGCAGGAAAGCTGGTTGGCGGCGTCATCGCTTTTATCGCGGCGATCATCATCATCGGCTCAACCGTTTCGACTGTCCCCGCCGGTCATACGGGCGTGATCCTTACCATGGGCAAGGTCTCCGACCGGATGCTTTCAGAGGGCATGCACTTCAAGCTGCCGTTCGTACAGCAGGTCATCAAGGTGAACAACCAGATCCAGGTCTATGAGGTCGATGCACCGGCTGTCTCGCGTGACCTTCAGACTGTCAGCAGCCGAATCGCGGTCAACTACCGCGTGAATGAGGCGATGTCTGCATCCATCTATCAGAAAATCGGCGAAAAGTATGAGTCTGTCACGCTGATGCCTGCTGTGCAGGAGAGCGTGAAGGCAGTCACGGCGAAGTATACCGCAGAGGAACTCATTACGGAGCGTACCGCCGTCGGCGAGCAGATGCGTGATCTGCTGAACTCCAAGGTCGGCGAGTACGGCATCAGCATCGAAAAATTCAACATCGTCAACTTCGATTTCTCTGATGAGTTCAACAAGGCAATCGAGCAGAAGCAGGTTGCTGAGCAGAACCTGATCAAGACGAAGACCGAGCAGGAGCAGGCGATCGTGGTCGCAAAGGCGGAAGCGGAGAAGAAAGTGATCTCTGCGGAGGCAGCGGCAACGGCGATCAAGACACAGGCAGAGGCACAGGCGGAAGCAAACCAGCTGCTGAACGATTCCCTCACCGGTCTTGTTCTCCAGAACAAGATGCTTGAAAAGTGGGACGGTCAGCTGCCCAAGGTCAACGGCGGCGACTCCTCCCTGCTTCTGAATGTGGATGCAGCGATCGGCAGCGACACCGGAACGAAGCAGAACAATACAACTTCCGGTAAAGCCGACACGGCGCAAAAATCCACAGAGTAATATTGACAACTCCACCTCCATACATATGTCCCTGTGCCTCATGGGGCGCGGGGGCAATTTTTTTTGAAAAGATGTATATATATCATTTGTATATTATGTACAGACACAAAATGTTAACAATTTGTGACCAAGCATAACGAAAGTTTTTCTGTTAATGAGAAAAATTATTTGTCAAAACGCACAAATAATAGGTGTAATAATGAACTCTAGGCTTTGACTTTTAAGAAATTCTGAATATTTATGAACGGACTATTGACAAATTTAGTGAAATGTGCTATGATATATACAAGGGGGAAACTACCATCCAACAGAAATATACCAGAACGGAGGGATTCGTATGTCGCTTAACACAGAAAAAAGTACGGACAAGATCAGAGAATACGAAGCGGCAGAGACGACAATGGGGAACCATCTATCAACACCGCAATTCCTGATCGAAGAAGGCGTTCTGAAAAAATATAACGGGAACGCTGCCGATATCGTCATACCGGAAGGAGTCACAGAAATCGAAAAGGGTGCATTTGACGGCTGCACGGGTATCAAGAGCATCGTTTTTCCGGCCGGCGTGACCGTCATTCCGGAGCGCTTGCTTGCAGGGTGCCGAACGCTGCAAAAGATCGTGCTTCCGGATACCCTGCGCGTGATCTGCTTCGACGCATTCAGTGCCACACCGATTACGGAGCTCGTGATCCCCGAGGGGACAGAGCGCATTGAGGCGAGTGCATTTGAGGGATGCCACCTGCTCGCTTCCGTCACATTCCCCCAGAGCCTGACCTATCTCGGCGGCTTCGACGGCTGTCATTCGCTGAGAGGGATCAAGTTCCCGCACAATCTCCGCACAATCAACGGCTTCAAAGGCTGTTCCTCGCTGCGCAATGTCGTCATCCCGGCGGGCGTGGCAGAAGTGCAGGGATTCGACGGCTGTGTCGGACTGCGGCATGTCACGCTGCCGGACGGGCTGACCGTTCTGCGCGGCTTTGACGGCTGCCCCGCACTGGAGGATATCAATCTGCCGGATTCGCTCAAGACCATCGGCGGATTCTGCGGCTGCTTCTCGCTCCGTGAAGTCCGTATCCCGAAATCCACCACGCATCTGAGCGGGTTCAACGGCTGCAAGCATCTCCGCACCGTCACATTCCCGGAAGGGCTGACGCATCTGAGCGGATTCCGCAGCTGCACTGAGATTGAGGAGATCGTGCTCCCGTCCACGCTGACGCATCTGCGCGGATTTGACGACTGCGCCGCGCTGAAGACGGCAGAGCTGCCGGACGGTCTGCAGCATCTGGACGGCTTCACCGACTGCGTCTCGCTCACAGAGATCACCATTCCGGACAGTGTAACCGATATCGGATACGGCGCGTTTGAGAACTGCACCTCGCTGAGAGAGGTCACGGTTCCGGAGCGTATGGCGGATCTGGAAGAGGGACTGTTCGACGGATGCGTGAACCTCATGCACATTACGCTCACCTGCCTCACGGCATAGACTCCATAGAAATGAAAGCTGCCCGCGCATACCGGTTTGGTATGCGCGGGCGCTGCTGTTCTGCAATAAGATTGCCTGATTTCGATTGCCAATCCGCCGCCCGAAACGAATCCGGACGGCGGTCATTCTGTTGGATTTATCTCCGTCACTCAGACGCCGAGGATAAAAAAGCCGTTATACTGCTTTGCTTCCCGAAGCCATGCGGTCAGCGTTTCATAACCCTCCGGCTTGCGCTGTTCGGCGCGTGCGATGATCCCGTCGATCTGCTCCCGCCGGTAATAGGTGACGCCCCACATATCCAGATCGCTTTCGGTCATATTGGGGTGCAGCCCGTTTCCGAACACCGCCCCGTAGACGGTATACAGCGGAGAATCCCCATGCACATAGAGCGAATCGTCCATCCAATTGGAAAAATGCTGCATGATCTCACCGACCGGTGTTTCCTCCGCTGCCCGGCAGAATTGGAGCTCTATGAAGCATGAACCGCCGTACCTTCTGCGTTCTTTCTGTGACTGAAACTGCAAAAACATCGGATTCTCCTTTCTGCGAAAAATGCCATAGTATCGCGACGCCGGTCGGAGATACTATGGCATGTTTTACGATAGAGCGCCGTCAGACGATATGCAGGAACCACTTCATCCAGAACCGCTTGAACGGATTTGCATTCTGATACATGTGGTCTGCGAGCGTGAACGCAGTATCTGCGATCTGCGCCGCCTCTTCCTTTGCAATGCCGTCACGGCTGAACGCGACTGTCTGCATCATGTGGATTGTATCGGACAATCTGCCGGATTCCAGCAGGCGGCAGTCAGCCTCCGCTGCGATTGCAAACGCCTCATGCGACAAGCCTCTCTGCCGGATCCCGAGCATTTCAAGAAGCCGGATACAGAAGCGGTAGCTCGCTTCTGCGCTGCGGTTCGGGTTCTTGCCGTTCATTTCGCGCTTTCGTTTCTCCGTCACGGCACGGTGCCATGCGTACCATCCGAACACGATCGATGCGACGATCAGCAGCGCCAGCATCACCTGAAGCACCTGCTTCATGATCACATAGCCTTTGCCGCTGTCCGGATTGGCGGGATCATTTCCGCCGCCGGCCGCGTTATTCGTTGTTGTTACGGTTGCTGTCGTTGTTGTTGTCGTCGTGGTCAATGCATTGCTGCCCGCCTGTCCGCTCACGGCCGTTGCAGCCGCCTTTGTTGTGACCGGCGCAACGGTCGGCTGATGCCACTGGCTCACCACGCTCTCCGTGAATTCAACGGGCATCCAGCCGTAATTGTCGATGTAGATCTCCACCCATGCATGCGCCTGATTGTCCGCGATCTCGATGTGATAATCGTCCATTTCGTTGCCGGCCCACGCATTGCGGTTGTATGCATCGATGAAATTGCCCTCCGTGAGCACGTAGCCATGCACATACCGCGCCGGAATGCCCGCCATACGGCAGAGCAGCACCGCCGCCGAAGCATAATGCGCACAGAAGCCCTTGTGATTTTTCAGCAGGAAATACTCCGCGAAATCCTCATTCTCCGGCGTCATACCGGGAGAGGTGGTGTATTCCGCATGATCCCAGATATAATTCCGGATCGCATACAGTGTTGTCAGCGTATTCCACGCCGGATTGGTGGCGTTCTGGAAGGTTGCCTCCGTAGACGCACTGCCGAAATCGGCGGTCGCATTGAAATCCGCAGCGATCCGGCGCATCGCATCATTCTGCGGCACATCCAGATAGGTGTCTTTGACAAACTTCTGATAATCCTGGACACGCTCGTTCGACACATACGAAAGGATCTTCGAGAGACTTTCATAACGGACATCGACAAAGCGGTCATCGGTGCGCTTCAGCAGCAGGAAGCTGTATTCCTGATGGTTGCCGAGCTCCACCTCTGTGTCATAGCGGTATTTCGTACCGGGCTCGTGAACGTACTGATACGGCAGGTAATTCACCTGCTCACTGTTGAGCGCGTGGACATCGCAGCGCACGACCTCATATTTTCCCTGCGGAGTCTGGAAAGACTCCACATAATCCGAGTGGAACATCGTCTGCGGCATGCGGGTGAGATCGGTCAGATCCTGGAACAGATCCATATTTTTCCGATATACGCTCGTCGGGATAGCCCATCCCTTGCCGGTGTATTCCGAACGGACGGTGCCGCGCATGTAGTAGTCGCCGATTGCCGCCCGGCCGCCGACATCCATCTTGAGCACGGTCCTGCCATCAAAATTCAGGCTTCCGCGTCTGGTCAGATCAAGCTCATCGGAGATCACATTGATGCCGAACGCAGTCGGGATCTTGCTGAGCAGTCCCGTTGCGTCTCGGATCGAGAAATTCCGGTACATATTTATGATCTCGGTGCGCTTTTCATTGATGGCGTCCGTCCGCGTATAGCTGGCACAGCCCTTTGATGCAGCGAACGCGCCGAAACCGGCCAGTGTCACCAGCATCAGTGCCGCCATCTCATGCGGCATGAAGTGCTTGTCCGAAGAATACAGGAAATCCCGCTGCAGTTTGTCGGTCGTTTTCTGGATATTGCCCGTTTGTTTCAACAGCTTCGGGCGCACCATCGCAATGCTTGAAATCCAGAAGACGATCATCAGGAACACTGCGAAGCTCGAGGTCTCCAGACCGAAATACAGTCCCGATTCCAGGAACGGGAACGTCATCAGGAACCGGATTGCAACGGCGATCTTGCCGGAATTGCCCTGTGTCAGCAGAACGTCGGTATACTCCATCAGTGCGATCAGAATGACCAGCACGATGTCACAGAGCAGCTGGATCCCGCGCAGCGCAAGCGCCGGTGACCATTTGACGATTTGCCCGCCGGTGACAAATTCACCGTTCGGCATCCACGCCTCGTGAAATATTTTCGCATGCATCAGATCGTAGATGTTCTGTGCGCCGAGCGATGCATCGTCCCGATAAAAGATCAGCAGGACAGGCACCGTCAGCAGCACCAGAATCACTGCCGCAAAGCCCGCCTTCCGCGATACCGACCGCACCAGAAACATGATGAAGATCGCCGCGATCGACGTCAGCGTCATGATTTTCAGGTCGAGCGGGAAATCGAAAAAGCCGTACATGCAGTAGATCACGCTCAGGATGCCGCAAAGCGAGATCAGCGGGTGCAGCACCATGAAGAATCCGGGGATCTTCTTGTGCTTCACCGACATTGACATGCTGTCATGGATCAGCAGCTGACTCGTTGCATTTTTTTCTTTCCGTTTCAAGCCTCCGCCTCCTCATAGTCCTCCTCGTCCTCATCCTCGCCCGGATCATTCATCAGGAAGACAGGCTCACTGTTCAGAGTCCGCACCTCCGCGGGAATGATCTCAAAAGGCATCTGCATTTCCGCGATCTGCTTGCTCTCCGACGCCTTCGCCGAAACGATCACCAAAAACCGTTCAGGCTTCGGCAGTGCAGAAAGCTCCGCAAGCATGGCTTCGTCCGCTTTCGGCAGGAAGAACGCCACTTTGTCGCCGAGATGTCCCTCCGTGAAATAATCAAGAATATTTGTCAGGAAGCTGTCCCGCATCGTTTCCGGCAGGGGCCTCCGTGTCAGAATCGTCTGCATCCACGCTTCGGCATCGCCCTCTTCCGTGAGCGTTGCCGATTCCGTGCAGCCGATATCCGGATCAAACATCACAAACTGATGCCCCACGCCCCGCATCGTCAGCTCTTCCGAAAAGCGCTGCATCGCGGAAAGCATTGCATCGAGCCGGAGTGCGGCATCCGGCTGTGTACCCACATAGCGGAAATCGCAGACCATCCGGTATGCGCTCGCCAGCGGCAGGGAGTATTCCTTCACCATCAGCTCATCAAGCTTGGAGCTCAGCTTCCAGTGAATCCGCGAGACGGAGTCGCCCGCACGGTATTCGTGCAGATCGAAGATCTCCGAGGGATCGTCGCCGGGCTTTTCCTTGGAAAACTCCACAGCGTCGTCGTCCATCTGTAGATCCGGCGCCCAATCCTCCGGCAGATTCAGTTCGCTGTCCGGTGCGATCATGATGCAGTTGGTCAGATCCAGCGGGATCGTCCGGTGAAAGATCCGCAGCGGATCGAAAACGGTCAGATTCAGCACGCGAAGCTCCATCGCGCCGCAGACGACTGCGTGAAACGACAGACGCACACGCCCCGTATTGCAGGCCAGCACCGGCACGCGCAGCTTCAGCGGCTGCGGTTCGCCGCCCAGACTGCACCGGTATTCCAGTTCCGCGATCGCATAAGGCGACGGGAACGGGCTGTTGTTCTTCACATGCAGGATCCACTGATAGGAGTCACCCTTCCGGATCGGCCCCTTGGAGTGGCGCAGCCGGACACGCAGCGAGTTGCGCAGCAAAAGCAGCATCACCCAGAGCAGAACCGGCAGCAGCAGTGCGAAAATCAGCAGTTCCAGCGACAGAATGCCGCGGTACAGGATGAAGAACAGCACCAGCACGATCAGGAGCACAAGATACAGCAGTTTATTCCGTATCATGTGCGGTACCTTGTCAGCGGAGGCTCCGGTGTCTTATCCAGGATCTCATTCAGGATCTGTTCTGCCGTCCGCTTTTCCGCCTTTGCACGCGGCGTCAGCAGCAGACGGTGGCCGAAGGTTTCATTCAGGATCACACGGATATCGTCCGGGATCACGTAATCGCGTCCGCGCACCAGTGCTGCAGCCTTTGCCGCAGCGCAGAGTGCCAGCGAGCCGCGCGGCGAAACACCCAGACGGATCAGCGCATGGGAACGTGTCGCGCCGGAAAGCTCTGCAATATAGTGAAGGATCGTCTCATCAACATAGACCTGTGCGGCAGTCTCCTGCAGATCCATCAGTTCGAACTGTGTCACGGCGCTGCGGATATGATCGAGCGGATTGTCGCCGCTTCTCGCCTGCATGATCGAGACCTCGCTGTCGAGATCCGGATAACCCATATGCAGACACAGCATGAAGCGGTCGAGCTGCGATTCCGGCAGCATCTGCGTACCGACGGAACCGGTCGGGTTCTGTGTCGCAAGCACCGTGAAAGGATTGGGCAGCGGATAGGTCACGCCGTCCACAGTGACCGCGCTCTCCTCCATCAGCTCCAGCAGTGCGGACTGCGTCTTCGGAGAGGTACGGTTGATTTCGTCGGCAAGCAGCAGATTGCAGAATGCAACACCGCGCTTGAATTCCATCTGTCCGGTCGATTTCTGATAAACGGTGAAGCCTGTCACGTCCGAGGGGAGCACGTCCGGCGTGAACTGCAGCCGGTGATACTCCAGATCAAGCGTCTTTGCGAATGCGAGCGCCAGTGTTGTCTTTCCGACACCGGGCATATCTTCGAGCAGCACATGTCCTCTTGCGAGAATGGCAAGCAAAACCTTCAGGATGATCTGATCCTTGCCGACCACCACGCTCTGCACCTCGTGCAGAATTTCCTGTACGGCCTGTGCAGCTTCATTTGCGGGAATGATATTCATATTCTTTGTCTCCTGCTTCAGTATTCCGTATGCGAAAAACGCACACAAATATATTATAGCACATTCTCTTGTATTTTGCAACAGTTTGATTGATTATGATTTTATGAAACAATCAGAACGAAAATGGTCAACTGAGAAAACGATTTTCTCCTCTGCGGACAAAATATTCCGCATCCTGCCGCTTTCGACCTTTTTTGCGCAGATGATGCGGTACAATATCCTATATAGAGATATTGAAAGGAGCACACGAAAATGCTAGAACTCAAACAGGAAGAAAATCAGCTTGTCGCCATGCTTTCCGGCGAGATCGACCACCACCGCGCCCGCGAGATCCGCGAAACCATTGATTTTGCCGTCCGCGAACAGCTTCCGCCCATTGTGATCCTCGATTTCCGGAACGTCACGTTCATGGACAGCTCCGGCATCGGTCTCATCATGGGGCGGGCGCATCTGCTCGAAGAGACCGGCGGCACGCTGGAGGTGCATCATCCCTCCGCGCAGATCCGCAAGGTGATGCGGCTTTCCGGCGCAGACCGCTTCGCCGTGATCCGGAATCAGTAAGGAGGTTTCACATGCATACGCTCAACGAACTGAAATGTACATTTCCCGCACGGTCGGAAAACGAGAGCTTCGCCAGAACGATGGTCTGTGCATTTGCGGCACAGCTGGATCCGACCGTCGAGGAGCTTGCTGATCTCCGCACGGCTGTCTCCGAGGCGGTCACGAACTGCATCGTCCACGGCTACCGCGATTCCGGCACGGGAACCGTCGCCGTCACGGTACGCCTGCTTCCGCAGCACATGATCTACGTGCGCATTGCCGACAAGGGCTGCGGCATCGACGATATCGGGCAGGCAATGCAGCCGCTCTGGTCGAGTGCGCCCGCAGAGGAACGCGCCGGTCTTGGCTTCACGGTTATGCAGAGCTTCACGGATTCCCTTACCGTGCGCAGCAGATCCGGCTGCGGGACAACCGTGATCATGCGCAAGAAAATGCAGCAGGGCGCCCCGCATGACGGATGCTGAGATCACCGCACACATCGGGCTCGTGCATCTCTGCGCCGGCCGGCTCCGTGCACGCGGCATCCCCTATGAGGAACTCTGTTCGGCGGGCAATCTCGGGCTGTGCAAGGCGGCGCGGGGCTTTGATCCCGCCCGCGGGTGTGCCTTCGCGACCTATGCCGTGCCGGTGATCCTCGGAGAAATGCGGCGGCTCTTCCGGGATGGCGGCGGCGTCCGGATCAGCCGCGGAATGCAGGAGCGTGCGGCACACGCCAAAAAAGCCGCAGAGAGCCTGCGGCAGAAGCATCACCGGGAACCGACCGTCGGAGAGATCGCGGCAGTTACGGGGGAATCCGAATCAGACACCGCCGAAGCCCTCTGCGCCGCACAGCCGCTTGTGCCGATGGATGCGGAGGAGAGCCGCTGCGCAGAGATTCCCGTTCCTTCGCCGGAACAGGCGATCACGGAGCATCTTGCGCTTCGGCAGGCGCTCGGTCTGCTTGCTCCCGCCGACCGGGATCTGATCGCCCTGCGCTACGAATACGGCATGACGCAAAGCGCAGCGGCGGAACGTTTGCACATGACACAGGTGCAGGTGTCCCGCCGCGAACGGAAGATATTGCAGTTTCTGCGGACAGAGCTGAGTTAAGCGTCCTTTTCTTCGTAGGGCTTGTTCCAGGAGCCGATCTCGATCAGATTGCCCTCCGGATCCGCGATATAGCAGGTGCGCTGTCCCCACGGCTCCAGCTCCGGCTCCTTGACCGGCACCGCGCCGCTCTCCACAGCCTTCCGGAACGCCGCATCGACCTCGTCAAATGTGTCCACATAGAGCGCGATCTCGGAATGTCCGTTCAGCCCCTTGATATATTCGTATCTGCGGCCGGTCAGCTTCTCGAAATCCTTTCTGCCGTACAGCAGGAACAGCGTTCCGTCCTTGACAAGATAGACATTCGACGTATTCTCTGCCTCTCTGATCTCAAAGCCCAGTACATCCCGGTAAAAGCGGATCATGTTCGCCATGTCTTCCACCAACAATCCGAAGCCGTCCAGTCTCATACGATTCCTCCTTTTTGTTTGATCCGTTCCAGCGCACTCTGAAAGGGAATGCACTCCGCATATCTGCCGTTCCAGATGAATTCATTATAATACCTGTAAGTCTGTTCGGCAGAAAGAAATGAATTATCAAATGTACTGTTCGTATCTGCGGGTACGATCATTCTGAATCCGTGCTCAAATCCCGCTTTGATCGTCGCATCAATACAATAGTCTGTCTGGAGACCGACGATGATGATCTCTTTTTCCCCTTTTTGCTTCAGATACGTCGGCAAGCCGGTATCCCTGAATGCACTGTTTACATATTTATCAAAAATTCGTTCCTGTACAGCAGGCTGAAACGCATCATAGATCTCAAAGCCGTCGTTTCCTTTGGTGAGTTCATGCCCGGCACCGTCATCGTGTCTGACATAAATAACCTCTGTCCCATTCTGCCGCGCTGTGCGGATCAGTTCCTGCACATGCGATACAAACAGCTCAAACTGATAGAGTCTGCTGCCTGTGATCGCCTTTTGTGCATCTACAACCAAAAGCACCATAAAAACACCTCCGGAAATAGGATTCGGTTATTTCAGAATCTGTTCCGCGCATCGGATGCCGTCTACCGCGGCGGAGACAATTCCGCCCGCATAGCCTGCACCCTCTCCGCACGGATAGAGCCCCTTGATCCCGATCGATTCGAGCGTTTCCGGATTCCGCAGAATCCGCACCGGTGACGAGCTGCGCGTTTCCGGCGCGGTCAGTACCGCATCCGGCTGACAGAATCCCCGCAGACCGCGTTCGAGCAGCGGGATCCCCTGCCGGAGTGCATCACAGATAAACGCCGGCAGAAATGTCTCCGGCTGCGCAAAGACCGTCCCCAGCGGATAGCTCGGATGAATCCGCCCGAATGCCGCTGACTGCTGTTTTTTCAGGAAATCCGCAAGCAGCGTGACCGGCGCTTTGCCCGTACTGCCGCCCGCGAGATATGCCGCATGTTCGATCCGCCGCTGCAATTCCACGCCTGCGAGTACATCGCTGCTGCCGAAATCGGCGGGCGAGATGCCGACAAGCACCGCAGAATTCGCGTTTACGCCGTCGCGGGCAAAATTGCTCATGCCGTTCGTTACGACGGTTTCCGGCTCAGATGCTGCCGCTTGCACCGTTCCGCCCGGACACATGCAGAAGGAATAGATCCCGCGCCCGTCCGGCAGATGCGCCGCGATCTTGTAGCTTGCCGCGCCGAGCTGCGGATGACCTGCAGCGCGTCCGAAGCAGAAGCGGTCGATGTCCGTTTGCAGATGCTCAATGCGCATGCCGAGCGAAAAAGCCTTTTGCTCCATCGGCAGACCGCATGACGCAAAATATGTGAACAAATCCCGCGCACTGTGACCGACTGCAAATATTGCGTGATCGGTGCGCAGAGAATGTTCTGCGCCGTCCTGCGCATACTCGACAGATACGATCTTTCCGTTCTCTGCGGTGATGCCGGTACATTTCGCCCCGAAATATACCTTGCCGCCCGCCGCTTCAATGCGCTTTCTCAGTTCCGGAATACAGACTGCGAGCCGATCCGTGCCGACATGCGGCTTTGCCTGCCAGAGAATCTCCTCCGGCGCACCGCATGCATGCAGCGTTTCCAGCACCTGCCGGATGTGCGGCGATTTCGTGCCGGTGTTGAGCTTGCCGTCTGAAAATGTTCCCGCACCGCCATCACCGAACTGCACATTGCATTCGGGATCGAGCCTGCCGGTGCGATAATACGCCGCAACAGCCTTCTGACGCTCCGGAACCGCTTTTCCGCGCTCCAGAATAATCGGCGCCAGCCCCGCCTGTGCAAGCACCCAGCCTGCGAACAGTCCTGCGGGGCCGAGTCCGACGATCACGGGCGGATGCGGGAGTGTTTTCTTCCCGTATTTCGGCATGGAGAAAACCGGCGCTTCCGACACGTTCGGATATCCTTTTTTTAGTATAGCCGCCTCATTTTTTACGGCAATATCCACTGCCGCAATGAAACAGACTTCCTTGCGGGCATCAATCGCACGGCGCACAAGCCGGACTGCGCTGACCTGTTCCGGCGGCAGATGGACTGCACGGGCGGCTTTTGTGCGGAGCACATCATCCGTATAGCCGAGGGGCAGTTTCATATTGTTAATACGAATCACAATATCACGTACTTTCTGCATCATCTTTGCTTTCATTATAGCATAAATGGGCTGAGAATGCAATGCAAAGACTATAAATAGTATGCATCATAAAAACGGCTCGCGTGACGGATGCATGAAGCAGTCCAACACGCGAGCCGTGCTCAGTATGCTTTTATTTGTTATTTCGAGACGGCAACTGCTGTTGCCACGGGGCTGTCGTACTCATCTTTCGTAATGGTGAACCGATACTGTTTGCCCGGTACGTACTGATCGAACGGAATATTAGTGATGTCCGCATACAGCTTAAACGGTTTTCCGTCACGTACCAGCACAAGGATGTCCCGGCTTGACTGCTGATCGGAGAATCCTTCCACAAACTCTGCAGTGAATGTTTCCGGCTTCATATCGTTATAGCCCGTCCATTCATTCAGCTTTGCATCAGCCGGCAGATTTTTCCATGTGATAATGTCGCAGTCAAGTCCCTGATCACCCTCCCGCTCTTCACGGAGCGTTCCAAGTTTTGCATAACTGCCCAGCAAGTCAAAGTAATCACAGGCTACCTCCATGCTGCCGTCAACATCCCACAGATACATGCAAGGAGTGGGATCGGGAATCTTTGTATCATTAAATTCGATGATATACTGTCCGCCCTTTTCCAGTTTGCTGCAAACATCCAACGGGAGCGTCATCACTTCCGGCCAGCACTGGAAGCATGAGTACACCACAATGCCCTCATCAAGCTTTTTGCCGGCATATTCCGTAATGATATCATTCACAATGAACCAGATATGTCCGGACACCGTGAAGTCGTTATCCGTGTTTTTCTGTGCGGCGGTAATCTTTGCAGCAGAAGAAGCGGTTGTTGCAGCCGCGGTCTGTGCAACGGAAGAAACGGTTGTTGCAGCCGCGGTCTTTGCGGCAGATGAAGCGGTTGTTGCAGCCGCGGTCTTTGCGGCAGAAGAAACGGTCGATGCGGCGGTGGTCAGTGCAGCGGAAGTGGTTGTCGTTGCCGCAGCGGTTTGTGCGGTTGTAACGGAAGAAGCAGTCACAACGGTGATCTGCACATTGTCGGAAGCAGCGTTTGCTGCCGTGGTGCCGTTGCTGTTGCAAGCGGTCATGCAGGAGACTGCGCAGAGAAGCGCGAAAATACCAGTCAGTTTTTTCATAATAAATACATCCTTTCAGATAGTTATAAGGCTGAATGATTTGATAGATGCTGCCGCTTCTGCAGTTCACGCCAGCGTTGATACGATCGTAAAGATTTCAGCAGGCTTTCTTGCCCCTTCACCATATATGACGGATTGCGCAGCGGATCGGTCACAAATTCCTGAAAAAATTTTTTGATCTGAAACTGTAGGGCTGAAAATGAAGACCGTAACCTGCAAACACAGACCGTCAATGGTTCAGAGGGTTTCTTGCCCCTTCACTATATATGACGGATTGTGCAGCGGATCGGTCACAAATCCCCGAAAGAATTTTGATCTGAAAATGAAAACCGCAGCCTGCAAACACAGACTGCGGTTTTCCATAAAGGAGGGTTAAATGAAATCATCTGAAATGAGAAAGGCAAATGAAATTATGCCGGGAATGCTTTGGTTTCGCCGGTCAGGAACTTCTGGAACCACTTGATATCCTCTGCATCGACCTTGGAATCCTTGTTCACATCTGCTGCGAGCTTTGCAGCCGCAGATGCATTTGCATTGCCGACAACGCGCTTTGCAAGCGTCATATCGCGTGCGTCGATTGCGCCGTCGTTGTTGAGATCGCCGAGCGTGTATTCTACAGAAGGCTGCGACGGGCCGTCGACCTTTGTTCCTGCAACCGCGCCGATGACCTCATCAATGGAGAAGCTGCCGGTCGTGCCGTCCGTCTCCACATAGAGCTTCGGTGAGGATGCGCCTTCCGGAATCTGATAGTTCGGATTGGAAATCTGCACATAGCCGCCGCTGGAAGTTGCCTCACCGATGTGATCATACTGCGTCGTGCCGGAAGCATCCGTGTATTCGAGCGAAAGCATGATCTTCTGTTCGGTTTCGCTGTAGCCGGTGACGCTGAAGCTGTATTCCTTGCCGGCTTCAAAAGTCTTGTAGTTCAGCGTCTTCATTGCGCCGTGCCACTGCTTTTCGCGGCCGGTGATCTCCAGTGCCTTGCTGCCCTTGTATGCGTTGCTGCCAAGCGCTGCAGTTGCGCCGCCTCTGCCGTCCCAGCCATCGATGCCTTCTTCAAAGGTATCGTGGAAGTAGTAGCCGTTCTCATCCGGCTTTTCCGGTTCAACCACGACCGGCTGATTCGGATTCTCCGGTACCTCGATGCCGTCGCTTTCGAGCGACACAATGAAGGTCGAAACGCTCTTTCCAGGAAGCTGAGACGAGAAGGTGGAGCCGGAAGCGCTGATGCCCTTCGTCTGTGCGCAGTTTTCGTTTGCAGATGTGCGGTAGCGGTCAACGCCGGTGATGCTTCTGCCGCTGACATTGAAGTCCTGTGTGACCTCGCCCGAGCCGTTGTTGATTGCAACAACCTCGATCTGTGTCGGGCTGTGCTTGAATGCCGAAACAAGAATATTG
>JAFZPL010000096.1 GCA_017550355.1 Oscillospiraceae bacterium | reverse complement strand
CGTCAAGCTTCCTCGTCTCCGGACGGTGCCACCAGTTCAGGACTGTCCTCTGTTTCGGAGAAAACGGAACCATATTCTGCATGATCCACCTCCTTTGCAGAACCCGTGTCCCCGCTCAGCGCGGAGAGCAGTGCGGCAGCAGCGGCGGAGGATTCAGCAGAACCGGCAAGCTCCAGCAGGCGCTCCATTGCCCGCTGACGGTCGAAGAGCTTCACCTCAAAGCCGCCGCCCTTGACACGCTTGATCTCAGAGACATGAAAGAGATCGAGGGTGTCGAGCATTTCTTTCGGCGGGAGCTCGTCTGCGAAAAGGAGCTTTGCGGCATCATTGGCGGAGCCGAAGGCAAGACGGGAGAGCCCCGCGAGCACAAGCGACTGCATGGGGAGGGGCGGCTGTGCGGCAAGCGAGGCGAGGGTGCTTCTGCAATAGGGAGACTGCAGGAGCCGGAGTCCGTCGATCTCGGCAGTTTCGGGCGGAAATCCGGCGCGGCGTGCAGCTTCGGCAGCGTTGCCGAGGGCGAGATAGAGCATGCAGAAGAGCCGGCGGTTCGGGGGCTTGCGTTTGGGACGGTTCGGCATATGCATACCACCTTTCTGAATGAGCGCTCAGGATGCTGAACGGATACGGGAGCGCACCGACGCCGTTCACTAATAGGGTGTTTTCGGGGGGTTTTTTGACGGGAAAACGTCAAATTTTATCTTTTAAAAATATAATTTCGGAGATATGCATTACGAAGTGCACCTGCTTCATCCTCATTCTGTACAAATTTACATGTTTTTTGTTTTAATCATTTTCGGCCGCAAAAAAGCGCCCCTCTCGCCTTTCAGTCTGCAGCAGACCATCAATGCGAGAAGAGCGCTTTCAATTATTCAGAATACTTTGAACGCGGCAACGGAAGCGGACACTGTCCGCCCGTCATTTATAAATTATGAATTTCATTCCGCGTTCTCGACCATCGCCTGCACGATCTCAGGATACATGAAGAAATTGTCGCCGCGCGTCAGGAGACCGAATTTCTCGCCTGCACCGTAGAATGCGTTATTGTCCCACCAGCAGCAGCTGATCCCGCGGGCTCTTGCCGCCGCCGTATAGAACGCCGTGAACTGCACCCGCGCTTCGAGATTGTCCTTGTTCAGTGCGCCGAATTCTCCGATGATGACCGGGGTACCGTTCTGGATGAATTTCCCGTACAGCCTGTCCATGAAGTCGGTCACGGAACGGCGGTCTGCATCATTGTCGATCGACCAGTCCGCTGTGCCTTTGTTATCCAGCGCGAAATTGTACGGCAGATACGCATGCACCGAAACGATCACACGATTCTTCGGATCATTCGGGAGCACAAATTCATCGTTCAGCGCACCTTCCGCCGATGCATCATAGCCCGGACAAAGCAGCCAGCGGTCGGCGTTCTTTCCGCCTGCCGCACGCACTGTGTCCACAAAGAGCTGGTTCAGCTTGTTGATGCACAGGACCGCGTCCCGGCACTGCTCGTTTCCGTTCTCCATCCACCATTCATATTTCGTGTCCACGAGCCGCGGTTCGTTCAGCGATTCCAGAACAAGATGCTCGTCGTAATCCTTGAACGTCTCCGCGATCTGCTGCCAGATCGTGCTGAGATATTTTTGGGAAGATTCCAGATGCGCAGAATCCGGATAATAGTATTCGGCGGCGTTGTCGTGATGCGTGTTGAGGATCACGTACAGCCCGCATTCGATCGCCCAGTCGACGACCTCCTTCACGCGGTTCATCCATGCTTCGGAGATCTTGAAATTTTCGTCGACGTGATTGTGCCACGAAACAGGGATACGGATGGTTTCAAAGCCCGCGCCCTTGACCGCAGCAATATTCTCCGGCTTGGTGACGATGCCGCACCATGAGGATTCCAGGCTCATTTCCTTTTCCGGCGTGATGTCCGTGCCGGTCGCATCAAAGGTGTTGCCAAGATTCCAGCCGAGCTTCAGTTTCTTTACGAAGTCCATGCCTTCACCTTCCGGTACCTTGTATTTGTCAACCGTGACCTCCGGCAGAAGATCGCTGCGTTTGCCGAGCACATTCTCCGGAATGGTCAGGTTCGGTTCTGATACAGTTGTGGCCGCTGATGATGTGGTGATTGCGGATGATGCCGATATCGCGGATGATAAAAATGCAGATGCCGAATCCGTGCTGCCGGTCGGTTCAGCGGGGGCTGCTTTCGTGCAGCCGGACAGCAGCAAGCAGGCGGCGGAAAGGATCGCACATAAGCGCTTGATCCGTTTCATTGGTCGTACAACTCCTAACATGCATATTTACCAGTAGTATAGCAGATTTTGTCGAAAAAGTCAATGAACAAAATGTGAACAAACGATTACAAATCTATGAAACGCAAGGTGAGAGCTTGATTTCCGCCGCATTGTTCTGAAAATAATATTTTGTACGAAATATACTATATGTAAACATCAAAAGGGGATACATAATCCGAAAGCCCGGAGAATGTATCCCGATATATACCTAGTTTGCAAGGATGCGTGCGCTGCGGCGCGACACCAGCCCGAAGCTGACCTCCAAAGCATGATCGACCGCCTTCATGATATCGGCAGGGATCTCGCCCATGCAGTCTTTCAGGCGCTGCTTGTCGATCGTGCGGATCTGTTCAAGCAGCACGACGCTGTTTTTCGTGAGCCCGCAGCGGGACGCTTCAACGGGGATATGCGTGGGCAGCTTTGCCTTGTCCAGACGGCTCGTGATCGCCGCCGCAATGACCGTCGGGCTGTACCGGTTGCCGACGTCGTTCTGGATGATCAGCACGGGACGGATGCCGCCCTGCTCTGAACCCACCACCGGGCTGAGATCCGCATAATAGATCTCGCCGCGCTTTACTGTAAACATGTGATCCATCCTTTCTGCCTGCCCATGAGCGGGCTGCAAAGATAGTATGCCCGCATTTTTCCTCTTCAATCAGGGCGCATGAAATTTTTCATTTTTATATTGTATGTCGAACCAAGGCGAAGGGTGCGGCAGGCAATTCATAATTGGCGGAAAATGAAAACACGCCCCTCGCATCCGCACGCCTGCTGATTTTGGAAAAACACCACAAAGGCAGCGATTTTTCTTTGCGGCGTTTTCGGCGTGTTTTACGAATTTGCAAATTATAGCGGATAAGATGTAAAATATACTTGACATTTTGCAATCTATGGTGTATAATCAAAGCATGAAAGGCGGTGACGGGAATGTGAAAAACAAACGTCTCAAGATCGCCCGCATGGAATGTGACATGAATCAGGAAGCGCTCGCAAACGCTGTCGGTGTCACGCGGCAGACCATCGGCATGATCGAATCGGGGAACTATAACCCCACGCTCAACCTCTGCATCGCGATCTGCGATGTACTCGGAAAAACACTCGACGAACTGTTCTGGATCCCCGCTGCCGAACGGGATCCGCAGGAAACAAGAAAGGAAGATTGATTATGACTATGCAGGAAAAACTCACTCAAAAATATCCCGTTGACGAACGCACCGCACAGGTCAACGAAAAGCGCCTCGCAGTATGCGGCGTGGTTGCCATTTTCTATGTGGTCGTCCGGATCATTTACGTCGGTTTCCACGGTGAACTCGCCGTACCGGAGATCGTCCTTCTGTTCCTCATGCTGATCTGCATGATCGGTGTCGACCGTCAGAATGAGGTTCACACGCTCCCGCAGTTCATGGGAAAACCGCTCGATCCCTCTCCAGCTGCACGCGGCAAGCGCATCGGCATTTATCTGCTCACCGGTCTCGGTCTCGCGGGTTCGTGGACGGCAATGGATTACTTCGGCTCGATCGTCGGCTGGACAGACCGCACGCTGGGCACGATCGCCGATTTCGCAATCATCGGCACCGTTTGCTTCGTTCTCAACTTTATCGTGGAGGAGCGCAAGGTCAAGAGCTATAACCGCTATATGGCAAAGCTCGAAGCCGAAGAAAACGATCTCAGCTGAACCGCATCCGGCGTTTACAACTCCGCCGAAAACGAATTACAATTTCTGATACCGGTTCTGATGCCGTTGTCCGGTTTCGTCAGCCGGCCGAAAACGGTACATCTCCGGAACATCCGGATTTCAAATTTCAAATTTTCGCTGTGTCCGGATCCGCCGAAACGGTCGGCTCCGTACGAAAAAAGCCCCGCGGGATGTATTTTCGCGGGGCTTTCTGCATATAATCAAAATGTTCACAAAAAATTTTCATTTTAACTCTTGACAAATGCTGTATATTCGTGTATAATAATAAAAAAATTTGGAGGTGATTTACCCATGCCACGTAAGAAGAAGGATGAAACCCAGATCCCGGAGACCGCAGCTGTTCAGGCTGTCGCAGAGGCTCCCGCAGCAGAAGTGACTGCTGAGGAGAAGCCGGCTGAAAAGCCTGCAAAGAAGACCGCTGCAAAGAAGGCGCCTGCGAAGAAGGCTGCTGCAAAGAAGCCTGCCGAGAAGAAGACCGCTGAAAAGAAGACCGAGGCTGTTCTGACGACACTCGTTCAGGTCGGCGACAAGGAATTCGATATCACCGGTATCGCGGATAAGGCTTACAAGCAGTACAAATCCACGCATAAGCGCAAGGCTGTTTCCGAGTTCACAGTTTATGTGAAGCCGGAGGAAGGCGCGGCATACTTCACTGTCAACGGTGAAGGCGACGCGACTTTCAAGGTCGATCTGTAAGAAAAACAGGCAGTCGGGATTCCGGCTGCCCGTTTTTTTCTCTCCGGATATACGGTGCAGAATATACATATTCCACAAAACGCGCAAAAATAAACGGATGCATCTTCTACATTCATACGTAAAATCAGCATTGCGGAAACAGTGAAAATATGGTATACTGTATAGAGCAGGGATGCGGCGGTTTTCCGTTCCGCGGATCTGCGAATTTCCTTTATCGTTTGGAGGTTATGAAATGACACAGAAGCTCTGGAAAAAAACCGGTGCGGCACTGATGGCGCTGACGCTGATCGGCGGTGCGCTGCCGGCGGGCATCGGCGGGCTGACTCCCGCGGGGACAGCAATCACGGCAAGCGCAGCGGATGTCCCCTGGTACGAGACGTCGTCAGGAACACTTATTCTTGCGGGCGTGCTGGAAAATTCCGGATCGAACGGCGTGAAACTGCCGGATAACCTTGGCGTTGACAGACAGTACATCAAGCATGTTGTTGCGGAGGAAGGAACGGTACTGCCGGCTAATTGCGAAGCTTTCTTCCAAGGGATGACACAGGTGGAGACAATTGATCTGTCGCGGGCAGACGCAGGCAGCGTGACCTCAATGTTTCATATGTTCAAGGATCTCCCAAACTTGCGGTCTGTTACATTCGGAACACACTTCAACACCGGCAGCGTGAGCGACATGCATGAAATGTTCAGTAACTGCTCCAGCCTGACTGCACTGAATCTCGACGGCTGGGATGTGCGCAAGGTACAGTTTATGAACAGTATGTTCTACAACTGCGGCAAGCTGAAAACAATCAGCTTCAAAGGATGGAATACAAGCAGCCTGAGCAGCATATTCGGGATGTTCTATTCATGTGAGTCACTTGAACATCTGGATCTCAGCAGCTTCAACACAAGCAATGTGATCGATATGGCCGATATGTTCACGGGATGCTCTGCGCTGACAACAGTGGATCTCGGCAGCTTTGACACGTCCCGTGTGAAGAATATGAGCAACATGTTCTATGGCTGTTCCAACCTTGTCCGCGTGGATCTCAGCAGCTTCCATACAGCCAATCTTAAGACAACGACTGAAATGTTTGCCTACTGCACAAAGCTGGAAACAATCTGGGTCTCTGAAAATTGGTACATCCCAGAGGGGGTTGATACCTCTGCCATGTTCAATGGATGCAATGTCACAGCCGCCGATGCGTTCATGGCGCCTGCCATTCGGGATATCTCCGTCACCCTCACGGACGATCTCGCGCTGAATTTCTACGTCAAGGATGTCCTTTCGCAGGAAGCCGCAGACAAATACTATGCGGAGTTTGCGGGCAAGTGTGAGGAAGCGGACGGCAGCACCCACAGCCTCACCGAAAAGAACGGCAGATTCGTCGCATCAGCAAATGTTTCCGCTGACCACATGGACGAACCGATCACCGTATACCTCTATGAAAAGGGCAGCTCTGAACCGAGACTGGTCTATTGCAAGACATTCTCCGTGAACCGCTATCTCAACAAGGCACAGCCG
>JAFZPL010000095.1 GCA_017550355.1 Oscillospiraceae bacterium | reverse complement strand
CCGATGGGCGTGTTCGAGAACCCGACGCTGAAGAAGGGTACCGTTGCTGTCTGTGAAGCACTTGCTGCAGCAGATGCAACCACCATCATCGGCGGCGGCGATTCCGCAACCGCTGCAATCCAGCTCGGCTTCGCTGACAAGATGAGCCACATCTCCACCGGCGGCGGTGCTTCCCTCGAATATCTCGAAGGCAAGGTTCTGCCGGGCGTGGCAGCAATTGCTGATAAATAAGCGGAACGGGGCACTCCCCGTTTGAAAACAGTACAGGCGGGTATGCATGCTATATCCGCCTAAAACTGTATTTTCCCCGCAAATCCTTTTAAGGAGGATCTTTCCCATGCTGTTAAACTACTGGGAATCACTCCCGAAATTCATGCGCACCATCTGTTACTGGATTCTCGGCATCTTCACGGTGCTGGGCGCGCTGATCGGACTGAAAAACATCAATCACTTCTTTACGGTACTGATCGTTTTCATCCTGATCGGCGTTGTCTGTGCGGCGATCACGCTGGGCGCCTATTATTTTGTTGTGATCGGCTCCCGCAAGGCGACCGAGCAGAAGATCGACAGCGTCTACCAGCAGAAGGGCTACTGCTCCGATCTTGCACAGCTGAGCGAGCAGGTCTTCATCATGGGCGATCTGCGGCTGAAGCTCCAGCGCGTGTTCTTCTATCTCATGATGGAGGATTACGACAACGCCGCGAAGTATCTGCGTGTTCTGAACGATGCGCACGGCACACAGCGCGAAATGGCAATGGTCACGACCATGCGCATGTGGATGGACGCCATGACCGGACGCGTTGAGCGTGCAGAATCACTCTTTCAGGAGACAGAGCGCAAGCAGAACCAGGCATATGAGATGCTGCGTGATCTGAACGTGCCGTACCGCCCGCAGCTGGACGATGCGCTCGTCTATTATCTGCTGGCATCCGCCCTGAGCATCCGTGTCAACGACGGCGCACGCTTTTCGGATTACCAGACCGCATTCCATTTTCAGGTGACGAAGCGCTGTGACGCCGATCAGGCAATGTATCCGCGCATCTACGCGCTTTCGATGCTGTACGCCCGCAATCAGTTCGAGGAGGCTTCCGCAATGGAGCATTCCCTGCTTGCGGAGATTCAGACTTCCACCGCGATCCCGTATGCACGCCGCGGAGACTACACGCGCATGGTCAATCAGGCGCGGATCTTCGCGAAGTATGTCGAGATCGTCACGCATGAACGCAAGGCACAGCCCTCTATTGACGATCAGCTCAACAAGATCGAGGGACTGAGCGCACTGTAATCCAGGTTTCAAATTATAATTATTTTTAAGGAGAATATCACCATGAACAAGGCAAAGAGAAAGGCGATCATCGCCGGCAACTGGAAAATGAACAAGACCCGTCCGGAAGCAAAAGCACTTCTGGAAGCAATCAAGCCGCTGGTCGCTGATGCAAACGGCAAAATCGAGGTCATCGCATGCGTTCCGTTCACCAATCTGGAGACCGCTGTCAACGTGACCGCAGGCTCCAACGTCAAGGTCGGCGCTGAGAACGTCCACTTCGAGAAGTCCGGCGCATTCACCGGCGAAATTTCCGCTGACATGCTCACCGAAATCGGCGTCGAGTACGTTGTCATCGGTCACTCCGAGCGCCGTCAGTACTTCGGCGAGACCGACGAGACCGTCAACAAGCGCACCAAGGCTGCACTGGCAGCAGGTCTGAAGCCGATCGTCTGCGTGGGCGAGCTTCTGTGGGAGCGCGAGTGCAACATCACCGAGGAAGTCATTGCAAGACAGATCAAGCTCGACCTGTTCGATGTCACCGCTGAGCAGGTGAAGAACGTCGTCATCGCATACGAACCGGTCTGGGCAATCGGCACGGGCAAGGTTGCAACGGACGAGCAGGCACAGGAAGTCTGCGCATTCATCCGCGCACAGCTCGCAAAGCTCTACGGTCAGGATATCGCTGACGCAGTGACCATCCAGTACGGCGGCTCCATGAACGCAAAGAACTGCGCAGGTCTGCTGGCACAGCCGGACATCGACGGCGGTCTGATCGGCGGCGCATCCCTGAAGGCTGAAGACTTCAGCATCATCGTCAAGGCAGCAGTCGAAGGCTAAGCAGTCGGCAGTGCCGACAGCCGTTTTCGCGTTCCAAGTATTCAGTATAAGTATCGCTCCCGACTCGCGGCACGGAACCCGTGCAGGCAGGATCTTTCACAGGCTGAGACGCGAGCCGGGAACAAACAGTGAGGAGTTAGGAGTGAGGAGTTAGGGGTTTGGCGTTTGCCGGAATATCTGCAAAATACAATCAAACCGTGCAAACTGCGGGCAGCTCCTAACTCCTAGCTGCTAACTCCTAACTTCAAAATTTGATTATGGATAATGCAAAACCCATCCGCGTGCTTGCAACGGTCGGTGTGATCGTGAAAATCCTCCAGACCATTCTCACATGCGCGGTCTATCTGTTCCCGCAGTTTGCGCTGGGACTGTTGGCGGCAACCAGATTTTCAGCCGAATCTGTGAGCATCACAAGGCACCCAATCAATTTTGTCATGCCGATCCTGAGTCTCATTGCCTACCTGTTCTTCTTCCGGCTGGTAATGAACTGCGTGAACAAGCGCAAAGGCAAGCCGTCCGTGATCGCAATCAGCACAGGCATCTGGATGCTGATCGTCATGCCGCTTGCATCGCTCATATTCAGCTATATCCGGAATGCCGTGATCGCCCGTCTTCACGGCGTCGAAGAGTACGCCGTGATCGGAACGCTCAGTGTGCCGCTGAACTACGTCTCCCTGATGACGACTGCGGCAGTGCCTGCGCTCTTCCTGGCAGCAGGACTGCTCTGGTACCGTGAACGGTATCTGCCGCAGAATCCGCAGTAAAGCGCAGTATCCGGTCTGCTGATTTTTGGAGTATCGAAGTATGACAAAGAAGAAACTGCTGACGATCTGCGGGATTGCGGCGGGCATTCCGCTGCTGGCTGCGGGCGGGATTTTCGGACATCATCTCATCAAAGATATGCGGGAGCGTCACGCGGAAGCGCAGATGACCGAGGATGCCGAAACGCTTTCTGTCCGCTATATCGAGCAGAAATACAGCTTTACGCCGGAGCTTGTTTCCGTCACACTGGAAAAGGACGGCGCACTGTTTGAATCTCATGCGACAGGCAGGGCAAAAGCGATTCTGCGGCATGAAGGACGGGAATTTCAGGCGGTCATCTCCCTGACCGGCGATTCCGCCGCAAACTGTGACGATTTCCAGCAGCCGGAAATCGAAGCCGCATTGCTCAGCCAGGTCAATGCGCAGCTTTCCGGCGGCGAAGTGCTGTCCTTTGATTATGTCAACAGGGACAGCCGTGCAAAGGGCATCCGCACGAAATTTGACGGGAGCAATCTGGAAGCGGTCATTGCAGAGCTGGAGCAGATGAATCTGAGCATCGGCTATTATGCTGCCAATCTCCGCACCTGCACGGAACTCCCGTTTTTACAGGAGCATCAGATTTTCACGAAGCTGATCGCGTTCGGCACAAAAAACGATCTGGATGCTGCAATGGCGGATACCTCCCCGATATTTGATGAAACGCAGTATCTCCCGCTGATTGCCGACACCGGCTTTGTCCGTCCGGACGGCATAGAATGGAAACGGTATGATCCGTATATCCAGAACGGCTTTTTCCTCAATATTCCGGACGGCAATCAGGAAAGCCGTCTGATATCAAGGGAAACGGATGCAGATGTGCTGCTGCATGATGTTCACGAAAACCTGACCGGCTGGGAAATTGATACATTCATATCGAAGGCATTTTCCGTACAGAACGAATCGGCAGCTTTTTATGATATCTATTTTCCGGTGAAGATGATCGGCGATCTTCCGGACGGGAGCACGTTTGTAAATGTCGTGCAGGCGATGACATCCGCAAAGGGCGCGGTATCGTATCAGACGTATTCCGCACGGATCTGCGGCGGATATGCATTGATACCGGTCAGCGGATGCACTCAGCTGCGCTTTGCGTTTTTCAATCCGAAAGAAAACCAATAAAAAATGAAGGAGT
>JAFZPL010000094.1 GCA_017550355.1 Oscillospiraceae bacterium | reverse complement strand
GCTTCAGTCGTGACGGCAGAAGCGGTGAGCGCGGGGATCGAACGCACTGCGAGCGGTGCTGCGGAGAGCAGCATGGCGGCAGAGCAGACCAGCGCGGTCAGTCTTTTTGAGATTTTCATTTTTTCATTACCCCTATCAAATCAAATTAATATATATTTTAAGAGATGATATACACTCTCTCACCTTATATTATACTTAGTTTTTACTTAAATAGCAATGATATATTCTGCTGTTTCACTGATATATAATACGAAAAATAAGAAAACAAAATGCTGTCTGTATATGGCGCGGATTCCTGCACATACTATGTTCGCAGCCGGATTCACCGGCGGCAAAACAATGAAAAGAGGACAGTTTCCATGTGGGATAAACTTGCGCTGATCCTGCTGGCGATCGGCGGGATCAACTGGGGACTGGTCGGCATTTTTGAGCTGGATCTCGTGGCATGGATGTTTGGCGGCGCCGCATCCATCGTGAGCAGAATGATCTACATTCTGGTGGCGATCTCCGCCGTCTGGTGTATCACATTCCTGTTCCGCGACAGAGAGGTCCTGCATTCGGAAGCCTGACAAGATCCCCTGCCGGAAAGCATCCGCGCCCTGTGTGCGGGTGCTTTTCTGCCCTTTTTTCCGGCGTAAATTCTGCCTTCGGAAGGCTGCAAAAGCATGCGGCGCGCAAGTGTTCGCGTTATGCATAAATTTAGGTGTAAGATTCGTACATATTGCCAAATTGCAATTTCGGGGCTTGCCTTTTTTCAAAAAATATGCTATACTGTTTCTGTGAAACTATGCCGGAATGTGTATGATCCAGCTACCCCAAATCAAGGAGGCAAACATAACTATGAATACTACGCAGCAAACAGTGCTGAACGGCACGCCCTGCATCCAGCTTTGCGCCGGAGGATACGAAGCCTATGTCGCTTATGAGATCGGCTCGAATGTCATCCGACTGCGGGATACGGAGCGTCAGATAGATATTTTCCGTTTCTCGCCGGACAATACAGCGGAGACGCTGATGCAGTCCGCCGAGGTCTGGGGGCTGCCCACGCTTTATCTTCCGAACCGTTTTGCAGACGGCATCCTCAAAACGTCGGATGCAGTCTATGAGCTCCCGCTCAACGATCCCCTGCACAATCACATTCACGGCTTTCTCCATAAGCGCGTCTACAAGGTTCTTTCGCATCACGCAGACGAAAACTGCGCAGTGGTACGGACAGCGTATGATTATAACGAAAGCGATCCCTTCTTTGTGTATTTCCCGCTGCCCTTCCGCGTTGAGCTGACCTTCACGCTCAGCGAATGCGGACTGGAGCATAAGATCGCGATCATCAATCTTTCCGAGAAGATGCTGCCCATCTCCGTTGCGACGCACACTACCATTCAGGCGCCGTTCGTGGACGGTGCAAAGCCGGAGGATATCACGCTGATGGTGCCGATCGGCAAGCGCTGCGAGCTCAATGAGCGCTGCCTGCCGACAGAGCGCCTGCTCGAACCGAAGCTCTCCGATCTGGAATACAAGAACGGCACGAAATGCCCGGTGCTCCAGAACATCGACAACGATATGTATCAGGCAGAGACCGGCAAGCTGGATGAGCAGGATTTCTACGGCGTCATTGCAGAGGATACGGCAAGCGGCAAGAAGATCTGCTACCAGGTCTCCGAGGAGTATAAGTTCTGGATCATCTGGAACGACCGCGGCTTCAACGGCTACTTCTGCCCGGAGCCCATGACCGCCATGATCGACGCGCCGAATCTCAGCCTGCCGCCCGAGGTCACGGGTTACCGCGAGCTCAAGCCGCAGGGTGTCTTTGAGGCAAATCAGCGGTTCTTCACAGAATAAGCAGACAGTGTCTGCTCCATTTTCGCGGCAGGCAGTGCCTGCATCCATTTTCGCGAACCCAGTATTCTGATAAATGAAAGCGCCCGACTCGCGCTGCAGTCTGACTATGGACTGTGTTGTGAGCCGGGCGTTTTGTTTATGAATAGAACCGCGTGTACCATTGAATGATACACGCGGTTTGTATTATGCGGAATGCGGCAGCCGGAAAATCCTCACTCTCCACTTCTCATTCCTAACGAAATTCACACCATGAGGTCGCAGATCATGCTGCTCAGAGCGACCGGATCCTCGATCGGCATGCCCTCAATAAGAAGCGCCTGCTGATAGAGCAGATTTGTGTACTTCGCGAGCTTGTCCTTGTCCTCGGTCAGCAGTCTGTTCAGCACCGCAAAGACCGGATGATCGGCGTTCAGTTCCAGCACACGCTCTGCCTGCACCTTCTGTCCGACCGGCATGTTGTTCAGCACCTTCTCCATCTCCAGCGAGAGATCGCCGTCGGAGGAAAGGCAGACCGGATGGCTCTTGAGACGGCTGCTCAGGCGCACGGCCTTGACCTTGCCTTCCAGCGCCTTCTGCATCTCCTCAAAGAGATCCTTTGCCTCTTCGTTCTTCTTTTCGAGCGCGGTCTTGTCCTCCTCGGATTCCAGACCGAGATCGCCCGCGGACACATTCTTGAATTCCTTGTCGGAATACTGCTGGAGCGTCTGGATCGTGAATTCATCGACATGCTCGGTCAGGTACAGCACCTCGTAGCCCTTGTCGCGCACCAGCTCGGATGCCGGCAGACCTGCGCAGCGCGGGACGCTCTCGCCTGCTGCGTAGTAGATATACTTCTGATCCTCGCGCATTCTGGAAACGTATTCCGCAAGCGTGCTGTATCCTTCCGGCTTGTCGCATCCGGAGCTGTGGAACAGCAGCAGATCCTGCAGGAGCTCCTTGTTCACGCCGAAGCCGTTGTAGATGCCGAATTTGAGCTGGATGCCGAATGCCTCCCAGAATTTCTCGTACTTCTCGCGGTCGGTCTTGAGCATCTTGGTGAGCTCGTTCTTGATAGATTTTTCGAGTGATTTTGCAATCAGCTTGAGCTGGCGGTCGTGCTGGAGCATCTCACGGGAAATATTGAGCGAGAGATCCTCGGAATCGACCAGACCTTTTACGAAGCTGAAATGATCGGGCAGCAGATCGGCGCATTTCTCCATAATCATGACGCCGTTGGAATAGAGCGTCAGGCCCTTTTCAAAGCTCTTGCTGTAATAGTCATACGGCGCCTTTGCGGGGATATAGAGCAGCATATTGTAGTTGACTGCGCCTTCGTTGCGGCTGTGGAGATGCGAAAGCGGTTCGGTGTAGTCGAAATACTGCTCACGGTAGAAGCGGTTGTAGTCCTCGTCGGTCAGCTCGTTCTTGTTCTTCTTCCACATCGGCGTCATGGAATTCAGCGTGGCGATCTCATGCACATCCTCGTACTGATCCTCGGTGCCTTCGACCTTCTTGGAGCGCGTGACCTCCATCTGGATGGGGAAGCGGATATAGTCGGAATACTTCTTGACCAGCTGGCGCAGACGGAATTCCTCCAGGTATTCGGAATACTTCTCGTCCTCGGTGTCGTCGATCAGTTCCAGCACGATTTCCGTGCCGATATCTGCCTTGTCGCAGGTGTCGACGGTGTAGCCGTCCACGCCCTCGCTCTGCCACTCATATGCGGTGTCGGAGCCGGCAGCCTTTGTGCGGACAGTCACCTTTTTTGCGACCATGAATGCGGAATAGAAGCCGACGCCGAACTGTCCGATGATATCGGTGTTCTCGTCGAGCTCATTCTCGCTCTTGAATGCGCGGGAACCGGAATGTGCGATCACGCCGAGGTTTGCTTCGAGCTCCTCCGCAGTCATGCCGATGCCGTTATCGGTAATGGTCAGCGTGCGGAGATCTTTGTCCGGGTGCAGGAAAATGTGAAAATCGTCGCGGTTCAGACCTTCGTTGTCCGAGAGAGACTTGAAATAGCGCTTGTCGATCGCGTCGGATGCATTGGAGATCAGCTCGCGGAGGAAGATCTCCTTGTGTGTATAAATAGAGTGGATCATCAGGTCCAGCATACGCTTGGACTCTGCCTGAAATTGTTTCTGTTCCATGATTTGTCACCTTTCAAAAATAGAATTAGCACTCGACGCTTCCGAGTGCTAATCTAAGTATACCATATTTTTTGAAAAATGCAACAGACTTCACATACGATTCACAGAGATTTCACAGGCCTGTCACAATCTGCGTTTCAGCCCTGTTCCGGCAGAATGCGGAATTCCTTGGGATATTCCGTGAGATTCCTTGCCGCGCCCTCTGTGATCAGCAGCATATCCTCAATGCGCACACCAAATTTCCCCGCAAGATAGATGCCCGGTTCGTCGGTCATGATCACGCCCGCTTTCAGCGGCTGATCGCAGTGCGGAGATGCAACAGGCATTTCGTGGATCTCCAGTCCGACCGAGTGGCCGAGTGCGTGGGTGAAATATTCTCCGTAGCCGGCATCCTCAATGACCTTGACCGCCGCAAAATGCATATCGCTGCACAATGCGTCCGCTACGGCAGCATTCCGCGCAGCCGTCTGCGCCGCGAGCACCGTTTCGTAGACTGTGCGCATTTCGTCGGTCGCGGAGGCATAGGCGAAGGTGCGCGTCATATCGGAATGGTAGCCGTTCACGACTGCGCCGAAATCGCAGAGCACGAAGTCGCCCGGTTTCAGCGCCCTGTCGGACGGGACGCCGTGTGGCTTGCTGGTGTTTTCGCCGAACAGCAGGATCGTCTCGAAGGACGGCTTCTCGCTGCCGAGCAGTGCCATATAATAGTTGAGCTTTGCCGCTGCATCGCGCTCCGTGATGCCGGTTTTCAATTCCGGCAGGAGCATGTCGAGCGCTTTCTCGGCGATGCGCTGTGCCTTGATGACGGACACTGTTTCTTCGTCGGACTTGCAGGCTCGGAGATCGGTGATGCCGTCCAGCACAGGGACATAGTCCATCTCCAGATGCTTGCGCAGCGCCGCAAAGCTCTTGACGGTCAGCACATCGTCCTCATACATCAGGCGGCGGACATCCCGCTGATGCAGGATATCCCCGACCATCTGGATGCCGCTTTCGGACTGTGTGCGGTTGACGACCTGAAAGCCCTGCGGTGCAAGCACTGCCTCCGCATATTCGATATACCGCCCGTCCGTAACGAAAACGGCGGTCTCATCCGGAAAAATCAGGCATTGTCCCTCCAGTGCCGTCGCGCCCGTTGCGTAGATCAGATCGACCTCGCCGGTCAGCAGCATTGCGTCTGCACCGCCGGAACGCACGACCTCTGCAAGTGCCTTGATTCTGCTCATGCTTTCAAAATGCTCCCTTCTGTGTTCAGTCTCCAAAGGAAACGCCGATGCGGCGCGCCGTTGTGACGAGCTGATCCTTCGGGTTGACGAATTTGGTCAGACCGGCAATGTCCGCGAGCTTGTTGGATGTGATCTCGCCCTTGACCATTGCAACGGTTCTGCCGTATTTTTCGGATGCGACCAGCTTTGCAGCGTAGACGCCGAAATCGGTCGCGAGAATGCGGTCATACGCAGACGGAGAGCCGCCGCGCAGCATGTGTCCGGGAACGCAGACGCGCGTGTCGATGCCCGTGCCTGCCTGGATCTGTGCCGCGATGCGGGATGTCGCCGTCGTGATGCCTGCTTCCTCGCGCTTTCTTGCGCGGTCCTTCTTCTTGAGCTTTGCCTCATCCTTGTCGAACGCGCCCTCCGCGACGGCGAGGATGGAGAATGATTTTCCGCTTGCGGCACGCTTCATGACCGCGTCGCAGACCTTGTCGATATCATACGGGATCTCCGGGATGAGGATGATGTCCGCGCCGCCCGCGATGCCCGCGTTCAGTGTCAGCCAGCCTGCCTTATTGCCCATGATCTCGCAGACGAGAATGCGGCTGTGCGAAGCGGCGGTAGTGTGCAGACGGTCGATCGCGTCGGTTGCGGTGTCAACGGCGGTGTGGAAACCGAAGGTGACGTCCGTGCCGTAGATATCATTGTCGATGGTCTTGGGCAGACCGATCACGTTCAGGCCTTCCTGCGAAAGCAGATGGGAGGTCTTGTGAGTGCCGTTGCCGCCGAGTGTGAGCAGGCAGTCGAGCTTCTGCTTCTGGTAGGTCTCGCGCATTGCCTTGACCTTGTCGAGATTGTCGTCGCCGATCACGGTCATCATCTTGAACGGCTGGCGCTTTGTGCCGAGGATCGTGCCGCCCTGCGTGAGGATGCCGGAGAATTCCATCGGCGTCATCGGCTTGCACAAATTGTGGATCAGGCCGTAGTAGCCGTTGGATATGCCGATGATCTCGACATTGTCCTCGCCCATCAGCTCAAAGCACGCCTTTGCCACGCCGCGGATGGTTGCGTTCAGACCGGGGCAGTCACCGCCGGAGGTCAGGATACCGATTCGTTTTTTCATAGTACATTCATCCTTTCTGATTTTTAATAATGGTATGTGAATTTGCCGTTTTCCCACACGCCGTCCTCAAAGACAAGCGTGAATGCATCCGATCCGGATGTCTGCCTGTCAGCTTGCTTCTCAGTATACGGGCGAGAATTCGCCGACTTTCCATACACCGTCCTCATAGACCAGCGAAAACTTTGTTTCTTCGTAGCCTTCGTTCTGGTCGTTCCGGTAACTCGGCGTGTAGTTGTACCATGCGGTGCAGTTTACCTGTGTTTCCTCGGCGCTCACGATCTGGTTGAGGCGTCCGTCCAGGAACCAGACATTGTCGCCGAAGGTCGTGTTGACATAGAGCTTGCCGTTTTTCTCCGTATAATACTTTGCTTTGTCGGCGGCTTTGGGGCTCAGCTCATCCTTGTGGATGGTCTTGGAGAAATACTGATAGAATTCGTTGTAGATATCGCTCAGCTTCACCGTGGACGGCTGTACCTGCTCATAGAGCCCCTGATCGTTGGAGAAGCTGTCGGCGCTGTTTTGTCCTCTGCCCTTGAATCCGCCGTCGCGTGCAAACACGATATAGAGATCCTGCGCCTGGCAGTAGAGGTAAGTCGCCATCGCACGGAGCTGTCTTCTGGAAAGCTCCGACAGCTTCTGCTTGAACTGCACAGCGATGTATTTTCCGTTTGCGTAGCCCTCTTTCCCGCCTGCCTTGACGTGATACCAGCGGCTGTCGCTGTAGATCATATCGCTGATGGGATCATTTTCTCCCAGATCCTGCGGCGGTTCCACGCCGAGGATTTCGACGGTCTCGCCGTCTTTCAGCGTTGCAAGCTGCTTGCCTTTGGCGGAAGGCCTGTCACGCAGCCGCAGTCCGTCCTTTGCATGGACAAGACCGGTTCCCGCAAGCTCCTCGCCGCCTTGGACAACGAAAAGATCTCCGGCAGACACCGGCAGCGTGAAGCGCAGATTGTAGTTCGGCTTGGCGGTCGTCGTGGCGGCGGGTTTGGTCGCCGCGGTTGTCGCGTAGGTCACAGCCGGAGCGGGAACGATCACGAAGTTCGGGCTGTCGCCGGCGGCTTCCGTGATCTCCGTGACAGCGGAAGTGTCGGACACTGTTCCGGATGCATCGCCCGCAGTCGTCATGAGCGGAACGGTCTCAAACGGCACAGTGCCCGTCTGCGGGGCGGTCACTTCACCGATGCCCGTTTCGGTCGAGGCGCCGGAGGGCGGGAGCGGTGCGGTTGTGGAAGTGTTGGTGTTGACAAGGGATTCACTGGCGCATCCCGTGAGCAGCATTGCCGTGAGTGCTGCAAAAAGCATCTGTTTTTTCATTGTGACGCTCCTTCCTGATAATCGTAGGTATGGCGTGATGCTGCCATGCTCTTTGCACAAAGCAGCCGTTATTTTCATTGCGGCGAAACCGTCAGGAAATCGTAGATCGGTGTAAATTTGCCGATTTTCCAGTATCCGTCTTCATAAACAAGGGAATATTCCGGCTCAACCCAGACCGCGTTGCCGTACTGGTCTTTCTTATAATCGTAAAGGTACCGCCAGGAGGCTTTTGCCTTGATCTCTGTGTCTGTGATGCCGTTTTCGATGATGGCGCCTGCGTCGTCCCAATCAAGCCATTTGGTGTGGCTGTCGAAGGATGTGTTGGCGTAAAGCTTGCCGTCCTTCTCAATATAATAGGCGGGCCTGCCTGCCGTGCGCTGGTGCAGGATGTCCTGATGATAGTTTTTCGAGAAATACTGATAAAATTCGTCGTAGATATCGCTCAGCTTCAGGGAGTCGGGCTGCACCTGCTGATAGGTTCCCTGATCGTTGGTGAAGCTGTCGGCGGCATTCAGTCCTCTGCCGCCGAAACCGCCGTCCCGCGCAAACTTGATGTACAGATTCTGCGCCTGAAAATACGTGAACGACATCAGAATACGGAGCTGCCGTTTGGAGAGTTCTGTCGGGCTCTGGGTGAATTTTGCGGTAATATAGTCTGCGCTTGCATAGCCTTCCTTGCCGTCCGCCTTTATGCGGAACCAGCGTCTTTGATTGAAGCTGTTCGGCTCGACGTCGTAATCATATTCTGTGTCAAGCGTCGCAGCGACACCGAGGATCTCCACAGCGGTGCCGTCCTTGAGCGTGGTGATCGTGTTGGAGTTCACCGAGGTTTTCTCGTGCAGCCGCAGCCCGGAAGGTGCGCGGACGATTCCGGTTCCGGCAAGGTCGGCGCTCTTCTCATAATCGAACAGATTGTTGAGCGCCAGCGGCAGGGAGAAGCGCAGCTGGTAGTTCGGCTTGGCGGAGGTTGTGACGGCGGGATGTGTCTGTGCTGCTGCTGTCACTGCTGCGTAGGTTTCCGCGGGTGCGGGAACGATCACGAAATGGGGCATCGTCCCGTCGGCAGGATTTTCCGCTGCGGCAGTTGTCTGCGCGGCGGTCTCTGATACGGATGCTGTCTCCTCTGCGGATGCTGTCCCTTCTGCGGTTGCTGCTGTGGTTGTTTCAACGGCGGACGTGGATTCTGCCGGTGCGGTGGTATCTGCGATGCTGTTCTGCGGTTCGGCAGCGCATCCCGTGAGCATCATTGCGGCGAGTGCGGTGCAAAGAATTTGTTGTTTCATTTTCAATCAGTCCTGTCATTTGGAAATAGATACTTCTATTATACCAATAGTTGGTGAAAATGTCAATGGAATAATGCAAATATCCCCCCATCTTTTGCCGCAGATTTCACGAAAATTTCACAATTTTATGTTATACTGATGCTGTATCCGTATACTGTTCCGGATACGCCCGACTAACATGAAAGGAACGCATTATTATGAAACTGCTTGTTGTTGATGATGAACCCGCGATCCGCAATAATATCCGCGAATACGCCGAAATCGACGGCTTTGAGGTCGTGGAGGCGGGAGACGGCGCAGAAGCCGTCGAAAAGGTACGGAACGATAAATTCGACATGATCATCATGGATGTGATGATGCCGAAGAAGGACGGCTACACCGCCTGCCGCGAGATCCGTGAGATCAGCGATGTGCCGATCATCATGCTCTCCGCAAGAACCGATGAATACGACAAGCTGCACGGCTATGATGTGGGCATCATCGAATATGTCGAGAAGCCCTATTCTCCGAAGATTCTGATGCAGCAGATCAAGGCTGTCTACAATCTCAGCCGCAAGAAGGAGAAGACTGTCCCGCAGAAGCTCGCGTTCGAGGGACTGGAGATCGACATGGCGGGCAGAGAGGTCTATGTCAACGGGCAGAAGGCGAACATGACGCCGAAAGAATACGACCTGCTTTTCTACCTCGTCGAAAACCGCAACATCGCCCTCACGCGCGATAAGCTGCTGGAGGAGGTCTGGGGCTACGACTTCTTCGGCGACGACCGCACAGTCGACACCCATATCAAGATGCTCAGAGGCAGCCTCGGCGAGTACCGCAAATTCATCGTCACGCTGAGAGGAATGGGATATAAGTTTGAAGCATAAGCTCAGAAAACGCCTCAGCATGCGGATCCATGTCTGGGGCTGGTTTATGATCTTCGTGATCGTGACGTTTGCGCTGCTCTGGGTCTTTCAGATCCTGTTTTTGCAGGTGTTCTTCAACAGGATGAAAACGAACGATATCGTCCAGATTGCTGAGCAGATGGTCAAGATGTGTCAGGACGACGGATTCGGCAGAGAATCTCTCAAATTGTCCGACGAAACCATTGAGAAATTCCGCACGATGGCGGTCGAAAACAATATGTGCGTTGAGGTGCGCGACGGACGGAACCGGCATGCGTTCGCCATCGAGACACTCGGCGAGAACTGCTTGATCCACGGCATGAACAATAACAACTCGGATATTATCCGTGCGCTGGGTAAACAGCCGGACGGTGTGTATTACGGCTGGAAGCCTGCCCGAACCAAGGGTATGCAGATTCTGATTTTCGCCTGCGTGATCGGCTCGACGAAAACGCCGGACGGTTACCTGCTGCTGAATACTCCGCTTGTGCCGGACAACGCGACGATCAACAATCTGAAGCGCCAGACCATTATCATCACGTTTATCATGATCATGATCGCGTTCTTTATCTCCTTCATCGTGTCCAAGCGGCTCGCGCAGCCGATTGTCGAGGTCACGAAGGAGGCAGAGCAGCTTGCACACGGAAAATACGATATCGTTTTCAAGGGCGGCGGCTATAATGAGGTCGACCGGCTTGCGGAAACGCTGACCTATGCCTCGCATGAGATCAACCGTGTCGATATCATGCAGCGCGACCTCATCGCGAACACCTCCCACGATCTCCGCACACCGCTGACCATGCTCAAGGCGTATGCGGAAATGATCCGCGATATCTCCGGCAACAATCCGGTGAAGCGCGAGCAGCATCTGCAGGTCATCATTGACGAGACCGACCGTCTGACCGCGCTGGTGAACGATATCCTTGACCTTTCCAAGCTGGAAAACGGCAAGATGTCGCTTGAACGCAATGAATTTCAGATGGAGCAGAAGCTGCAGGATATCATTGACCGCTATCACGGGCTTTCCGCTGTTTCGGGCTACACCTTCCATCTGGAGACCGACCGTCCGGCGAAGGTCAGCTGTGACGCAGTCAAGATCGAGCGCGTGATCTGCAATCTCGTAAACAATGCGATGAACTATTCCGGCGAGGACAAGCAGATCTACATTAAGCAGGAGCATCTGCCGGAGGGACTGAAGATCTCCGTGCGCGATACCGGCGAGGGCATGGATCAGGAAACCGTCTCGCGCATTTTCGACAAGTATTACCGCAGCGAGAACTACAAGCGTGCGGTTGTCGGAACAGGACTGGGGCTTTCGATCGTCAAGGCGATCCTGAAGCTGCACAACTATACGTTCGGCGTAGACAGTCAGGTCGGTGTCGGCTCGACATTCTGGTTTATCGTGCATAAGGAGGATCTGCGTGATGAACCGGCTGCCGGAAAGCATAGCTCCGAAAAGCATTTCCCGGAAAAACATTCCCCGGAAAAACATTCCTTGGAAAAGCCAACCCCCAATGACCCATAAAAAACGCCCGGCTCGCGTTGACGGTCTGTGAAAAGACCGCTCCGTGAGTCGGGCGATTGTTTTATCGGAATGCTTCCCTTATCGTCATCGGTCAGCTTTCTCTGCCAAAACGAGCGGCTGCCTGCCGGATCGCATCCTCGGAAAATCCGAAAAAGGTCATTTCCCACAGCACCAGCGCGGCAAAATGTTCCCGCCCGAATGCTGCGACGCAGTCCCCGTCCGCGAAATATCCCAGCGTATCCGCCCACGGATGCAGTTCAAAGCCATAGTGCATCGCATCCCCTGCACGGACGGCATAGACAATGTCGTGCGTGCCGCTGCGCACTCCCGTGAGCGTCAGGGGCTCGCAGCAGTTCGGGATGATCTGCCGGAGATCCTGCAAAAAGGCGGCGAATGTTTCCCGCAGTCCGGAACGATCCGGCGCATCGGTGCAGAGTGCGAGAAACGCATCAGTGAGGGCGTCTTCGGCGCACTGCTGCAAAATTTCATAGAAGCGAAGATCTGTATGCATAGGCTGTATGGGTTCAGGATTTCGCCTGTTTCCGCCACTGCTGCGGGGAAACGCCGATTTCCTTCTTGAACTGCCGCGAGAAATGGACGCCGCTGCTGTAACCGCAGGCGAACGCGACCTCTTCAACGGTCATGCCGGGATTGTTGAGATACTGCTGCGCCTGTTCCATGCGGCTGCGGATGACATCCGCGGTGCAGGTGGTGCCGAACGCCTTTTTGTAGAGCGCGTGCAGATACGGCATACTGATATTCAGCATTTTCGCCATGTTCTGCATTGTCCAGCTTGTGCTCGGCTGGGCGTAGATCTGGCGCCGGAGATCGAGCAGCTCGCGGTAATGCGGGAGCTCGGCGCCGGTGCCTTCGGCGGCTTCACGGAAGATCTCAGAGAGCATTGCCCGCACGAGAAAGCCCGCCGTCAGGGGATTGGTGCCGCGGAAATAGCCGTCCGCGATCAGCTGGAAATACTGCGGGATATTGATTTGTTCGCCGATGAAGATCAGCTCATTGAACCGGACAGCGATGTCTGCGCTGAGGGGCTCGCTGCACCGGAAAAGCATCCAGTCGTTGATATAGTCTCCGCCGAGGGCGCCGTAGTGGAGAGGGGTGCCGCGGTCGTAGATGATGAAGGTGCCGGGTTCGACGTTTGTCGTCTGACCGCCGATCTCGAAGAAGGCGCGGGATTTGACGAACAGGATGAGATAGCCGTCGTAGCCCTGCGGCACATCAAAGACGAAGCCGGGATCGTGCCGGCAGGAACAGCCCATTCTTTGTATTTCGATCATGGATATCGTCCTCCTTCCGCGAATTTACTATATTATTATACCACAAATTTCACGAAAAATCAAGAGGATTTTTGCAATTATTACAAAATAATATCCATGAGCAAAGAAAGCAAATGCTTTTTTGAAAAAGCAAAAAAGCAGATATAGATAGAGAGATGGATACGTATATCATCTGCCGTGATGGCAGCGGCAATCATAGCAGAGATGGGATCGCTGCCGCACGCTCTCCCTCTCCTTATGCCTGACGAAAAAGCGCCCACCTCACCTTTCAGTCTGCAACAGACCAACAACGCGAGATGGGCATTTTGTATTTTAAGAATACTGTGGTCGCGAAAATGGAAGCGGACACTGTCCGCCGCGAAAACGGCTGTCGGTACTGCCGACCGAAAATGGATGCAGGCACTGTCTGCCCGCCTGTTTACTCTTGGAACAGCTTCACATTGCCCTGGAATCCGCAGGCTTTGAAGAACTCGTTCGCAGAGGCAAGCAGCGGGTGATAATCCAGCCGCACGCCCTTTGCACCGTATTCCTCTGCCCAGTGCTCTGCCCATCTGAGCAGCGCACGTCCGATTCCGATATGCCGGTAGCTTGCAGCGACCGCGATCGCCGTGATATTCTTGAGCTGGTCGCGCAGGAGAATGGATTCGTAATCGCAGATATGCAGAAACCCGACCACCTGTCCGTCAACCTCTGCGGAAAAGACCTTGTGTTTGCGGTTCACACAGAGCCTTGCGAGGATATGTGCGGTGTCGGCGGCGGAGAGATTTTCATAAAGCTCGTCCCGGATCAGCTGAAAGATCGCTTTTGCGTCCTCCGGACGGGCAGCCCGGATCGTCACACGCATAATATCCCTCCCTGTGTTCAGTATCGAATCGGCGATCGAAAAGGTGTTGGCGAAAATCGTATACGGTTGCAGTTTCCCGCGTTCTTAGATAGAAATAAGGTGTCGCTGCGCGACTGATTTTGAATGGGTGCCTCTATCGCAGGCACCCAAGCCCGCGAGCTCTTAAACGCATGGAGTGTTTCGCACTCTGCGGAGTGCGCCAAGGGCACTGCCCTTGACCTGCAAGCCTTTTGGAAAAGGCTTGACCGAAAACTATATTTTTGGTTCCGTTCGCACTGTAATCTGAACTTTTACAATCGCCTGTTCAGTCTAAATTATAAACTAAAATGAAATCCGGTATTATTTCGTCATCATGTCGCCGACCATGCCTGCGAGGGCTGCGAGCGCTTCGTCGACCATGTAGGTCTTGCCGATGCCGCCCATCGCGTTGTCCGGTCTGCCGCCGCCCTTGCCGCCGGTGATCGCAGCAATGCGCTGGATGATCTTGCCTGCGTGTGCGCCCTTCTCAACTGCCGACTTGGAGCAGACGCAGTAGAAGTTGCCGGTTTCACCGCTCACGCCTGCGAGCAGCGCGATCACATTCGGCTCGCGGTCGCGGATCTGGTCGCCGAGCGTGCGGAGCGTATCCGGCTTCACATCGCTGAGCATTGCGGAAACGACCTTGATGCCGTTGATCTCCTTGCCGCCCGTGAAGAGGTCTGCGAGCTGTGCGTTTGCAAGCTTCTGGTTGAGCTTTTCGATCTCGCGTGTCTTGTCGCGGAGTTCGTTTGCGGCTGCTGCACATTTCTCAGGCAGCTCTGCCGGATTTGCCAGCTTCATTGCCTTTGCGGCATTGAGCAGCGTATTCTCTGTTTCTTCGAGCAGCTTCAGCACGTTTGCGCCGGTGACAAGCTCAATTCTGCGCACGCCTGCTGCAACGGAGCTTTCGCTCAGGATCTTGCAGAGACCGATCTGCGCTGTGTTGGTGACATGCGTACCGCCGCAGAATTCGACGGATTCATCGCCCGCAGTCACAACGCGGACAACATCGCCGTACTTTTCGCCGAACAGCGCCATTGCGCCCAGCTTCTTTGCCTCTTCGATCGGCATTTCCTTTGTGGTGACGGGCTTTGCCGCGAGGATCTCCTGATTGAGCATTGCCTCGACCTTCTTGATCTCATCGGGCTCCATAGCGGAGAAATGGGAGAAGTCGAAGCGGCAGCGGTCTGCATCGACCAGCTGACCTGCCTGATGGACATGGTCGCCGAGCACCTTGCGCAGTGCCGCCTGAAGCAGATGTGCAGAGGTGTGATTGCGCATGATCGCGCTGCGGCGGTCGGTGTCGATTGCTGCGGTCACGGTGTCGCCGACATGCAGCGTGCCGTCCTCCAGCGTACCCATATGCAGATAATGGCCGTCGCCGTCCTTGTGGGTATCGGCAACTGCGAACGTGACTTCAGCCGTGCCTTCCGCATAGACGGAGATCTCGCCGGTGTCGCCGACCTGACCGCCGCTTTCTGCATAGAACGGTGTGCGGTCGAGCACGATCACGGCGTCCGTGCCGGCTTCGAGCGTATCAACAGATTCGCCGCCCGCGAGGATCGCGAGGATCTTTGCGTTTTCGGTCTGGGAGGTGTAGCCGGTGAATTCGGTTTTCGGTGTGCCCTTCGGTGCAGAGAGGTCGCCGCCCCAGGAGGTCTTGACCTTTGATGCGCGGTCTGCTCTTGCACGCTGCTTCTGTTCTTCCATGCATGCACGGAAGCCTTCCTCGTCCACGGAGATGCCCTGCTCGCCTGCCATTTCCACGGTCAGGTCGATCGGGAAGCCGTAGGTATCGCTCAGGGTGAATGCATCCTTGCCCGCGAGCACGGTCTTGCTCTCGTTCTTGAGTGCTGCGATCATATCGTTGAGACGGTCAGTGCCGTTGTCGATGGTGCGAGCGAAGCTCTCTTCCTCGTGGCGGATGATCTTGGTGATGAGATCCTGCTTCTCTCTGAGCTCCGGATATGCGTTTGCATTTTCACGGATGACGGTCTCTGCGACCTGATAGAGGAACGGCTCCTTGATGCCGAGCAGTCTGCCGTGACGGGCAGCGCGGCGGAGCAGACGCTTGAGAACGTATCCTCTGCCCTCGTTTGCGGGGGTGATGCCGTCGCCGACCATGAAAACGGTCGAACGGATGTGGTCGGTGATGACGCGGAGGGAGATGTCAGATTTCTCGTCGGTGTGGTATTCGATATTTGCAACCTTGCAGATATGCTTCATGATATTCTGCACGGTGTCGACCTCAAAGAGATTGTCCACGCCCTGCATGACGCATGCGAGACGCTCCAGTCCCATGCCGGTGTCGATGTTCTTGTTCTTCATCTCGGCATAGTTGCCCTTGCCGTCGCTGTCGAACTGGGAGAAGACGAGATTCCAGATCTCGATCACGCGGTCGCAGTCGCTGGCCTGTTCAAAGCTCTCGAACGGGCCGTATGCCTCGCCGCGGTCGAAGTGAATCTCGGAGCAGGGGCCGCAGGGGCCGGAGCCGTGCTCCCAGAAGTTGTCTGCCTTGCCGAGACGGATGATGCGGTCGTGCGGGATGCCGATCTCCTTTTCCCAGATGGCTTCCGCTTCGTCGTCGCTCTCGAAAATGGTGATCCAGAGGCGGTCTGCGGGGATGGCGAGGGTGCCGGTCAGGAATTCCCACGCCCATGCGATCGCTTCGTGCTTGAAGTAATCGCCGAAGGAGAAGTTGCCGAGCATTTCAAAGTAGGTGCCGTGACGGGCGGTCTTGCCGACGCGCTCGATGTCCGGGGTGCGGATGCACTTCTGGCAGGTGGTGACGCGGACATTGGGCGGGACTGCCTGTCCGAGGAAGAATTTTTTCAGCGGCGCCATGCCGGAGTTGATGAGCAGGAGGGAGTTGTCGCCCTTCGGCACGAGGGATGCGCTTGCCATGCGCGTGTGGTTCTTGCTTTCAAAAAATGCGAGATATTTCTCGCGCAGTTCATTGAGACCTGTCCATTCCATGATTATCGGGAGTCCTTTCGTTTTTTGATCGTGCGGTTTCGGCCGCACATTTTCACAGTATATAGTATACCGCAAATCTCTCCATTTGTCAAGCGGCGGGGAGCCCGCGTTGGCAATTCATAGTGCAGAATTTATAATTCATAATTGGCAGGAACGCCCGATTCGCAATACATTCCGTAAAAAGACTGTAACGCGAGCCGGGCGCTTGATGTTATTTGAATACTGTGAACGCGAAAATGGATGCAGGCACTGCCTGCCGCAGACTTTTTCGATTTTGTGCTTGCAATTTAACGCGGTTTATGCTATAATAGAATGTAAAGGTTCCGGCGAAGTGCCGCCTTTAATCCCAAATGAAAGGAATGGTATGTCATATGGCAAAGATGAGCGTCATTTTCGACCGCTGCAAGGGCTGCGAACTGTGTACGACGGTATGTCCGAAGCAGATCGTTGCGATCCAGCACGAAAAGCGCAACAAAGAGGGCGTGTTTACTGCACACTGCACGGACGAGAGCGCCTGCATCGGCTGCGCCATGTGCGCGATGATGTGTCCGGATTGTGCCATCGTTATCGAAAAATAAGGAATCATAAAACGATTTCCAGCAGAAAGGAAGAGTTTCATTGGAAAAGGTATTGATGAAGGGCAATGAAGCACTCGCCGAGGCTGCAATCCGCGCCGGTTGCAAGTGTTTCTTTGGTTACCCGATCACTCCCCAGACAGAGCTTTCCGAGTATCTGTCCAAGCAGATGCCCAAGCGCGGCGGCGTGTTCCTTCAGGCAGAGTCTGAAGTTGCTGCAATCAACATGGTGCTCGGCGCAGCAGGCACCGGCACCCGTGTCATGACTTCGTCCTCCTCTCCCGGAG
>JAFZPL010000018.1 GCA_017550355.1 Oscillospiraceae bacterium | reverse complement strand
TTTCGGCGGCTTTCGTGACTTCCCGCAGCGGCTTCATCATCTGCGCGGTGTTCAGATAGAAGAGCAGTGCGCCGAGGACGCCGATGCCGAGAACGGTGATGATCAGGACAGACATCAGCTTGCCGGAGAACTGGTTCAGGTTGGTGATCGGATAGACCAGCATCAGGTAATATGCTTCGTTGTCGATCACAAAGCGCTCCACGTAGGTCGCGGTCGGCTCGGTGAAGGTGTCCGCCGTGCTGCCGTTTCTGCGGTAGGGCTGGGCGGCAGCGGCTTCGCGGACGGCATCCGTCAGCGTGACCGACTCATTGCCGTAATCCGAACGCACAAGGCATTTTCCGGCGACATCGAACAGATAGCAGTCGATGTTGTCCGCGAGCGCGTAATTTCCGAATTCGTTTTTCAGCGCATCCTTTTGCAGAGAATCTGTTTGCGCGTAGAGATCCTTGACATGCTTCAGAATGATGCGGGCGGTGCTGTCGATGGCAGAATTGGACTCTGTCTCGTGCATCTGGTTCGCGAACACGACGACGATCACGCCCGTGAGCGCACATCCGAACATCAGCGCGACCGTGCAGAAATAAAAAATTCTGCTGTAAATACTTTTTAACATGGTGCGTCAGGAATTGTCTCCGCCGTCGTTCAGTGCGAATTTGTAGCCGACGCCCCAGACCGTGCGGAGCTCCCACTGATCGGAGACGCCGTCCAGCTTTTCGCGCAGACGCTTGATATGCACGTCGATGGTGCGGGAATCACCGTAATATTCAAAGCCCCAGACTTCGTCAAGCAGTTGGTCGCGGGTGTAGACATGGTTCGGGTTTGCGGCAAGACAATAGAGCAGCTGGAGCTCCTTCGGCGGAGCATCCACGATCTTGCCGTCGATGCGCAGCTCGAAGCGGTCTTTGTCGATGGAGAGCCGATCATACTGCACGATCTTTGCGGCGGTGTCCTCCGGGGATTCGCCCTTTCTGCGGAGCACCGCACGGATCCGCGCCAGCACGACTCTCGGATCGAACGGCTTTGTGATGTAGTCATCCGCGCCGAGATTGAGTCCGAGCACCTCGTCGAAGGACTCGGATTTTGCGGAGATCATGATGATCGGAACCTGTGCATTTTCCTTGCGGATCTCTGCGCAGACCTGCAGGCCGTTTTTCTTGCCCGGCAGCATTACATCCAGCAGGACGACGTTCGGATCCATCGCGTTGAATTTGTTGATGGCTTCCTCGCCGTCGTTGGAGATGAGCGTGCGGTAGCCCTCGTGCTCCAGATTCAGACGCAGGAGTTCGCAGATATTGAGATCGTCGTCGACGATCAGGATTTTTTCCATTGCCATTTGTTGCCATGCCTCCTCTTGATCACACGCCTTCTGCGGCGTATGCATATACATAATCAGTATACTATATTTTCGGGTAGAATATATGAACGAAATATGAACAGAATGTGAAATTCATGTGAAATCGGAAGTATATTGCTTATTCTAAAAACAATATATCCCCGCGGCCGTCTGCTGTGATACGGATGAGCCGGTTTTGTCCGCCGTGTTCCGGTGCGCTGCAGCTTTCCGCAGGCAATGCCGGAGACAGCCGTTTCACGAAGCGGTCTGCCGACTGCGGCGTGCCGCCGTATCGCACGACGATCTGTGCTTCGGCGGGTGTTTCATCCGATGCGGGCAAAATCTCCGCCGAGATGCCGTTCCATGTGAGGTGCAGTCTGCCGGATTCCGCACGGATCGAGAGCGCACCGCGGTCGGCGCGGAGTTCGTTGTCTGAGCTGAGATCATAGATGCGCCCGATGTCGCCGAGCGTTGTCTGATAGGCGGCGAGGTTGTCGGGCGAGGTGCAGAGCAGCATTTGCACGTTGCGTATATCATGCTCTTCGAGAAATTGCTCCACATAGCGCGGGCTGCGGACGGAACCGGTGAAGTCGGCGGCGTAGGCTTCACCGCTGCAAAGGATCACTGCCGCAGAATCCGTTCCTTTGCCGAGCAAGGCGATTTGCAGCATGCTCTTTGCGGACAGCGACGCATAGACGATCTGCCCGAACAAAATCAGGCAGCAGACGCAGAACGCCGAAACGACATGTGCGGTCGGGCGCTGCATCGCGAGCAGTACCAGCATCAGCAGCGCAATGAGCAGGACGGTCAGCCGGACAGTGTGCGAGGAGACCGTGATCTGTGAAAAGGGAAGTTTTGCGGCGTATTTTGCCGCTGCGAGCAAAAAGCGGCAGAGCGGTTCTGCGAGCGGGAGGAGAAATGCCGCCAGTCCGCCTGTGCAGAGAACGAGAAATCCGATGCAGAGCGTGGCAGTGCCGAAGGGCAGGATCACAAGATTGCAGAGTGGTGCGAGCAGCGAACCCTGTCCGAGCAGGAGCACCGATGCCGGAAAGACTGCCGCGGAAACGATGCAGAGCCGGAGTAAATGTTGGAGATATTTGCGGCAGACATAGGGCGCGGTCAGCGCCGGAGCGATTACGCCGATGCCCAGTACACCGGACACAGAGAGCCAGAATCCAGCCGCGCCGATCACATAGGGGGCGAACGCAGTACACAGGAACATTGCAAGGCAGAGTCCGCGGAGCGTGTCGCCGTAGCGTCCGAACAGCACCGCTGACTGCGAAAGCAGCAGCATGAGTGCGGCACGCCAGACCGATGCACTGCCGTCCACCAGAAGAATGAACAGCCCGATTGCACCCGCGTTCAGAATCAGCCGCAGCCGTGCAGGAAGAGGCAGGAGTTTCAGCAGGAATAGCACGAACGTCGAGAAAAATACCAGATGCAGACCGGAAACAGCCGTGATGTGGCCGATGCCCGCCGCATAGAGCGCATCGCGTGCGTCGTCGCTCAGCGCGGTTATGTCGCCGAACAGCATCCCGTTCATGAGGGCAGCGGTGTCCTCCGAGAGCGACGCCGTGAGCTTCTGCGAGATCTTGTCCCGATAATCCGAAACGGCACGGGACAGCGAAAAGCCGGTGCCTTCTGTGATATCCAGAATATCCGCCTTATAGATGCGCAGATATTTCCCGTATCCTGCCTGCTGGGAGGCGGTGTGGCTTGCATAATCCTCCGTGATGCGCGTGAGGACGGCGTCCAGCGAAACTGCGTCGCCGATTTTCAGCGCAGGTGTGCCGCTTTCGGCGTACCAGTCGACCGAAACGCGTCTGTCGCAGAGCTCCGTGCGGAGTGTGTAGACATCGCGGTCGCCGTTTCGGTGCAGCAGATGTGTGACTGTGCCGCGGAGGGAGACCGTTTCACCGTCCAGTGCGCAGAGCGGTTCGAGGGTACTTTGTTTGTAATGCTGCCAGAGCCCTGTGCCGGAGAGCAGTCCCGCCGCGATCAGGATCAGCGGGAGCGTGTTTTTGCGAATATGCCGCAGCTTCGGCAGTCTCAGCAGCAGCCCCGCAAGCACTGCGGCGCCGGACAGCCCCATTCCTGCGAGCGGAAAATCCAAAAATGCCGCCAGCAGACCGGCAGTCCACGCCAGACAGAAGCATTCGGCGCAATGACTGCGGAGTCCGCTGACGGCACTCGCAATTGGTGAATACGGCATCCGATCAGGCGCCGGTCTCGGCGGACCAGCCCATCTTTGTGCCGGCAATCAGGTGGAAATGCAGATGCGGAACGGTCTGACCGGCATCCTCACCGCAGTTGGTGATGACACGGAAGCCGGAATCCAGCTTTTCCGCTGCGGCAACCTTTGCGATCGCGGTGAAAATCTTGCCGACGATCTCAGCGTTTTCCGGCGTGATTGCAGAAGCGCCGGAGATATGCGTCTTCGGGATGAAAAGGTAGTGGATCGGCGCGATCGGATTGATATCCTTGAATGCGTAGACAAATTCGTCCTCGTAGACCTTGGTGCTGGGGATCTCCCCCGCAATGATTTTGCAGAACAGGCATTCCATAGTGTATTTCCTCCCTAAATGAAATTTCAGAGCAGACCAAGACTGTGCAGCACAGAATAGATCAGCCGAAGCGATAATAAACAGAACGGATAAGCGCAGATGCGGACGATCAGCGCCGCATTGGGGTGTTTTTCTGCCGTTTCCGGCGGGAATGTGCCGGCAATGACGCCCGGTCCGATCAGACACGTCAGAATCAGGATGAACACGGACGGGTAGATCAGATATTCGGTGTTCTTGAACAGCTCGCTGGCAATAAACACGCCGACTTCAATGGCGTAGATTGTCAGTGAGAGCAGAAGCCATTGCCGGAAAGTGAATGCGGATTTCATAGAACGCTCCTAGTTGAGATCAACAAACAGCGGAAGCAGGATCATGAGCGGGATCAGCAGCGCCGGGATCATAATAATCAGGACGTAGAACAGCGTATAGAACGTGTGGCCGATGCGCTGATAGAGGAACATCACGCGTTCCTCCGGAATATACATCGGATTCGTGTTCGAGATGCCGACATGCCGCTCATCGCGGGGACTGCCCAGCAGGGTGGCATTCTTGCGCAATGTGAAGTGCATCGGCACGGGCGCGGATTTCGTTTTCACCTTGCCGCGGATCACAGCGATTACGGCGGTCTTGCGTTTCCGCATATACCAGAATTTCGGGCGGTGCAGCTCGATCATGTCTTCCCGAGCACCCTCTTCGTCGTCCATCCACGAAAAATAGATGCAGTAGGCTTTGCGTTCGTAGGTGTGTCCCTTGTAGTAGTCCTCGTAGGTATAGGATTCGATCTTCTGGATGACAGCACGGTAATATTTCGTATGCTTGCGGTAGTGCCGCGCCTTGCGGATGCGGGCAATGCCGAAATAGACTGCAAGGATACAAATTGCGATCAGCATGATCACTGCCATCAAGCCGCCGAAAAAGGAGTTTCTGACGCGGTGCGTCCGCAGCATCATGCAGATGAGAGCCGGATCCATATCAAAGAGAACCGGTTATTCCGTAGCGGCAATGATCACCGCGAGACAGAAGATCTCCATTGCGAGCTGGAGCTCTTCGGGCTTCGGATAGGTCGGCGCGATGCGGATATTGCTGTCGTCCGGATCTTTCTTGTAGGGATAGGTCGCGCCTGCGCCCGTGAGCGTCACGCCCGCCTCTTTGCAGAGCTGGACGACACGCTTTGCGGTGCCCTTCGGCGCATCGAACGAGACGAAGTAGCCGCCCTGCGGATTCGTCCATTTGCCCAGACCGAGCGGAGTGAGCTTTTCGGAGAGCGTTTTCAGTACGATCTCAAATTTCGGCGCGAGAATCGCACGGTGCTTGTCCATGTACTGACGCATATGCTCTGCGTCGCCGAAATAGCGTACATGGCGGAGCATATTCATCTTGTCGAAGCCGATCGTCTGGATGCCGAGGGCAGCGGAGAGCTCTGCGAGGTTCTCCTTTGCGGTGTTGAATGCTGCAACGCCTGCGCCCGGGAACGTGACCTTGGAGGTGGAGACGAACTGATAGAAGATGCGGGTGTTGCCGGTCTCCGCGCATGCCTCGTTGATGGTCAGCGCCTTTTTCGGATGATCGGTCAGATGGTGGATGCAGTATGCATTGTCCCAGAAGATGCGGAAGTCTTTTGCAGCGGGTTTGAGTGCCGCAAATGCGCGGACGGTCTCATCGCTGTAAACGATGCCGGACGGGTTTGCATAGACCGGAACACACCAGATGCCCTTGACGGCTTCATCGGATTCGGCATATTTTTTGACAAGCGCCATGTCGGGGCCGTTTTCATCGGTCGGAATCGTGATCATCTCGACACCGAAATACTCCGTGAGTGCGAAGTGGCGGTCGTAGCCCGGAACGGGGCAGAGGAATTTCACCTTGTCGAGCTTGTGCCACGGGGTACATCCCGCGATGCCCTTGACAAATGCGATCTGGAGACAGGCAAACATCAGTTCAAGGCTGGAATTGCCGCCGATAAACATTTCATCCGGCTTTGCGCCGAGGATATCCGCAAAGAGTTTTTTTGCTTCTGTGATGCCGTCGCCCACGCCGTAATTGCGGCAGTCATCGCCGCTCTCGGAAATCGGGGATGCATCCTGCGGGAATGCATTCAGAAGCGGCATCGTGAGGTCGAGCTGTTCGGGGCAGGGCTTGCCGCGTGCCATGTTGAGTGATAGTTTTTTTGCCTGATATGCGGCATATGCATCGAGCGCGTTCTGCCGGATCGCGGCGATCTCGTCTGCGGTGCGGCCTGCAAAGGGTTCTGCCATTGAAAATCATCCTTCCAAACAATTTGCGGAATAACCGCGTATACGATTTCATTATAGCATATATTCCGACAAAATGCAAGCTGTTTTGCAGAATAATCGTCTGCGGCGGGAAGCAGCGTTGTACAAAGAGTATACTATTTATAATAGCAGCAGCCGGAATCAGCGCGGATGATTCCGGCTTGTGCGGCGGACAGCGGCGGCATGGGACGTGCTGAGCGAAGCGGATTTCAGAATGCGTGCCGCGGCGTGGATGCGCCGGCGGACGGCGGGCGCGGGACGGTTCACGCCGGTGATTCCGCCCCAGATCCCGCACGGCAAAGCGAGCACGATACACAGCGGAAAGCCAAATCCGGCGTGACAGCCCGCGAAGAAATACCAGCCGCCGGAAAGCAGCAGCGATGTATAGATTCCGCAGAGAATGCCGCCCCGGCGCAGACGTTTTCCGGCATAGAAGGCAGATGCCCATGCGCCGAACATCACGGGCAGATTCGCGAGCGCAGACTGAACTGCTGCGGGCAGGTCAATCTCGGCAAACAGCGTTGCGGCAGCGAACATACCGGCGGCGGAAAGCGGAATTCCGCGCAAAATCAGGCTCCGGACAACAAAGCGCACATGCATAACCCCCTCTCGCGGAGATTATATGCATGTGCGCCGGATGATAGACATAAAAACAGTGCTGTCTGCACGGGAGGACAGCACTGTCAGTTCCGATTCGATTGCCGGTTAATCGCCCCCGGCACCTCTTGAGTCACTCTGCATCGGAAACACATCCTTTCAAATTTTTGAACCGTGGACGCTGGCGGTACAGCGCAGCCCTGACGGATCAAGATCCGCTCTGCGGGCCTAACCGCTTTCAACGTGTCCCATTGGAAACACATCCTTTCGGTGATTTTGGTTGTCTGCGCTGGCGGTACAGCAACTGCCTATCCGGCTTAACCGCTGATACAGTGCTTCATCGGAAACACATCCTTTCAGTTTTATGAGTTCGTGGCGAAGTTGTTCACGACTCCATTGGAAACACATCCTTTTCTCAGATTTGATTCGTTTCGCTGAGTGTTCAGCGGGCGGATTGTATTCAGCCCATTGGAAACGCCCCCTAAGTGGATTTTGTTTGGCGTGTGCGCCTCGTTTATCTTGACTATATTATATCACAAGTATCTTAAAATGTCAATAGCTTTTGGGATAATTTACAAAATGTTCATAAACTGATCATAAACCGAACACAGCGAAGAAACCGGGAAGAAATGGGCGCGTTTTTACCGTAAAAAGGTGAAAATATAGATTGATATGCGGAGTATCAAAAACTGGAAATGATTGCTGTGTGAAAAACAGCTAAAAAGCAATAGGGCGAAAATGCCCGTTTATAAAATCTTAACAATTTGCGAAAAAAACACTTGATTTATTGAAGGACTCATGCTATAATTTCAATATGTATATGTGACACGTGCCAATCGAGCGGTTTTCGGGGCATTAGAACCCGCTCCGCACATCGCAGAGATGCACGGCACATACCATGCAACAATTCATTACAAAGGAGAGGTTTGAATGAAATCACTTTTCAAGCGCGCATTCGCTGCCGTAACAGGTTCCGCTCTCGCTTTCAGCCAGATCGCAGCAACAGCTGTGAACATCAATGCTGCAGGCGATCCGCTGAATGTGAATAAGGCATGGGTGCTCAACGTCGCCCTCGATCGCGACTCCCAGAAGGAAGCCCTCAAGGCTTATCTGGATCCGATGGTTGTGAATGAGGCAATCACCGAGGCAACCTTCGCTGAAGGCGCAGAACTGAAGAACACTGTCAGTTCTACCTGGAAGGAAGAGCTCGAGGCTTGGATGGACACCAGACTCGGCGGCAAGGAAAGCATCACGCAGGAGACGAATGCAACACAGCTCAAGCAGGAGATCAAGACTTACCTGATCAGCAACATTGAGCGCATCAGAAACATCCTGAAGGCAAGACTTCCGGAAAATATTATGGGCCAGGATGTGGACAGCCATATCGATCAGATCAGACTCATCGACGATGCAACTGCAAAGAAGATCGAGGACAAGATCCATGATAAGGGCGAGATGACCATCAGCATTGATGGTACCGCAACCGAGACCGTTGTGGTCGATGACCTGGGCGAGATCATGGGCAATGCTGTTGTCAACTATATCAAGAAGGTTACCGGCAATGCTCTTACCGATGCAGACGGCAATCCGATCGAGTTCAACTGGAAGGATTACCACATCGGCGGCACCGTCGCTGTCACTGTCGATTTCCGCAAGGAGACCGAGGGTAAGAAGGAGCTCGCTTACAGCGTTAGCTTCACCACTGTCGAGAATCAGAAGATCGCAAACTTCACCGACATGAGCAACTACTTCCTGAAGAAGGCATACAATCAGGATTACTCCAAGACCGGCAAGGAGCCGGGCGCAATTGACATTGTCTTCTCCGCTGTGCAGGGTGCAAAGGACGATGCACAGAAGAAAGTCGATGATGCAAAGGCTCAGTACACTCAGAAGAAGGCGGAGCTCGACGATGCACACAAGCAGTACGACGAGAAGTACGCTGAGTTCCAGGAGAAGAGCAAGGATCTCGATGCAAAGGAAGCTGACCTGAAGAACGCGCAGGAGAAGCTGGACAAGGCAAAGGCTGATCTGGCTGATGCAAAGAGCAAGGGCGCTGACACGACCAAGGAAGAAAAGGACGTGGAAGACCGCCAGGCAGAGTGGAACGATGCAAACCAGAAGCTGGCTGATGCAAAGGTTAAGCGTGCAGATGCTGAAAAGCAGTTTGCAGACGCAAAGACAAAGCTTGATGATGCTGACAAGCAGGCTGCAGATGCAGAGGCACAGCTGAAGGATGCAGACGCACAGCTTGCAGCTGCACAGGGCAAGATCGACACTTGGATGGGCAGAGTCAACAAGGGCTATGCGAACAAGGAACTGATCAACGATGTGATCGGCGTGTTCTCCAGCATCAAGGTTGAAGATGATGATCCCAACGATGCATACGGCGAGTACATCAAGCTTGCTGAGGCAGGTCTGCAGGCACTTGAGATCCCGCAGAACTACATTGACAAGATCCTCAACAATGTGAATAAGAGACTGCCGAACAATCTCTACAATGCAGCAGAGAAGGCTGAGACGAATCCGAAGACCAGCAAGATGATCAACCTGGGCGTCAGCTTCCTCAACAAGGCAGCAGGTGAAAAGGCAAAGGTTTCGCTGACCACCGAAGATATCACCGGTATCATGAAGGAAGGCTACAACTGGAGCACCAAGATCAACGGCTTCACCACCGAGAACGTCTTCGACTACAAGATGGGTGATGAAGAGATCGCTTCCCTGCTCGAGGCTGTCAAGGCTGTCAAGGATGCAGACTACAAGGAGAAGTACAACAAGGAGATCGTCGGTGTCGAAGCACACAAGAAGATCACCCTGAACTCCACGAATGACTATAACGCATTCAAGGGCAATGCACAGTACGATGTCGAGCTGATCGTCACGAAGCTCCTCCTCAAGGATATCGAGAAGACCGATACAACTTCTTCTGAGACGACCGGCAGCGAGACCACCGGTACTACTGGCTCCACCGAGTCCACCGGTTCTGAGACCGGCTCCACCGATTCTACTGGTTCTGAAACTGGCTCCACTGAGTCCACCGGTTCTACCGGCTCCACCGAGTCCACCGGTTCTGAGACTGGCTCCACTGAGTCCACTGGTTCCACTGAGTCCACTGGTTCCACTACCGACTCCACCGCTTCTACCGATTCTACCGGTTCCACCACTGAGACCACTGCTTCCACCGGTTCTACTGAGGAGTCCACAGTTTCTACTGACTCTACAGCATCTACCGAGTCCGGAACCAGCACGGATGACACCAGCTCCGGCACTGGCTCGACTGGTTCTACCGACAGTTCCGAGACCGGCACCACGACCGCTGCTTCTTCCATCGCATTCATTGCAGAAGGCATGCCGGAAGAGCTGATCTACTGGTCTGAGGAAGAAACCGACTTCACCTTCACCAACCTGAAGATCACCATGAACATCTACACCGTCAATGCTGAAAAGACCGGCTACGATCTGGCAAAGGCTGTGGATGTGACCAAGGCATTCACTCCGAACGCAAAGGCTCCGAAGGACTTCGAGTTCAAAGGCTTCTCCAAGTATGAGATCCAGTACCAGATTTCTGATGCTGCTACCATCCAGAAGGAGATCAATGCTGCAGGCTTCAATGCAGAGGCTCTGATGAAGCAGGATAACATCCAGAACGGCACCAATGCAAAGAACTACACCGCTGTGTACCTCGTCCTCCGTGGTGACTATGACCTCGACGGCAAGGTTGACAGCCGTGATGCAAAGAAGGTTCTTGACTACGCTGTTGCAACGCAGAACACCAAGTATGATACCAAGACGGCTGCTGAAAAGGGCCTGATCGATATCTACGGTAATGAGTACAACAACCTCAAGTACCAGCACTATGCAGCAGACACCTACGATGGCATTGGTACCATCACCAGTATCGATGCAAAGGCTATCCTCGACTACTATGTTGCTGTCAAGATGACGCACCTCAAGGGCGCTGAAGACTGGACCTACGCACAGTATGTCATGAACGGCAAGAAGATCGTTCCGCTGGATAAGCTGCACTCCGATCCGTTTGCATATGACACCTATGCAAAGTACGGTGACAACGATTCTGCTCATCCGCTTGGCTGATCAGTAATCCGCACAAACACAAGGAACACGGGCTCGCCCGTGTTCCTTTTTTGTTTGTATGTTTATACTATTATATATAGGTATAGAAAAACCGTCTCTGCATCACACAGAGACGGTATTGTTTCAGAGTCGAATCGTGAATGTGGTCTGCTCGTCGTTCCAGTGGATATCTGCAAACGGATCCTCCGGATCGATGGCAGGCTGATCACCTTCGGGTTTGGTATCTTCGGCGGGTGTTTCGGATTGTTCCGGTTCGGGCTTTTCTTCTGCCTTCGGTGCAGGACCACGCCGGACAGGCTCATCTGGAAGATCCGGAAGGTCATCCAGCAGGCTGGCACGCATACGCGCCTTCTTCTCCTCGGGTGTTTCCTTCTCGCGCATTTCCATATCGAGCTCTTCCGCTGTCAGCTCACGCTTCTTGCGGCTGCGCTTCGGCTTTTTCTCGGGTGCCGGTTCGGGAATCGGTTCCAGCTGCGGCAGCTTTGCATTGGGATCGACCGGAACGGATTTCTTTCGTGCTTCTTCCATTTCCCGTTTGACGCGAGCCGCGTAGTTGAGCTCCTCCTCTTCGTCGAAGGTCACCGGCTTGCGGCGCTTCTTCGGCTGTTCGGCGGGAGGTTCTTTTGCGGGCTGTTCTGCGACGGGTTCAGGATCTTTGACCGGTTCCACGTCAACTGTCTTAGGCTCTGTTTTTGGTGTTTCAACAGGCTTCTGCTCTTCGACCGGGTCTGCGGCAGGTCCATCGGGTTCCGGTTCTGCCGCAGGGGGCGGATTGAACAGGAAATCCGGATCGGAACTCTGGCGCTGCGGGACAGCTGCTTCTGGTTCCGGCGCAGGGGGCGGATTGAACAGGAAATCCGGATCGGAGCTCTGACGCTGCGGAACGGCAGGTTCGGGCTCTGCGACGGACGGCTGATCGAACAGGAAATCGGGATCCGAGCTCTGACGCGGCACAGACTGGCGTGTCGGTACAGGCGGCTGCGGGAAAATCGTTTCCTCCGGCAAGCTGTCGTCCGGAATTTCGAGCAGGAGCGTCGCAAGGTTCATCATGTTGTGGTGCTGCTTTGCGAAACGCTCAGCGTAGCTGCCGGATTCCGCATGCAGACTGAATTTCGGACAATCCTGGAATGCATTATCTGCGATTTCCGTGACAGACGGCGGGATCGAAATATCCGTCAGCTGATCGCAGTGACAGAAAGCGCTCTGACCGATGCGCGTGACGCCGTCCGGAATAATGAGCTTCTTGATGCCCGAATGATAGAAGGCTTCGTTGTCAATTTCCGTGATCGTAGACGGCAGCGTAATCCGCTCGAGGCTGGTGCAGCTGCTGAACATCGCGTGTCCGATCTTTGTGGGACCGTCGTGCATATTGACTCTGCGGAGCGAGGAGCATCCGTGGAAGATGTAGCCGTCAATCTGCCGCAGTGTCGCAGGCATGTCGATTTCCTCAAGCTGTTCGCAGTATGAAAATGCGCCGTGCTGAATCCGGATCAATCCCTCCGGCAGATGTACCTTGCGGATCGGCAGTTGTGCGAATGCAGTCGGTGCGATGTAGCGCACGCCGATCGGCACATTGACAACAGGCTGGAGAATGTTTGCGTGCAGCAGGATATTTGCACCTGCAATGGTGTAGGGCTCGCTGCGGCGGGAAAGCCACGGAGTATACGCGAAGGCATCTACGCCGATTTCAACGACAGACTTCGGAATGATCACATCCGTCAACACGCCGCAGTTAGCAAACGCGTTGTCGCCGATGCTGATGACGCCGTCCGGAATGACAGCAGCACGCAGACCGCCGCGCTCAAAGGCACGCGGCCCGATGCGGCGGACACCGACCGGAATCGGACTGTAACCGTCCGCTTTGATGAGAAATCTGCCGACGATGTAATGACCGGCGGTCATGCGGAACAGCGGTGTCTCGGCAAATGCGTTTCCGGAAATCTCGGTTATGCTGTCCGGAATATAGGCTTCTGTCAGGCTGGAGCATGAACGGAACGCATTCTGCTGGATGAATTTCGGGCCTTCCGGAATGACGACTGTGCGCAGCGAAGAGCATCCGCTGCAAACGCCGTCGCTGATGACTTCAACCTTTTCGGAAAAACGCAGATCTGCAAGAGACATGCAGTCACGGAGGGCTTCCGAACCGAATTTCGTCACACTGTCCGGCATGTAGAATCTGCGCAGACTGGTACAGCCCTGGAACGCGTTTTTCTCAACGATCTCCATCCCCTGCGGAAGAATCACTTCCAGCAGCGGGCAGTCACGGAACGCAAACTGTCCGATCGAACGCAGCGTGCTCGGCAGATAGATCCGCTGAAGACTGCGGCAGCCGTTGAACGCGTATGCGCCGATATCGACAACGCCTTCCGGCACGACGACCGACAGCAGCTGCCGGTTCTGCTCAAAGGCGTGGTTGCCGATGCGGATGACGCCTTCGGGAACCATGATATCGCGGACATTGTATTCCTGCGTGTATTTTTTCAGAATACCGTATTCGATGAAGAAGGAAGGATTGCAGCCTGCAAGCAGACCGGCTTCCTTCTCGGTGTAGCACATGATTCCGTGCTCCATTGCAAACTGGTGCGCGGCGCTTCCCGTCGTGGTCGTGATAACCTGAATCCGGTTTTCAGAACCAAATGCGAAGGGGTGCAGCTTTGTCACGGAGGGCGGGATAATCACGTTTTTGAGCTCGCTGCAGTCTGCGAAGGCGTCTTCACAAATCTCGTTGACCGTACCGGGGATTTCAATGGTCGTCAGAGAGGTACAGCAAGCAAAAGCCTCACGGCCGATTGTTTTCAGGCCGTTGCTGAGTTTGATATGCACAAGCGAGGTGCAGGCATAGAACGCGCGGTTGTCGATATACTCCACACTGGGCGGGATCGCGATGGTTTCCAGCTTTGAACAACCGGAAAACGTACCGCGGGCAATCGCTTCTGCGCGTGATGAGATGTGGATCGCTTTCAGCCCGCTGCAATTGACGAACGCCCATGCACCAATGACTTCACAGGTGTTCGGGATATTTGCAGCCCGGAGATTATTACAGGCATCGAAGGCGTTCGTGCCGATCTCACGCAGACCGTCCGCAAACTCGACGCTTTCGAGATCGGTACAGACGGAGAATGCGCGTTCACCGATGGAGGTGACGGATGCGGGAACAGATACATTCGTGATATCTGTCATCATGAATGCTTCGTCGCCGATCTGCGTCACGTTCTTCGGGATAATGACCGTTTCGCCCTGTTTTCGGATGCCAAGCCGTTCCAATGCGCCTGCGCCCTCATATTTCAGCAACACGCCGCTTTTCACTTTGAATCCCATAGCGTCCCTCCTGAAATAGATTTACGGAATATACAGAAAATACAAAGACGTATATTTCTTAACAATTCCAAAGCAACAGACCGTACTCGTTGCATCATAATCATTATACCATAGATTTGTATATTTTGCAAGCAGAATTCTCTGTTTGGATTGTAGAATTATACGGAATGAATTTATAGACAATGCACAAATCTGGCGCATATTACACAAAAATAATATTGGATAATTGTGCGAATCGCTAACGCAAAATCATAGCACGCACCAAAGCAGTGCGTGCCGTGAAAATCAATATTCGGAGATCAGCCGTTGTTGTACTTGTTCAGGTAAGCATCGAGTGCGGAGCTGGTGGAGGCGACGATCTCGCTCCACTGAACGATTCCCTTGGAAGCACCGCGGATGCCGGTTTCGTTGGAATCGAGCAGCGAGGTCACGTCGGAGGAGACAGCGGTGGAGAAGTCGTAGAACGGGTGCGCCTTCGCGAGATCGTGGCACTTGTGGAGCATTTCGACCATTTCTTCACGCCAGCCGTAATCCTTGTAGAGCTGTTCGGTCGCGATCTGATCCGCCTTCTCGTTGGTGATGGAAACACGCTTGCAGGCTGCAAATTTCGCGACGCCCTCCGGATTCTTTCCGCCCTTGACCATCAGGTAACCGTCAATACCGCTCTGGATGTAGTAGTTGTCCGCTTTCGGATCCTTGGGCATCGGCACGAACATGGCGTTTTCGCCGTACTTTTCCTTCCAGGAATCATTGTAGAGATCCCATGCGCCGGTCGGGTAGAACAGCAGCTTGCCGTCCTTGATGTATTCCGGGTGATCCTTCCAGCCATATTCGCCGACGCCGATTGCGACGTAATTCTGGGAGCCGAGCTGATACATCCATGCCTGGACGCGCTCGACTGCGGGATCCTTGAGGTTGTTGACCAGCTTGCCGTCCTTGAGTCCGACATACGGTACGCCGCAGCTTGCGGAGAGACCTGCTTCAAACCACCAGCCGTCGATGCCGTACTGCTTGTTTTCTGTGTCAACAAACTGCTTGAGCATGTCGGTGAAGGTGTCCCAGTTCCACTCACCCTTTTCAAAGAGCTGAACCGGATCCTTGAGGCCGTTTTCCGCGATGGTGTCCTTATTATAAATGCAGACGCAGCGGTCGCCGGTGACACTGTTCACGATCACATAGTGCTTGCCCTTCCACTGGAAGAGGTCCATGACATCCTTCATGTCGGCAAACAGCGGATCGGAGAAGTCGATATAATCGTCGATCGGGACAAAGAGCTCCTTGATCGCACCGATCGGAAATCCGTCCATATCGCTGGCGGAAAAGAAGTCGATGCCCTCGTCGCCGTTGATGGCGTTGGTGAGCGCGTCATAGCGGTTTTCCCACGCGACGACCTTGGATTCAATGACGCCGTTATAGCGGTCATGGAAAAGCTCCAGTTCAATCGGTGTGGATTTGCCGGTGTTGTCCGGGTTGATATCCCAGTTTGCGAGCCATTTGATCGTTTTGTTTTCGCCGAGATCGCCGGTCAGACGGGAGTCTGAGTTCGCAATATCCGCGACCTGCGATGCGACCTGCGATTCCAGCTGCTTTCCGATGCTGGATTCATTGCCGCCGCTGCAGCCCAGCATGCCGACAGACATGGAAGCAATCAGCAGAGAGGCGACGGCGAATCTGATTTTTCTGATATTCATCGCAAATTCCTCCTATACATATACCCCAAAAATGAAACACATCATTCGCGGATACGCAACCAGAAATAAAAATGGTACACAATCCGCATAATACTATTTTATCATATTTCGTATAAATTGTCAACACCTAAAATGAGGAATCGCAAAGAATTTTTGGTTATATATTGCGGTGTTTTGTACAAAGCGGGAGCAGACGCATATAAAACAGATCCGGTACACCGCAGATGCACGGTGTACCGGTATTTTCAAAGCAGCATGTCTGCCCGCAGCGGACGAAAAGCGATCCTATGGGCAAAGACATGCGAAGATGACCTGCCACTTTCCGGCGCATATACCAAGGGGGCAATTCCTGCCGCTTAAAAGTAGTATATGCAGATTTCCGAAAAATGAAACAGCCGGAAAAAATAAACTGATTGCGGGATGCAAAAACGGGAAACAGCGTTCAGGTCGGCGAAACGGCACTGTCGGACAGCTTTGCCGAAAGTACCTGCCAGCCGCTGTCTGATTTTCGGAGCGTATACGAGACTGTTTTTACGGGCTCGTGCTCTGTTTCCTGCTTCCACTGCGGCTGTTCCGCGAAATAATCCACCTGTGCCGTATAGATGCCCTCCGCTTCCGTGAGCGATGAGACTGCTGGGATATACGTGAACAGCACCGGATCCTGCGGCAGCACATATGCGCTCTGTTCCGCATCGTAGTAGAAGCGGAGATCACCCGTGAAGCCGATCGTCTTGCAGACGGGTGTGCGGCTGCTCGCAAACAGTGCATTGCCCGCCGCGATCACATCCGCCTGCGGCACGGTACACATGCCGTAGGTTTCGGGATAATCTGCGAGCCTGCCCGAAACCGCCATATCCCAGATCGCCGCCGTGAGGAACATCTCATCGTTCAGCGCATCGGGGCTGTCAAAATCGGGAATATCCATCAGCACCAGCGGCAGCAGACGGCGTTCGACCGCCGTCTCCGGCGCATGTGCTGTGCGGAACCGTCCGATCAGACCGGCACAGTGTCGCACAGCTGCGATCACGCCGATCAGGGCGAAAATCACCAGGATGCCGCCGATGACCGCTTCCTTTGTGCGGGACGGCGCTCTGTACGGTGCGGACTGATCTTTGGAAAGTGTGTCGGGAATCTCCTCCGGAACGGTTTCCGGTATTATTTCAGGGATCTCCTGCGGGATATCCTCCGTCAGATCTTCGGAGATTTCCGGAATCTCTTCCAAGTCGGTCAGCCGTTCATGTACGCTCCGTTTATCGCTGCGCAGCTCGGAGAGCAGAGCGTCCAAGTCTTTGTCGTCCATGCTCAGCGGATCTGTCCTTCGCCGTTGATCAGATATTTGACGGTGGTCAGCTCATAGAGTCCCATCGGGCCTCTTGCGTGGAGTTTCTGCGTAGAGATGCCAATTTCCGCACCGAATCCAAATTCGCCGCCGTCGGTAAAGCGCGTGGACGCATTGACATAAACTGCCGCCGCATCAATTTCGCGCTGGAATTTTTCAGCATTGTCAAGGGATTTCGTTACGATGCATTCGCTGTGATTCGTGCCGTAAACGCCGATATGTTCAATGGCTTCATCCACGCTGTCCACGATTTTGACCGCAAGCTGATAATCACCGTATTCCGTTGCATAGTCCGTATCGGTCGCCGCAAGAACGCTGTTGCCAAGAACGGTTTGTGTGGTGTCATCGCCGTGCAGCACGACATTGTGTGCATCGAGCCGCGCTTTCATCATGGGCAGGAATTTCTCCGCAACGGCGCGGTGGATCAGCACCGTTTCGATCGCATTGCAGACGGAGGGACGCTGTGTCTTGCCGTTATCGACGATATTGACCGCCATTTCAAGGTCTGCGGATTCGTCCACGAACACATGGCAGTTGCCGACGCCTGTCTTGATGACGGGAACGGTCGCGTTCTGCGCCACGGCGTTGATGAGACCTGCGCCGCCGCGGGGAATCAGCACATCGAGATATTCAGAAAGTGTCATGAGCTGATTGGAGGATTCGCGGGAGGTGTCGCCGACAAGCTGAACAATATCCTTGGGGAGGCCTGCCGCTTCGACCGCATCACGCATAATGTCCATCAGGCAGCTGTTGGACGAGAACGCCTCCTTGCCGCCGCGCAGGATCGCGCAGTTTCCGGCTTTCATGCAGAGCGTTGCCGCATCGACCGTGACGTTCGGACGGCTCTCATAGATGATGCCGATGACGCCGAGCGGCACGCGTGTTTTCTGGATGCGCAGACCGTTCGGACGCACCACGCCGGATTCCACGCATCCGACGACTTCCTCCAGCTGAATGAGCTTCCGGACGCCCGCCGCAATGCCCTCAATGCGCTCCGGTGTGAGAAGCAGTCTGTCCTGCATTGCCTTGCTCATGTTGTTTTTGACCGCGTTTTCGAGGTCGATTTTGTTTGCCGCGACGATCTCATCGGTGCGCTTGACCAGAGCATCCGCGATTGCTGCAAGTGCGTCGTTCTTCTGCTTGGGCGATGCCGCCGCAAGAATATTTTTCACAGCCTTGGCGCGCTTGCCAAGCTCCAGAACCGTAATCTGTTCCATTGTTTTTCTCCTTAACATAAATTTTATCGGGACGATTTGCGCCGTTATCTGCATAACCGTTCGATCTCATCCGGTGAAGTCCATCCGTTTGCGAACGCTTTTGCAAGCTTTCCTTTGTTCCGCGCCCGTTCAACATACGCGAGAAATTCGCTTTTGTCGAGCCGGAAGACAGTGCGCCTGCATGAGAGCATTACCATGCCGTACAGCTCCTCCGTGATGAGCAGCAGATCTCCCTGCTTGGAAATGCCGACAAATGTCTGATGCTGTTCGAGGATTTTCACATCGAACAGCTTTCTGAATGAAATATCCGTATTCCGCAGTTCTGTCATATCCGTTTCCTCTGTGACGGGGCATCCTAGATGCCGCGGCGAAGAAGCTTTTCCTTTGTTTCCGGATCGTACATATCATCCAGCAGCTGCATGACGTGTGCCCTGTCCTTCCGCACGATCTCCATCGCCTTCCGGTCGCCGTCCGCAGCAAGCGCGGCATGCATCAGCAGCAGTGCATCATCCGTCATCTCACCGGTTGAAAGAAACACCTTTGTTCCGAGAATGACGGTCTGGAGCGCATATGCGCCCAGAAAGCATCCGCCTGCGCCGCGTACCTCGTCCGGGCGGGGGTGAATCCGGGAGCAGCAGAATCTGACACCGACAGGCAGCCGCAGCAGTTCCAGCTGGGTGCAGATCACGAAGGCTTCTTCGTAAATCTCCGTGACGCTGTCCGGAATGATCAGTGTGCGCAGGTTCATGCAGCCCGCGAACGAATGAGACCCGATGATTCTGACTGTCGGCGGGATATAGATCTCCTCCAGCCTGTTGCAGGCAGAAAATGTATCCCTCCCGATTTTTTCAACGCCATCCGGAAGAACGACCTTCCGCAGCGCACGGCATGCGTAAAAAGACATTTCAAGCGTACCTGCCGTGCGTTCGGGCATTTCGACCGTTTCCAGTGCGCCGCATTCGCCGAGCACGGAATGGCTGATCGGCCTGCCGTTCATTCCGCGCGGAAAGCGGAAATGCTTCAGGGAAGTGCAGAAGAAAAATGCGCTCGGCCCAATCTCCGTAACGCTGTCCGGGATTCGGATCTCCGCAAGGGACATGCAATTGATAAACGCAAATGCGCTGATCTTTCTCAGCGTATCCGGCAGCGTGATACGGCGCAGATTCGTACAATCTGCAAACGCATGCTCGCCGATCTCCTGTACACCCTCCGGCACGGTGAATTCGGTCAGGTCCTTCCGGCCTTTGTACTGTTCATCCGGAATCTTCATTCCGCCGGATACCGGACGCTCAGGCAATGCCATTTGCTTTCAGCCTGCTGCGCAGATCGTCGTTTCCGAGCAGATCCAGCAGCTGCATGGCGCGCTCCTGATCCTTCCGTACAATAACGGCAGCAGTTTGGTCGCCGTCGGCGGCAAGCTCCATATACATCATCAGCAGCGAATCATCGTTCAGCTTGCCTTCCAGCTCAAACTGCCGCGTGCCAAGGTAAACTGTCTTGAGCGCGTCGCAGTCGGCAAAGCATGTTCCGACGCCGCCGTCTTCGTCCCTGTCGTGGAATACATGCCGGAACTGCACGCCGATCGGCAGACGGATGCGCTGCAAATTCTTGCAGCTTGCAAATGTCCGGTAAATATCAATGATCTTCACATTGTCCGGAATGAAGATCTCCCGCAGTCCGCTTCCGAGGAACGCCTTATACTGGATCACCGACACTGTGGACGGGATCTTGATTTCCTCGATCAGTCCGCAGTCCTGAAACGTCCACGAACCGATCTCCGAAATGCCCTCCGGCAGTGTGACATTCCGCAGGCATTCGCAGTTCGGGAACACATTCTCAAACAGTCCGCTCAGACGCTCCGGCAGCTCGACCGTTTCCAGCGAGGTGCAGTCATAAAACATGCCGACCTCGACACGTTTGCCGGTCATGCCCTTCGGAAACCGGAATGATTTCAGCTGACTGCATTTAGAAAATGCATGGTTTCCGATCTTCTTCACGCTGTCCGGAATATGAATTTCCGTCAGCGACCTACAGTCCTGAAACGCACCGTTGCCGATCTCTTCCAGCGTGTCCGGCAGCGTGATTCTTTGCAGCGCACTGCAATTGCGGAACGCATTGTATCCGATGGTACGGACACCGTCCGGCACGGTGAATTCGGTCAGGTCGGTTCTGTCGATATATGCCTCCGGCAGAATCGCATTCTTGCCCGGCACATTCACAGCCTGCACGGTTCTTGCCGGTGCTTGCGGCAGGTCGGAAAAGTCCGTCGGGGGCTGCGGCTGAGTCGGCGTCGCCCTTGCGGTGCTGTTCATCGGCCGTACTGACGGCGGCCTGGATTCTGCCGCCTTCGCGGCTTTTGCTGCCTCATTGAGCAGATCGCCCAGCAGCGAAAAAATATGATGAAACATACGCTGTCCTCCTTTCCTGATCGGCAAGATAGCCGTACTCTTCCAAATCAGAATAATGATATCCCTTTGTCCGGTGCAGTGACTGCCCGTGTATGGATCGGGATCATGTTTATTTCCCGGAAAGGAACCGTGTGCCGACCGGCGCATCATTGAGCAGGAGGTCATAGAGCTTTTCCGGCTTTTCGCCGTTCATGATCACCATGTCAATGCCGTTTGCAACAGCCATTTTTGCGGCGTTGATCTTCGTCGCCATGCCGCCGCGTGCATTCGGGGTACCTGCACCGCCCGCAACCGCTTCGATCTCCGGGGTGATCTTCTCCACGACCGGGATCAGTTCTGCGTTCGCGTCTTTGTGCGGATCGGCGGAATAGAGCCCTTCGATATCGCTCATCAGCACGAGCGTATCCGCGTGAACCAGTCCCGCGACGATCGCCGCAAGGGAATCGTTCTCGCCGATTTCAAGTTCCAGTTCGTCGATCGCGACGGTGTCGTTTTCGTTGACGATCGGAATGACACCCATTTCGAGCAGGCGCTCCATGCAGTTGCCCGCATTTTCGCCGCCGTTGGTGTTGAGAATCGCCTTGGTAAGCAGCACCTGTGCGACGTTTACGCTGTAATTGCCGAACTGCCGGTCGTAGAGATACATCAGCTCACACTGTCCGACAGCAGCACATGCCTGCTTTGTGGGGGTATCGGTCGGGCGCTCACGGAGTCCCAGTTGTCCCACGCCGAGCCCGACGGCACCGGATGAGACAAGAATCAGCTGCCGTCCGGAATTGGAGAGATCGGCGAGCACACGCACCAGATTGTGAAACCGGCGCAGATTCATTCTGCCGGTCTGCGGATGCGTGAGCGTTGAAGTGCCGACCTTGACAACGATCCGGCGGCTTTCGGATAATTTATGCATTGTTTCCAGACAACCTTCCTGTGTTTAGTTCACAGCGTTCTGCGGCTTTCCGCCGAGCCACGCTTTGAGATTGGAATAGGTGATATCGAGCAGTCTTGCGCGGGTATCGTGCGGTGTCCAGCCGATATGCGGGGTGATGAAGCAGTTCTGCGCAGTTTTCAGAGGGGTATCCGCGGTCATCGGTTCTCTGTCGATCACGTCCAGATAGGCCGCCGCGATCTTTCCGGTGTTGAGCGCATCTGCAAGTGCCTGTTCGTCGACCGTTCCGCCGCGCGAGGTGTTGATGAGGACTGCGTTCGGTTTCATTTTGGCCAGACGGATCTCATTGACCAGATGCTTTGTCTGCTCGTTCAGCGGGCAGTGCAGCGTCAGGATATCCGCCTGTGCGAATGCCTCCTCCACCGTGATCAGCGGATAGGGGCAGTCGAGCGGTGGTGTGCGCGTCGCGATCGAGACTGCCATGCCGAATGCATTCGCGATCTTTGCGACCTGTTTTCCGATGCTGCCGTAGCCGATGATGCAGAGCCGTTTGCCTGCCAGCTCTTCTGTGATGTACGGAAAATAGGAAAAGGTGGGCGCGGTTTCCCATTCGCCGGCTTTGACCGCACGGATATACCGCGCTGTTTGCTCATAATGATCGAGAATATAGGAAAACACGAGCTGCGCGACGGCGTTTGTCGAATAGCTGCCCGCATTGCAGACAGGGATGCCGCGCTCCGATGCCGCCTGTAAGTCGACATTGTTAGAGCCCGTTGCGAGAATGCCGATATACCGGATATTCGGGCACTGCTCCAGCACCTCGCGTGTCAGCAGCACCTTGTTGCAGATGACTGCGTC
>JAFZPL010000093.1 GCA_017550355.1 Oscillospiraceae bacterium | reverse complement strand
CCTCCACAACCGGACGGAGCTCCGCATCCAGCATCGTTTCACAGAGTTCTGCAAAGGGCATGGGCGGCTGTGTTCTGCGCTCCGCAACCCATTTTGCCGCAAGGATCGGTCGGATCACATAGAAATATTTCTTGATCTTCACCATATCTTCTTTGAGATACATCTTGTAATTCGTTTTCGCCATGCTGAGATAATGGTAAAGTCCCTTTTTCACGGAGAAATACTCCGGCAGCACCGCCGCGATATTCTCCCAGAACGCAGATGTCCGGTAAACCACCGGTGAACCTGCCCATTCAAACAGCGTCGGGTTCGACTGATTGAGCAGCACGAGGGCTTTCTGCAAATCCCAGCCGGAAACATCGTATACATCGTCAAGCTGGTATTCGATCACATCCCGCGTCTTTTCCAGCCGGAGATAATCATTCGTTCTGCGCACATAGATAAACCGCACATCGTAATCGCTGTCCGGCGACGCAAATCCCCAGCTTCTGCTGCCGGATTCCGCTGCATACAGCACCGTGACATGCTCCGTCTCTTCCACTTCTTTCAGTTTTTGCCGGATTGCTTCCTGCATATCCATTTCATCCGTACCTCCTTCATGCTGATTCTGTCACAGATATTCAATCGGAATGTCATATTCATCTTCAAATACAGAAAAGGCTTTCTGCGTATTGGATAACAGCATAATGGATGTTTCATTGTATTCGATGCCGAGGACTTTCACAATCGGGTTATAATAGACATTCCCAATGCCGCCGGATTTTTCCATCAAATATGCATCCATATGCTCTGCACGGGGAATGATGCAGATATTCTTCATAAATCCGGAACACTGCGACACAGTAAGATATAAAACCAGTTCTTCCGCCGTAATATCCAGCTGTTCCGTTTCCCCGTCCGCATGCCGGTACACCGCAGATGAACCGCAGTCAATCAGATACCTGCATCCACCCTGTTCTTCCGCAGCAAATGTCCAGCGTCCGTCCTCCGATGTAATCTCCTGCAATTTCGGAATCTGATACATGAAATCCAGCATTTTCTTCTTGTTTCCGAAAATGGAATAGAATAACCGCAACGCAGAGGGCAAGGTTATTCCGAGTTTTGATTCTGCCGCAGAAAGTTCCTCCTCCGATACCGGATTCATTTTCTTCCCGAAACATACAGTATCAATATCCTGCATCCATTCTGCAAAGGACAGTTCCGAACAGCCGGTGCAAAGATATTTCTCCTCTATGATGCGTTTGCCGTCTTTCCGGATCCAGCGGCTCTTGTATTTCTGTGCAGCCGCTTCAATCACAGCCCCGTCATTTGATGAAACAATGAATTTATTTCTGTCCCACGTACAAATCCGGATCAGAATATGCTGTTCCGCTGAAACCAGAATGTCCTCATTCACCTTTCCGTCATCTATATCCATCCACGGAATATAAGTCGAAAACGGCTCCGCATTCCACTCCTTTTTGCAGACATCCCGATACTGTTTCAGCAGTTTCCGGTCATCAATTGTGATCGTATACTTCATATTGTACTGCGCATTGCAAAGCGTCCAGAACAAAAATTCTGTAAACGGCGGCATCTGCCTTGCACCGCGCCCGAACATCTGCTGACTGTCGCTCCATGTTTTGATGTCGTCCTGCTTTTCCTTTGTTCTGCCGTTCACAATATCCCTGACATACAGATACAACTCCATGTTGATTTTTGCAAAGCCGATGCCGGGATATGTGTTATTATAAAGACGGGACTGAAACGCATCCGGTGAAAAAAAGTCAATCTTAGTGCTGTGCATCAGATTCCTGTCTTTGCCGACTGCCATATAAAACGCTTTCAGAACCGCAGGCAAATCATGCGGCAGTTCCGATTCTGCATATCCGTTTGCTTCCTGTTTTTCCAAATAGAATGCATCCGCAATCCGAAGCAGATCATTCCGGAACAGTTCCAGCCTGTCACTTGTCTGATGCTCCATTTTGCACCTTCTCCCAGATCATGCTTTTTGATACTGCAATTTCCTGCTTGTTCATTTTCACAATCAGTGCATCATGCTCCCAGCGCACAAAATCAACATCATCGCCCTCATATTCCTCGCCTGTGATTTCTTCCAGAATATCCGGAATGCGCAGCAGATGCGGGTTATAGTGCAGCGGATTTGTAAAATCACCCGCAAATACTTCACCGGGGCCTGCCCAGTAACACCCGCCGTATGCAATCAGATCGCTGTCACGGTCATAATGAATATCCGTGATAATGAACGATTCGCCGCACGGTGTCCGGTAATCGTGCGAAAACCCCTCCGGCACATAATCATAATGTTCGCCGGTTTCCGTGTCAATATAGCTGATGCCGTACAGGTCAACGTGATAGGCGTAATACTGCCGTCCGCTGCTGTGCTGAATCAGCGGTTCTCTCAGCGTGACCTGATCGTCAATATTTGTCCATGCGTGTAATTCGTTTCCGTTTTTCAAAAGACGGTATGTGCAGAAACTGTGCGCACCGGTCAACTTGCCTTCCGCATTGAACCACTTCCGACAGTAATGCCGCCGGACAAGTTCCAGACCGTCCGTGATCTGCTCTGTATGCTCTCCCTCAAACCATTCCTCGGAAAGTTCCGGTTCTTCACGTTCCGGAAAGATATTCTTGTAGGATGTTCCGTCATAACACTCCAGATGGCTGTAAAAATAATCACAGACAAATGACACCGTGTTCGTTTCCGTGGTCACTGTGACTGCATAGCCGTCCGCTGTCTCCGCTGCGGTGATATCCTTGATGGTGACTTCGCCGCCGGTTTTGAGACTGCTCATATCCGGTTTCGCGTTTTTGCTGTTCAGTCTGACATTGAACTGAAAACTGAACCGCACAAAGCCCGTGCGCTCCCGTTCTTCGTCAGAAAACCATCCGGCGATGCCGTTATCGTAAATATAATCCACTTTGCTTCCGGTGTAATGATAATCCTGAATATCGTGAATCTCTGATTTCTGCATTTTTTGCTCCTTTTTGGTATAAAATGAAAAATTTTCCGTCCGTGCCGCGAAAAATCGCCGTATCACGCAAAATGGCGCGGGACGGAAATTTTATTGTCTGCAATTCGCTGTTTGTTCGCGCCCGGAATCGTGCATAATGAAAGAGAACAAAACGAAAGGAGACTTCAAAATGAAACGTCTGTTTCAAAAATGCATGAAAAACCGCAGGATCGCATCGTTTTCCGCCGCAGTGCTGAGTCTGATCCTGATGCTGACCGGCGCTGTACAGTATTACACGCACGCACTCCCCGATCATCTCTATACAAAGCAGGATACGCCCGCGAGCGTGTCCGCGCTCCTGCCCGTAACCGTTTCGCATGCAGAGCCTGCCCTCCCGCACACCGGCGAGGCGGAGCTCCGGCTCTTCGGCATGATCCCGCTGAAAACCGTTCCGCTGACCACCTTTGCACAGTCCGATGTCTGGCTCGGCGGCGAACCGTTCGGAATCCGGATGCTCATGGCGGGCGCGATGGTCGTTTCCCTGAGCGACCTTCCCTCCACCGCCGGAATCTGCTGCCCCGCGGCAGAAGCGGGCATCGAAACGGGCGATGTGATCTATGCCGTCAACGGAGAACGCATTGCCGGAAATGCCGACCTGCAGCGCATCGTCGCATCCTCGGCTGGAAAGCCTGTCCGCGTGACATTCCGCCGCGCCGGAACGGAACTGACCGTCGCTGTACAGCCTGTCTGGAATCCTGCCGCAAGCCGCTGGCAGATCGGGCTGTGGGTGCGCGATTCCACCGCCGGCATCGGCACCGTGACCTATTATACGCAGAGCGCGACCGGTGCGGTGCAGTTTGCGGGGCTCGGCCATGCCGTCTGCGACGCCGACACCGGCGGAATGCTCCCGCTTGCGTCGGGCGACGTGCTCCGCGTCTCTGTTTCCGAAGTCATCCCCGGCAGCGCGGGCGTTCCCGGCGAACTGCGCGGCACATTCGACACCGCCCACAGCATCGGCACTTTGCTTGCCAACACGCCGAGCGGCATTTTCGGGACAATGGATGCCCTGCCGGACGGCACGCGCCGGATCCCCATCGGATTCCGGCAGGATATCCGGCGCGGTGCGGCTGTCATCTGCACCACGCTGCACGGCACCGTTCCGCGCACCTATGACGTGGAAATTGAGGAGATCCGCGGAAACGATCCCGCACTCCGGAATATGGTGATCCGCGTGACTGACAAGGAACTGCTCCGAGAGGCGGGCGGGATCGTACAGGGCATGAGCGGAAGCCCGATCATCCAGAACGGAAAGCTGATCGGCGCTGTCACGCATGTCTTTGTCAAAGATCCCACCAGAGGATACGGCATTTTTGTCGAGAATATGTATGCGCAGACCGCAGCACTTGCGGATGCAAAAAGTCCTGCCGCCGCTGCCATGATGCCGGCCGCAGGCGATACTGCAAAATAACCGATAACGAAAATGGGGACGTTTCTTCACGCGAAACGCCCCCGTTTGTTGTCAAAAGATTTGCCGATAGCCTTTCTCAGCGAGTCTCATCGCTGAAGCCGCTGTCAACCAGCTCGACCAGTGCCGCGACAGCCTGCTCTTCATCGGTGCCGTCAGCAATGATGCGGATGGCAGTACCGCCGACGATACCCAGCGAGAGGATACCGAGCAGGGACTTCGCGTTCACACGGCGCTCTTCCTTCTCAATCCAGATTGCAGAACGGAACTCGTTCGCCTTCTGAATGAAGAACGTGGCAGGACGCGCGTGCAGACCAACCTGATTCTGAACCATGACATCTTTGATACACATAAAACTTTCTCTCCTTTGTGATTTCAGATAACCTATATGCCCTCTATGGATCGTAAACCCTTGCCAAACCGCCGCAAGCAGCGGAAACGTATTACAGCATCCATCGCGGAACCGCCGGACATTTCCTGACAAATGCCGATCTGATAACACAGCGAAAACAATCTGTTCAGATTTACATGCTGTATACTGCGGCGCATCTCCCCTCAGCCTAGCTGCGATGCTGCCTGCTTGGATTTACATTCTCATTATACTGATAATTTGCCCTTTCGTCAACGTACTTTCTGTACAAAAATCGCACAAGCCCCTATTTTTCTGCGGAATGCAAAATTCTGATAGAGCAATTCCACCTATGTTTGGTCATTATCACAAATATCATTTGTTGAAAACCGTAGTACAAGTGCATAGTTTTCAACATTCAATTTTGTGTAAACCGGCGGAAAGGCTACCGTTATTGTCCTTTTGACCATTTTGACCAAAGATCCGGCCGGCGCTCTTTTGTCAGGGCAATGCTCTGCTCTGTGCGCCATGCACGGATATTTTTATGATGTCCGCTCAGCAGCACTGCCGGTACACCCTCGCCTTCCCAGATTTCCGGTCTGGTATACTGCGGGTATTCCAGAAGCCCGTTATAATGGCTCTCGTCCTCATATGCCTCCGCAGACGGCAGCACGTTCTCACACATCCGCGCAATCGCGTCCGTCAGCACCAGTGCCGGCAGCTCGCCGCCCGTCAGTACATAATCGCCGATCGAGATCTCCTCGTCGACAATCCTGTCCAGCACACGCTGATCGACGCCCTCATAATGGCCGCAGAGCATGAAAATACGCGGGATCTCTGCAAGCTCCCGCACTCTCTGCTGCGTCAGCGTTTTTCCCTTTGGTGAAAGGTAGATCGTGTGCATCGGCTGGCCGTCCATCGCCGCGACAGCCTTCCAGCAGTCGTAGATCGGCTGTGCCTGCATCACAAGTCCCATGCCGCCGCCGAACGGCGAATCGTCCACGCGGTTGTGCTTATCCAGCGTGTACTGCCGGATCTGGTGGCACTGCACCTCGATTGCACCCTTGGCTCGCGCACGCCCGATGATGCTTGTGGAAAGCACCGCCTCGCACATTTCCGGAAAGAGCGTCGCAATCTCAATCCGCATCGTCGAACAGCCCCTCCAGCGGCGTGATCTCGATGACGCCCGCGTCAACGTCCACTTTCTGAACGACCTGCGGGATCACCGGGCAGAGCAGCGTTTTTCCGCCCTCTGCTTCAATTTCGTACACATCGTTCGCACCGGTCTGGAGCACATCGCGCAGCTTGCCGTAGACCTTGCCGTTTGCCGCATCGCGCACCTCCGCACCGATGATATCCTGAATGAAGTACGCATCTTCATCCAGTTCCGCATCATCGCGGTTCATATATAATATAGTATTGCGCAGCGCATTTGCCGCCTCGGGCGTATCAACGCCGCGAAACTTCATCAGCACCATATTTTTCTGCACGGACGCACGCTCCACAGTCATCGGCGTATGCATCTTCCCGCGGTAAAGCGTCTCAAATTCGCAGAGAAAATCCGCGCTGTCACACCACGGCATGACCTTGACCACGCCGCCCAGACCGTGGACATTCACGATCTTACCGATTTCCAGATACTGTTTTTTCATGGTGATTGCTCTCCGTTCCCGAATAATATGGCTCTGCGCCGATCTCCGCAAAAAAGGCATCCGTGCAGATCTCCTCCCAGCCGCAGATCGTGCGGTCGCAGACAGCCTGCATCTCCTGCCATGTGTCGGCATAGAGCGCATCCGCAATGCCGATCACGTAAAACCCCGCTTTTTTCGCGGTTTCCGCCGCATGGAGCGCATCCTCAAAGACGATGATCTCCTCCGGCTTTGCGCCGATGCGTTCCGCTGCCGCAAAATAGAGCTCCGGCGTATCCTTGCCGGCATACCCCTCCTGCGGTGTCAGCACGCATAGAAATTCCTGCCGGATCCGCAGCCGTTCCAGTGCCGCAGCGAGCAGTTTGCTGTAAGTCGCGCTCGCAACAGCACACGGGATCCCGCGTTTCCGTGCAGACAATAAAAATTCCCGCGCACAGGGCTTCAGAAGCAGCCGTTCCCGGTATGCCTCCGCCGCCATCGCTTCGATCTCATCTGAGACCTGCTGCGGCGAGATACCGAGCCCGAACCGTTCCGCATAGTAGGCAGAGCCCTCCTCCACGGTCATCGTTTTCACTATATCCGAGATATCGGGCGGCGGCTCGATCCCGTGCGCACGGAGAAATTCGCTGTCCAGCGACCTCCACATGCCCATGGAATCCAGCAGCGTGCCGTCCATATCAAAAATCATACCCTTACACCGCATCGTTCACATCTCGCTGCGGTTGGAAAGTGCGCGGAAGAGCGTCACCGAATCGGTGTATTCGATCACGCCGCCGACGGGCAGACCGAACGCCAGCCGTGTCACCCTGACACCGAGCGGCTTGCAGAGGCGTGAAAGATACATCGCCGTCGCCTCGCCCTCCACGCTGGGATTCGTCGCCATGATCAGCTCGCTGATGCCGCCCTCCCGAATCCGGTCGAGCAGTGCATTGATGCGCAGATCTTCCGGACGCACGCCGTCCAGCGGAGAGATCAGCCCGTGCAGCACATGGTAGACGCCGTGATATTCGTTCGTGCGCTCGATCGCGGCAACATCCTTCGGCCCCTCGACCACACAGACCGTCGCATGATCGCGCTTGGCGCTGCTGCAGATCGGGCAGAGCGCCTGCTCGGTCAGATTCTGGCAGACGGGGCAGTCATGGATATGCTTTTTCGCGCCGAGGATCGCGTCCGCAAACGCCTGCACATCCTTCTCCGGCATCTCCATCACCGCATATGCAAGACGCTGCGCTGTTTTCATCCCGATACCGGGCAGCGCAGCGAATTTTTCAGCGAGAACGACCAGCGGCAGTGCGCTGAAATTCTCCATATGATCAGAACAGGCCGGGCAGAGACACGCCGCCGGTGATCTTGTTCATCTCGTTCTCAGTGGTCTCCTCGACGTTGTTGATCGCCTCGTTGACTGCGCTGATGATGAGATCCTGCAGCATCTCGATGTCGTCCTTGTCAACGACCTCCGGCTTCAGCTCGATGGACTGAAGCGTCTTCTTGCCGGTCACGACAACATTCACCGCGCCGCCGCCTGCGGATGCGGTAAAGGTGCGCTGCTCGATATCCTCCTGCACGGCAGTGATCTGATCCTGCATTTTTCTTGCCTGATGGATCATCGAATTCATATTCTGGGTTCCCTGAAACTGCTTCGGAATGTTGGATTTCATAATAATATTCTCCTTTAGACTTTTTCTTTCTGATCCGCCGCTGCGTACCGGTCTGTCCGGAACACACCCGGTAAATCAGTTATATATGATGACCGCATTTCGCGGTATCAACCTGTTGTATCCGCGGAATCTGACGGTTTGCGCTCTGTGACCTCGATGCCGTTTTCTCTGGCACGGCGCAGAAGCGCATCCACGGGGCTGTCACTCTGCACGGCTGCGGCAGAGTCATTCTTATAGCGCACAAGGTAGCGTTTTCCGAGCACCTGTTCTGCGGCATCCAGCAGCAGTTCTGCTTCCTTTTTGCCGAACAGATTCTTGAACAGCGGGTTCCGCGCAACCACGAGAATGATGTTCTTCTCCTCCACGACATATGCGTCCGAATCATCCAGCAGACTGCACACCGACGGGCAGAGGGTATAGAACCGTTCCAGCACGACCTGCCAGTTTTTGAGCGGCGGGATACTGGAAAGATCGGTCTCCCCCGTCACCTGGAGGTTCTTCGCCGGGATCTCCGCACGCGATTCCGCTCTGCGGGGCGGCTGTGTCGCGGGAAGTCCCTGCTTCATCCGGCTGATGATGTCGCCGATCAGCTTTTCGAGCTGTCCGATGCGCTTCTGCATCTCACCGTTGTCAGGGCTTGTCTCCTCGCCGTCCGAGCAAAGGCGGATCAGCGTCATTTCGAGCTCCATCCGGCGGTTTCCGGCTCTGGTCATGCGGTCGCAGCAGCTGCGAATCTCACGCAGCGCGTAAAGCACCTGCGGCATCGGCACGGCTTCCGCAAGCGCGGTGAGCTTTTCCATCTCCGCGGGCATCACGGCAGCGAGCGCGGTATTGTTCGGTGCGGCTTTGAGCAGCATGAGACTGCGCAGATGCTGCGAGATCTCATCCGCAAAGCGCGTCATATCCTTCGACTGCCGGTAAAGCCGGTCGATCAGTTCGAGTGCCGCAGCGGCATCGCGCTTTGCGATCGCATCCAGCGCGGCATAAACGGAATCTGTTCCCGCAACGCCGACCGCTTCTTCGACTGTCGCTGCTTCGATCTCCGATGAGACTGCCGCACACTGGTCAAGCAGACTCAGCGCGTCACGCAGACCGCCGTCCGAAAGCACCGCAATGCGGTAAGCGGCATCGTCTGTGATCGTGAAATCCTCGTGCGAGGCGATATACTGGATCCGCGCCGCTATATCCGCCGGCAGAATGCGCCGGAAATCGAACCGCTGACAGCGCGAAAGGATCGTCGCGGGGACTTTGTGGATCTCCGTCGTGGCGAGGACAAATTTCACATGCGCCGGCGGTTCCTCGATCATTTTGAGGAGCGCGTTGAACGCACCGGCAGACATCATATGCACCTCGTCGATGATATACACCTTATATTCACAGCGCACGGGCATGAATGTCGCATTTTCGCGCAGATTTCTGACCTCGTCCACGCCGTTGTTCGATGCGCCGTCGATTTCGATGATATCGGTCAGCGCGCCCTTTTCCGCATCGCGGCAGATCTCGCATTCCAGGCACGGACAGCCGTTCACCGGATGCAGACAGTTGATCGCCTTGGCAAAGATGCGGGCGCAGGTGGTCTTACCGGTTCCGCGCGAACCGGTAAACAGATAGGCATGTGCCGTTTTCCGGCGCATGATCTGATTCGTCAGTGTTTTTGTGATATGGGGCTGCGCAACGATGTCATCAAACGTCTGCGGCCGCCATTTCCGATACAGCGCTTCATATGCTGCCATCGGTAGCACCTCCCTGCTGTATTGGCGGATCCTGTTCCGGCGGAACACAGCCTTCTGCCGCATCCCAGTCCGGATGCTCCGCAAGCAGCGCCTGCTCAACCTCCGAAAAGTATTCCCGGAACGACGAAGCGTCCGGCATATGATTCGTCACGGCGAGCGTCGCCATCGTTCTTGCTTTGCGGAATTTTCCCTGCTGGAGCAGTGCTACGGACATGCCGCCCAGTGCGGCAGGATAGCTTTCCTGATTCTCCAGCGCCTTCTGAAACCACTTCACCGCCGTTTCCGGCTGATACTGTTTCAGAGAGAGATATCCGAGATCGGTGCAGACATAGCGCATTGTTTCAGGGATCTTCTTTTTCAGGAGTTCCTCATAGATCGCTCTGCTCTCGTCAAAATCACCGTTATCGCTGTATGCTCTCGCAAGAAACATCTTTGTCAGAATCTCCGAAAACCCGTTTTCCAGCGCCTCACGGTAAAAGCCGATGGCATTGGACGGGCATCTCAGGACATGATAGCATCTTCCGAGGTAATAAGCACAAACGCCCTTTTCTCTTTTCTCCAGCGGAAATTCCTTTGAGACCGTCCGGAAACATTCCAGCGCGAGCCGCGGCTTTGCCTTGGACAGAAGTTCCAGTCCGCGGCAGAAGAGCTTGTCGCGCTTTGAAAATCCGCCGAACACATCGCCGATCAGATGCTCGTCCACACGTTCCGTGCTGCCGTAGCGCCGGTCGTTGACTATGAGTGTGATCGGGTATGCTGTCACATAGCAGACGATCAGCGCCGCAAAGAAAAACCGCAGCGGGACGCCCTCAGCGAACGCAACGCCGCGCAGGATCAGAGAAAGCAGCATTGTCAGATACATCAGCATCGCAGGCAGCGCGGCATCGTATGCCGCCGCAAGGAACCTGCGCCCCTGCCTTCGCAAACGGTCTCCCATAGTAACATCCTCCGCATATAAAAAGAGAAATTCCGGAGCATAGGTGTGCAGGCTTGCTGCGGCACGCCACGCGATCCGCTTAATGCTGCTCGGTTCCCCGCCTGACATGGTTCACGGTGCTTAGCTGCACAGGGCCCGCACACCTATAATCCGGAATTTCCAGATGTTTTTTGGGCTGCTTTTTGAATCTGTTTACATTATACCACATTCCATCAGAAATTTCAAGGGGTAAATTGTGATTTTCGAT
>JAFZPL010000092.1 GCA_017550355.1 Oscillospiraceae bacterium | reverse complement strand
TAATGATCCCTCCTTATTCGCTCAGCATTTCACGCAGTTTCAGCAGACTGCGCGAAAGCCGCTTGTCAACCGTGTTTGGCTTCATATCCAGTGCCGTGCCGATCTCCTTGCTGGACTGCCCGAAATAAAACCGCCGGAGAATGATTTCACTGTCCGGATTTCCGAGTGATTCCACTGTCTGCATCAAAAGGATCTGCTCATCGGGGGAATTTTCATAAGCGGGCAGACTATTCTGGAGATCTTCGATCGGTTCGGATACCGGATGCCTGGTCAGCGCGTAGAACCGGTTGATGCTCTGCCGTTTTGCGATGACCGCCAGCAGCGCACGGAGATTGATGCCCGCGGTATCATGTGTCTGCTGCCAGCGGTAAAAAGTCACAAAAACGTCGCTCACGGTTTCTTCGATATCCTCTGCTGTTCCGGCTTGCCGCAGATGACCGGCGGCAATTGTGTATACATACGCTGTATACTGCTTCATGACGGCAGTCAGACCTGCTTCCGGTGTTTTGCGGAGCATTGCGAGCAATTCCGTGTCTTGCATGGGGTATCACCTCCTGTTGTAGTGAAGCGCTTCTACTTATACAGTCAGCCGGCGGAGAGAAATTCTGACATGAGAAATGTGTTTTTTCTGAATACAGCAAGGCACTTCCGACTTTGGAGCATCGGAAGTGCCTTTTCGTTTGGATTGGGAATGATACGCCGGGATATCAGACGGCTTTGCCAAGGTCGGATTCTTTGATGATACCTGCAAGGAATTTCAGGACTGCAACGGTATCGTCAGGATTGATCGTGTTATCCGGCACGACGTCTGCGTTTGCTTTGCCGGTGTCAGTGACGGAGACTGTAGTATCCTCTGCTGCGATGCGTGCCAGCATGATCGCATCGGAAACAGTGATCTTGTTGTCGCAGTTCACGTCGCCGTACATGGTCACGCCGTTCTTAGCTTCTTCTGCATCGGTGGAATGTGCATCGCTTTCTGCAGCGGGTTTGGAGTCAGTCGTGACAGCGGATGTAGTCGCGGAAGTGGTGGTTTCGGTCTCTGTCGGTGCGGTCGTGCGCGGAGCAGTGACAACGATCGGAACGGTGCTGCCCTTTTTGAGCGGTGCTGCGCTGATCGAACCGGTACCCTTGGTGCCGTCCGGTTCCGTACCGAAGATGAGCGTACCGTTTTCATAGACCGGGATGCGCTCTTTCAGCTCGTTATCAGCGGAGCCAAGTCCTTCTGCGGAGTAGTCATTCGTTCCGTCCCAGCCGGAGCCGTAATCGGGATAGACCATTGCAAGCAGGATCTCGCACTGATGCTGTCCCTCGGAGATCGGGAGAAATGCTCTGCCGTCCGGGAAGGTGACTTCGACATAGTAGACATCGCCGGCGTAGTGCTTGATGCCGGAAATGACTGCGGGCTTGACGCCGTCGCCGCTGTACATCGCGGACTGGTCACGGTCGCAGCGGAGAACGACATCCTCCGGCTTAAGACCTGCCTTGGTGACCTCGCTCAGATCGAGGTAGTAGCGCATGGAGATGTTGTCGACGACTCTTGCCGGCCACGCGGTGTGGTTGGTGATCTTCATGGAGACGGTGGAGCCGGAGGATTCGTGCGTCACCTTTGCTTCGACGAAGAATTCCGGTTCGCGCTCTTCCGGATACGGGAATTCCGGATCGCCCTTGCCGCCGTAATCACTGACCATCTTGCAGAGAAGGGCGGTAAAGCCGGCATTGTAGTCGGTCGCAACCTCGTTGTTGATGTAGTTCTGGCGGTCGTCCTCATAGCTGCCGTCTTCGTTCGGGCCGCCGGCGAGAGCGCCGTAAAGAATGTGGCGGTTGACAGTCGGTGTCTTAAGCGCGTTCATCCAGGAGCCGTGTGCGGTACGATGATGCGGGTTCTTCGGGGAGTTTTCTGCATAACCGACCTGATAGCACTGCTTTGTGGGATTGTCGCCGAGCGCGAAATTGATCTGCGTCTCGTACATCTTCTTGTAAGCGCTGTAATCTGCGTTATCCTTGAAGAGATGGTCGCATGCGACTGCGGTGATGAAGCCGACGGTGGTCGCGTAGCGCAGGCAGCCCCAGTTGCTCACGTACACAAGACCGCCCGGAACGAGGGACTTGGTGTCCTTCCAGTAATCGAGGTGCTTTTTGACCTGGTCTACCCATTTCTGGTCACCCGTGTTGATCGCATAGAGCAGTGTGCCGCCCTGCTGCGCATCGTCCCAGCAGTGTGTCCAGGAATATTTCAGCGTGTCGCCCTGTCCGAGCTCCGTGCCGAGATTCGGGATATAGGATTTTGCCTTGTCGAGGTAGGAATCGTCCTTCGTTGCGATGTAGAGCCAGTTTGCAGCGTAGAACAGTTCATCGTAGAAGTGGCTGGACTGGTAGAAGCCCTGTGCGTCGGACTTGTTGTAGACATCGTCGCTGCGGTCTGCATCTGCGAGCTTGAACAGATTTTCTGCGTGCTTAAGATAGTTGGAAAGCTTCGATGCATCTGCCATGCCCTGCAGTGCGCTGTAACCGGCTGCAAGTGCGGCGCTCATGCCGGCGGTGACGGCAGTGATGCCCTTGCCGGATTCAAGGTAGCCTCTCTCGGACTTGCCCTGATCCTTCATGCCGTATTCGTACAGCTCGACAGGTCCCCACCAGGAGTGGTCATCCTTGCCGATGCCGCACTGATAGATCACCGTGTCGCCCTTGTCGCAGCCTGCGAGGTAATCGAGCACGAATGTGAGGTTGTTTACGTAATTCGTTAGCTCACCGCATGCCTCCACGCCGTCTGCATACTCATAAAGACCCCATGCCAGCATAGCCGCCGAATAGGACATCGGCAGATTGAATTTGACATGGTCGCCTGCGTCGTACCAGCCGCCGTCGACCGGATCGTCGGTGCAGGAATCTGCACGCCATTCGACGCGGTTCCATTCCGGCAGATGGCCTGCCTGCTGGCATTCATAGAAGTAGAGCGAAAGCTGCAGCGCCTTCGCGTAGTCGAGATCAGCCGCAGAGGCTGCCGGTGCCTGCACTGCGCCTGCGAGCATGACCGCTGCGGAGAATCCAGCCGCAGCACGTTTCCATTTATGATTCATAATACCCCTCCGTTTTCTGTTGCGCGGCCGGTACCGCACACTTATACTTCCATTATGCCATATTTTATGCGATTTGTCAAGTGTTTTCTGAAAAATACGGAGCGTAGACCAAATTGTAAAATAATGCTTGCATTTTTACGAAAGATATGGTATACTTATAAAATAGGGCTGATTTGGAAACTGTCCAGAGCCCAATCCTGAAGGACAGAAAGGAAATTGTGATAGATCATGAATCAGGCTGTTATCCTGGCTGGCGGACAGGGCAAACGTATGAAAGCTCCGATCCCAAAGCCGTTATTTCAAGTGCTCGGCGAACCGATGCTGGGCTGGGTGATCAGTGCGTGCGAACAGGCAGATCTCAAGCGTATCTGCGTGATCACAGGCTATGAGGCAGAGCAGATCAAGGCATATCTCGGCACGCGCTGTGAAACGCGTTTTCAGGCGGAACGCCGCGGCACCGGTCATGCAGTCATGCAGGCACGCGATTATCTTGAGGAGCACACGGAAGGCAATACGCTCGTGCTGTGCGGCGATGCACCCTTTGTGGACAGTGATACGATAAAAAATGCGCTCGATGCCCATGTGAAGCAGAGCAATGCGGTCACGGTGATCACCTCGGAGGTGGAGAATCCGTTCGGTTACGGCAGAATTCTTCGCACGGAAAGCGGCATTTCTGCGATCGTGGAGGAAAAGGATGCCACTGACGAGCAGCGGAAGATCTGTGAGATCAATTCCGGCTGCTATTGGTTCCGCACAGACCGTCTTCTGGAGCTTTTGGACCGGATCGGTGACAATAACGTGCAGCACGAGTATTATCTGACGGATACAGTCGGCATTGCGATCGGCATGGGACTCCGCGCAGGCGCGTTCTGCTCGCAGAATCCCGATGTCGTGCTCGGCGCGAATGACCGGAAGGATCTGCTGAAGCTGAATGAAGCGGCACGGCTTGCGGTGCTCGAAAAGCATATGGAAAACGGCATCGGCTTTGTCTGCACGGACGGCATTATCATCGAACGCGGCGTGAAGATCGGTGCGGGAACGGAGATCCTGCCCGGCGTCATTCTGCGCGGGAAGACTTTGATCGGCGAAAACTGCAAAATCGGTCCGAACTGTGTGATCGAGAATACCGTTGTCGGCGACAACGTGACGCTGAACACGGTGCAGGCATATGAATCGCAGATCGACAGTGATGTGAAGTGCGGGCCGTATGTCCATGTGCGCCCCAATTCACACATCTGCAAGGGCGTCGCGATCGGTGATTTTGTGGAGATCAAGAACAGTGAGATCGGCAAATACACCATGATCGCGCATCTTGCCTACATCGGCGACAGTGACGTCGGCAAGCGCGTGAACATCGGCTGCGGCTGTGTGACGGTCAACTTCGACGGCGTGAAAAAATCACGCTGTGTGATCGGCGACAATGCGTTTGTCGGCTGCAATACGAATCTGATCGCGCCGGTTACGCTCGGTAAGGGTGTCTATACCGCTGCCGGCTCGACCATTACCACCGATATTCCCGATTATGCGCTTGCAATTGACCGCGGTACGCTCCAGATCAAAGAGGGCTACACGCTCCGGAAATTCAAAAAGGATGAATGAGGGAGCCATGCGTGATCCGCGGGACATAGTTTTGCGGATTGCGCATTCTGTATGATTATCTGAAAGGAGACGACCTCTCATGCAGGGGATTCGGAAGCGCACATGGGCGGAGATCAATCTCGACCGTGCTGCGTGGAATTATCGGCAGATCCGTTCGGCAGTCAAGCCGGAGGTGAAGGTCTGCTGTGTCATCAAGGCAAACGGTTACGGACATAACGCAGTGCGTCTGGCGGCGCTTTATGAAACGCTCGGCGCAGATTTTCTCGCGGTATCCAATCTGGAGGAGGCGCTGCAGCTTCGGCAGGGACAGATCACGCTGCCGATCCTGATTCTCGGCTATACGCCGCCGGAATGTGCGGGTGTGCTGGCAAAGCAGAATATTTCGCAGTGCGTCTACTCGCGCACCTACGGCGAATCGCTCTCTCAGGCGGCAATGTCGGACGGCGTGCGCGTGAAAATTCACATCAAGATCGACAGCGGCATGGGCAGAATCGGTTTTCAGCACCGCAACGGGCATTCCGAGCTTGCGGACGCGCTGGCGGTATGCCATCTGCCCTGTCTGAAAACAGAAGGCATTTTTACGCATTTTGCTGTTGCGGATGAAGCGGACGACGGCGCAGAATTCACGCGCACACAGTACCGCAATTTCCTCGACGCGATCAGAATGCTCAATGAAAACGGCATCCGCTTTGATATCCGGCACTGTGCCAATTCCGCCGCGATCTTCGACAAACCGGAGCTTGGCGAAGGATATCCGGATGTGCATCTCGATATGGTGCGTGCAGGTGTTGTACTGTACGGATTAAAGCCTTCGGGAGTCACGCGGAATCTGCCGGAACTGAGACCGGTCATGGCTTTAAAGAGCGTGATTTCGCATATCAAGACCGTGCAGCCGGGGGATTCTGTCAGCTACGGACGCACCTTTATTTCGGATTCCGTGCGGAGAATCGCGACGGTTCCGATCGGTTATGCAGACGGCTTCTGGCGTTCAAACAGTCAGGGCGGCTGCAAGATGCTGATCCGCGACCGGCTGTTCCCGCTGGTCGGACGTGTCTGTATGGATCAGCTGATGTTGGATATCACGGGCGCGGATGATCTGAATGTCGGCGATATTGTCACGGTGTTCGGTGATGAAAAGGGTCTGACCTCTGCTGATTTGATCGCGGAGCATACCGGCACGATCAATTATGAAGTGGTGTGTGCCGTCGGAGAACGTGTGCCGCGGTTCTTTCTGGAGGAAGGCGTTCCGGTGGATGTATCCGACAGCATCTGGAAACGCTGAAACAAGAGGAGCGCAAAATGTCAGGCAAAAGAAACGGTAAGCTGGTTGGTTTGGCAGTCATTCTGTTGATTCTTTGCGGAGTCGGATGGCTTATTTTTCTGCGTCCGGGTGAAAGCACGGATGAATTTGCAAAGGAGCTTTTTCAGAAATACAAATCGGATTTCGCAACAACCGCGCAGTATCTTGTTGACAAAAACATTGAAACGGATATTCTCGGATTCCGGACAATTGACAATAACTACGGTGTCCACGGGGATGATTCCAAGGAATTCCGTGCATTCGCAGATTCACTGAGCAAACTGCAAAACAACGGAATTGAAACGGTGCATTCTCATAACGGGACGGTTCTGTTCCGCACATTCAATGACGGCGGTGTGTGGGTAAGCAAATATACGGAACTGAAATATGTTTCGGATACAATGGCACCCGTATCGGAACAGCCGCTTCCGGAGAAGCAGTGGTATTATTCAATCAAAGACAGTGATACAAAGTAATACAAGAGGGGAAATTTGGTATGTCAAATGCACAGATTCGTTCCTGGGTATACCGCGCAATCGGTATTCTGATTCTTTGCAGCATTGCTTGGTATTTTCTGATTCGCCCGAGCAATTATGATTCCGATTATGCAAGCCAGTATTTCAAACAGCGCAAGACGCATATGCAGAATGTGGCGCAGTATCTGATCGACAAAAACATCGAAACGGATGTACTCGACTTCCCGACGATCGACAACCGCTACGGCATCCTTTCGGAGGATACCAACGAATTCCGCGCCTGCAATTCCAGCATTACCACGCTGCTGGAGAATGAGATCAAGTCCATCCATTCTCATAACGGCGTTGTGACGTTTGTTTCGGAGGACAGCGGCGGAGTGTTCCTGAAATCGCATATCGAATATGCCTATGTTCCGGTGCCGAACGACCGTATTTCGGTCGGCCTTCCGCTTTCGGAATCGCACTGGTACTATTCTATAGAAGAATCAAAATCAAAGGATTGAGTTATGGTACACATCGGCAATGACTGGGATGCGCTGCTGAAACCGGAATTCGACAGCGAATACTACCAGAAGCTCCGGCGGTTTCTCGCGGAGGAATACCGCACGAAGCGCATCTATCCGGATATGTATGATATTTTCAATGCGCTGAAATACACCCCGTACAGCGCAGTCCGCTGCGTGATCCTGGGGCAGGATCCCTACCACAACGAAGGACAGGCACACGGTCTGAGCTTTTCGGTCCGGAAGGGGATCCAGCCGCCGCCGTCACTGGTCAACATCTTCAATGAGATTTACAGTGATGTCGGTGTTGACAACCGCGGCAAACACGGTGAACTGACCAAATGGGCAAAGGAGGGCGTTCTGCTGCTCAATGCCTCACTGACGGTACGCGCCGGACAGGCAAATTCTCATTCCGGCATGGGCTGGGAACAGCTGACCGATGCCATCATCAAGCTGCTGACTCAGCGAGAAGAGCCGATGGTATTCCTGCTCTGGGGCAGCTATGCGCGGAAAAAAGCGGTCTATATCACGAATCCGAGGCATCTGGTCTTACAGTGTGCGCACCCGAGCCCGCTGTCTGCCTATCACGGATTCATCGGATGCCGCCATTTTTCAAAGACAAACAATTTCCTTGTGAAAAACGGGATGCCGCCGATCGACTGGAGCATTGACTGACTTTTGGCAGAGAATGCGGGGTGAGCGCGTGAAACGGAAGCTGTATTTGATTCTCACGATGCTGTGCATGATTCTGCTGACTGCCTGTGAGCCGGCGTATTCCATGGAGATCAAGGTGCTGAATCTGCCGGATCAGGCGGCAGTCTCCCTGTATTTGAAGCAGCCGGACGGCGAATCGTACATGCAGTATGAACCGGATCACAATTTCGGAGACAGCGCAGCGTTTCACGGCGGATCATTCGAGCTCCGCTTTGATTCAAATGACGCACAGCGGTGGTTTTGTGAGGAATACCGGTTTCTGAAAGTGCGCATAAACGACAGCGAAAGCCAGCCGCTTTTGCTTGTGCCGGAGGATAAATACGGTTATCCGAAGCATATCACCTATGATGCCGGAACAGACACATTCACAGTGTCGCTCTGGCTTTGCAAAAGCATCCTCGGGCAGGATCCGACAGAGTTGATTCTGACGCTGCTGTTTGTTGGCCTTGCATTCACCGGACTGGCAGCAATCATCACAATCATTCTCGGGATTTCTTCCGCGCTCAGCAAAGAACGCGCACCGTGGAAAATCATCTGGATCACCTCTCTGCTTCTGTGCTCGCCGTATATCGTTATGACAGTCATGATGATGGTGGGAGCGACCGTTCCTTACTTTAATATGAGCGGAAACATTGTCTCTTTCGATACGATCTCTGAAATCCTCTGGATCAGCAGCCCGTGGATTCTGTATCTGTTCATTCTTTGGCTGATCTGGAAAGTGAAAGGAAAAAAAAGAAAGAAAAGTCTTTGAAATGAGGTGATCGTATGAAACGGAAAATATGGTTTTTGCTCGTGATGATGTGCATGATCCTGCTGACAGGATGCAAGCGCGATTTCCCCATTCAGTTTATGGTGCAGAATGCGGCGGGGGATGCAGATGTGACGCTGCTTCTGAAGGATCCGGACAGCGGCGAATACTGTGAAAACGCATGGGACAGCAGAACCTGTCATGTGACATCATCCGATCATCTTCTGTCGATTCATTTTGAGGTCGCGAAAGACCGCGGCAGTTTTTGCGAACAACATCAGTCGTGCAAGCTCCTGGTCGGCGGTGTCGAATCGCAGGAGTTCTCGCTTGTGCCGGAGGACAAATTCGGTTATCCGCTCATGATCTATTATGATGCGGAGGCAGACAGTTTTACAACAACACAATGGCTTTCCCGTGAACTATACGGCAAAACGCTGGACGATTGGATCATGTTTCTGAAAATGCCGGGACTGATCGGAACAGCAATTGCGCTCATCATCGTCGGAATTCTGGCGATCCGGGCTGTTTTGATCATGAAGCCTGTTTCATGGAAAGCAATCTGGATCCTTTCGCTGATCCTTTGCTCTCCTTATATCGTCATGACCGTATTTGAGACTGTGACTACGGTGATCCCATACTTTAATATGTATGGGGATACGTTTACAATCAGAGATCTGCAGACGATTCTGGCGGATTCTTTCGGATGGATTCTGTATTTTGCAGCGCTGCTGGTCTTTTATCTCATCAAAAAAGAAAAGAAGACGCAATAATACTATAAGAAGGGATATTTCCGCATGAAAGCAATCGAATTATTCAAAGATCGCACGGTTTATTCGTTTGAGGTATTCCCGCCGAAGCCCGATGTGCCGATCGAAAAGATCTATGAAACGCTTGCGGCACTGGAGACTTTGCATCCGGATTTCATCTCCGTGACCTACGGCGCGGGCGGTTCCGTGCCGGGCGCATCAACGGCGGAGATTTGCAGAACGATTCAGGAGAAGCATCATACTGTTGCAATTGCGCATCTGCCGGGCATCAATGAAACGCGGGAATCCGTTCTTAAAAAGCTGGCGCAGTTCAAGGCGCTTGGCATTGAAAACATCCTTGCACTGCGCGGTGACCGCAATCCGAATGCCGCGCCGAAGGATGATTTTCACTATGCATCCGAGCTGATCGCGTTTATCCGTGAGCACGGCGATTTTGATATTGCGGCAGCGTGCTACCCGGAGGGACATCCGGAAGCGCCCGATCTGGATACGGATATCGCGCATCTGAAAGAAAAGGTGCAGGCGGGAGCATCGCATCTGATCTCGCAGCTTTTCTACCGCAACAAGGATTTCTATGTATTCCGCGAAAAGCTTGCTGCTGCGGGTATCTCCGTACCGGTGGAGGCGGGTATCATGCCCGTTACCTCCAAGAAATCCATCGAGCGGATGGTTTCGCTCTGCGGTGCAAGCATCCCGAAGCGCCTTGCAAAGCTGATGGCGCGGTATGCGGATGATCCGGCATCGCTGAAAGCGGCAGGATTGGAATATGCAATCGAACAGATCATGGATCTCCGCGAAAACGGTGCGGACGGTATTCATCTTTATACGATGAACAATCCGGATGTCGCACGGTACATCACTGAGGCAATTGCAGAATGACACCGGAGGATTTTGAACGGAAAGAACTGCTTTCCTATCTGCGCACGCCATCACTGGATGAGAATTTGAGCGCGATGCTTGAAAGCTGTCTGAAATCGCTCTGTGAGGTGATCGAACCGCGGACAATCTGGCGCGTGCTTCCGGTGGAGCATACAGAGGACGGTGTCAAGCTGGGCGGATTTCTGCTCGGCGGAAAAGACATCGCAAAGCATCTGACCGGATGCAGCGAAGCCGTTTTGATGGCGGCGACGCTTTCCGGCAAGGTGGACAGTATGATCCGCCGCGCACAGCTGACCGATATGACCAAGGCACTGCTCTACGATGCCATTGCCGGCGCTGCAATCGAGCATGTCTGCGAAGATCTGACGGCGGCGCTCCGTGCGCAGCTGCCCTATGAATATTTCACAGAGCGCTTCAGTGCGGGCTACGGCGATTTCCCGCTGACACAGCAGGCGGATCTCGTGAAAATGATGGATGCAACGCGGAAGATCGGTCTGACGGTCACGCCGCGCATGACGCTTCTGCCGATGAAATCCGTTACGGCGGTGATTGGACTTTCTCATTCGCCCGTGACAGATGCACGGCGCTACACCTGCGGCAATTCGTGTGCGCTCTGCCCGATGCGGGACGATTGCGCATTTTCATTGCCCGATCAATAATGATTATGGAACAGGATCTGATGTTTTCCGGCGGTACGTTTGCAGGCTATGTGCTCACCGGTGTGATGTATTTTGTTTTGCCTGCTGCGGTGTTTTTCTGTCTGCGCCGATACAGGGCGATCCGGCTGATTCCGCTGGCAGCCGGCATGATCGTATATCTGCTTTCTACGCGCTTCTGTGATATCTTCACGGGTATGCTGCTGCGCAGGCAGACAATTGCGATACAGACGGCGGCAGCGGCATGCTTCGTCGGATTGTTCGAGGAACCGGGGCGCTTTCTGGCGATGAAAACACCGCTTGCCGGTATACAGTCAACCGCGGCTGCGCTGAGCTATGGGCTCGGTCATGCAGGCATGGAATGCATGATCCGCGGTGTGCGGCAGTTTCGCATTCTGAATATCGGGCAGCGGCTGAACGTAAACGGCATCAGCGTGTTTCTCTCTGACAAAACAACAGAACGTGCAGCGGAAATCACTGCACAGATTCAGGGATATGCGGACAAAACGCTCGTACTGAGTGTTCTGGATGCGCTGAATACTGTGACGAATGTCGGTGTGCATCTTGCGCTCACGCTGCTGATCTACAAAAAGCTGCGCGAGGGGCTGCATCCGGTTCGATGGCTTGGGCTTGCTTGTATGCTGCATGTTTCACTCAACGACTGCGGGATCAGTATGAGCATTTTGGGCGGGATGTATTTTTCCGGAATCATGACTGTGTTCTGGGGAATCGGCATCATCGTTCTGGTGTGGAAGCTGATCAGCGGCAGCACGGTTCTTGACGAAATACGGTATCAGATGGCAGACAGTGAAGGGTATGTGTCATACTGATTTTTTTGATTCATCACAAGCAGATCCATTTCAAGGAGGAAATCTATGGATTTTCGCACATTACTGCGTGACGAATTTGTTTTCCTGGACGGCGGCATGGGAACCATGCTGCATCTTGCGCCAGGTGAACTGCCGGAGCGGCTCAATCTGACGGAACCGCAGCGTGTTGCCGCAATCCACAAGGCATACGCAGAAGCCGGTTCACAGGTCGTTTACGCAAATACATTCGGTGCAAACCCGCTGAAGCTCGAAGGCACCGGCGTGGACTGCACGGAGAGCATTACCGCGGCGATCCGTCTTGCAAAGAAAGCGGTCGGAGAACGCGCATGCGTTGCACTGGATATCGGCCCGACAGGACAGCTTTTGCAGCCGGTCGGCTCGCTGACCTTTGATGCGGCATATGAAGCCTACAAAACGACCTGCATTGCAGGCGCAAAGGCGGGTGCAGATCTCGTTGTGATCGAGACGATGAGTGATCTGCTGGAAACAAAAGCTGCACTGCTCGCTGCGAAGGAAAATACTGATTTGCCCGTCATTGTGACAATGACTTTTACCGAGAATGGGCGTACATTCACGGGATGCCCGATCTCAGCAATGGCAATCACGCTGGAGGGACTCGGTGCGGATGCGATCGGCATGAACTGTTCGCTTGGTCCGCGTGAGATTCTGCCGCTGATGCGCGAACTCTCCGGCTGGACGACGCTTCCGCTGATTGCCAAGGCGAATGCAGGCTTGCCCGATCCCGTGACCGGTGAATACTATATCACACCGGAGGAATTTGCGGGCTTTATGCTGGCATATGCCGACTGCGGCGTGCAGATCTTCGGCGGATGCTGCGGTACGACGCCTGATTTCATCCGCGCAATGCGCAAGGTGCTTTCCCAGCATCACCGCGCCAGAAGGATTGTCAAGCCGCGTCCGGCGGTCTGTTCCGGCACGAAAACGGTTCTGCTGGATATGCCGCGTGTCATCGGTGAGCGAATCAATCCGACAGGCAAAAAGCGCATGAAGCAGGCACTTCTGGATATGGATTTCGATTATCTGCGCGGAGAAGCGATCTCGCAGACGGATGCGGGCGCTGATATTCTGGATGTGAATGTCGGCACACCGGGCATCGACGAAGCGGCGGTTCTTCCGCAGGCGGTCTGCGCGATCCTCGAGGTGACGGATCTGCCGCTGCAGCTGGACTCTTCCGATCCGGCAGCACTGGAGGCGGCGCTCCGTGTGTATCCCGGCAAACCGATCGTCAATTCGGTCAACGGCAAGGAGGAATCGCTGAAAACGGTTCTGCCGCTGGTCAAGCATTACGGTGCAGCGATTGTCGGTCTGACGCTGGACGAAAACGGCATTCCGACCGCATCGGAGGAGCGTTTCACCATCGGCGAAAAGATCCTGCACCGCGCAATGGATCTTGGCATCAAGCGTGAAGACGTGTATCTCGATTGCCTTACGCTGACGGCGTCGACCGGTGCAAACGGTCCGACCGAAACGCTGACGGCGGTACGCCGCGTACATAACGAGCTTGGGCTGCAAACGGTGCTCGGCGTCTCGAATATCAGCTTCGGTCTGCCGAACCGTCCGCTCATCAACCGGAATTTCCTGTGCATGGCGATGCAGTGCGGACTGACGCTGCCGATCATGAATCCGATGGCGGAGGGCATGATGGATACCGTGCGGGCGTTCCGGATGCTGGCGGGATTCGATGAAAACTGCAATGATTTCATCACGGCCTATCAGGATACGGCAGCAAAACCGGCAGCAGCAGCCCCGCAGGATCAGGGCGATATGACGCTGAAAGGCGCCGTTGCACACGGACTGCGTGCAGATGCAGCACGTTTGACAGAAGAAGCGTTGAAGGATCATGCGCCGCTTGAGATCGTCAACGATATGCTGATCCCTGCGCTGGATGAAGTCGGTGCAGACTATGAAAAGGGAACGCTGTTCCTGCCGCAGCTGATTCAGGCGGCAACGGCAGCACAGAGCGCATTTGGCGTACTGAAATCGCATATGACGGCGGGCGGTGAGAAGGCAGACAAGGGCAAGATCGTGATAGCGACTGTGCAGGGTGACGTACATGATATCGGAAAGAACATCGTCAAACTGCTGCTTGAGAATTACGGCTATCAGGTGATCGACCTCGGCAAGGATGTCCCGCCGCAGACGATTGTCGATGCTGCAATTGCGAATCAGGTGAAGCTGGTCGGTCTGTCCGCGCTGATGACGACAACGGTCGGCGCGATGGAAGAAACGATCAAGCTGCTGCACGAACAGTATCCGGAATGTCAGACCATCGTCGGCGGTGCTGTGCTGACAGAGGATTACGCAGAAACGATCCATGCAAGCTGTTACGCGAAGGATGCAAAGGCAACTGTGGATTTTGCAAAGACAGTGTACGGCGACTGAGAACGGGGGCATATATGAAAGCACTGATACAGCGGGTTGACCGGGCATCAGTTTCCGTTGAGGGCGAGATCAAAGGACAGATCGAAAGGGGATTTCTGATTCTGCTCGGCGTGACGGAGGAAGATACAGACAGCGAAGTGACGATGCTGGTCGATAAGATTACAAAGCTGCGCATTTTCCCGGATGAAAACGACAAAACAAACTGCAGCATTCAGGATGTGGGCGGCGCGATGCTGGTGATCTCACAATTTACGCTCTGCGCGGATTGCCGCAAGGGAACCAGACCGAGTTTTTCCCATGCCGGCAGACCGGATGAAGCAAATCGGCTCTATGAACTGTTTCTTGAGAAGTGCCGCGAGGTGATCCCGCAGGTCGAATGCGGGGTGTTCGGGGCGCATATGCAGGTGGAACTCATCAACAACGGTCCCTTCACGATCATGCTGGACACGGATGATCTGAAGAGACCGAGAAATGCATCATAAAGGAGAGTTAGTATGGATAACAACGATTTTACTGCGTATTTTGGTATTCTGAATGAGATGTATCAGAAGATGTGCGTCAGCGCATCCGGCAAAAATCACGCCGAGATTTTCCGGTATCTCGGCGAACTCGCCAGAACGCTGATCCCCTGTGATGATGTGATATTCTGGCGTTGGGAACCGCAGCGGCATATGTTGTGGACGATTGACAACGAGAACGGTGAACGCCGTGAAATGCCTGATTTCAAGGGGCTGATCGGAAAGGCGCTTGCAGAGAGAACGCCGCTGATCTCGGACGATCCTTACCGTGAATCGGAGTTTTCCAAAGCAGTGGATGAGCAGAGCCTCGGCGTGTCCCATTCACTGATGGTGATGCCGGTTGCGGATCTGCGCGGCGTGTATATCGGTGCATTCCAGCTGCGCAACAGCTTCAGCGCGGACGGCATGTTTGATCTTGAAGCCGACAGCAAGCGGCTCTCCGGTGCGGCACTGATCGCAGCGATGGTGATGGAATCCGATCCGGTGCAGGATGATCTTCGCCGCGACCTGATCACCCAGATCAAGAACAAGAACGGTTTCTACAACGATTATTCCAAGAAGTATTTCCGGCAGATGTTCGGCAAGAATTCAACGCGTGTTCTGAGCCTGTTCCTCTGCGAAATTGACGGTTTTGCGGAGCTTTCCAAGCGCATGAACGAGGAGGAGTGCAACCGCGTTCTGCGGGCGGCTGCGGATATGTTGACGAAGAACCGCCGCGATGATGACGATGCCTACTGGTGGGCGGGCGGCAGATTCCTTATGATGCTGAACGATACGGATCTTGCGGGCTGTGTGCAGGCTGCAGAGCGTTTGCGCGGACTGATTGAAAAGGAACTGAAGAAGGCCGCAGGCAGCGATGCACAGCTGACTGTGAGCATCGGCTGTATTGAATTTGATAAATCTGTTTCGATGGATGACAATTTCAAGCGTGCAGAACAGCTGCTTGCATCTGCACAGAACGGCGGCGGAAACGCGGTCAAATCGTAACACTGGAAACGGAGACAGAGTATGCATCTGGTAACATGGAATGTCAACGGGCTGCGTGCCTGTGAAAAGAAAGGATTTGCGGAATTCTTTGCGGCTGCTGACGCGGATTTCTTCTGTATTCAGGAAACGAAAATGCAGCCCGCGCAGCTGAACGAGCTGAAATTTTCCGCGGAAGACCGTGCTGTGTTCTGGAACAGCGCTGAGAAAAAGGGCTATTCCGGCACGGCGGTCTGGGCGAAGCAGGCACCGCTCTCCACGCAGATGGAGATGACAACCGGCGGTGTTTCCGAGGAGGGCCGCGTGATCACGCTGGAATATCCGGATTTCTATCTGGTCAATGCGTATGTGCCGAACGTGCGCCGTGATCTTTGCCGGATTCCGCTGCGGATGGAGTGGGAGGATGCACTGCGGAAGCATCTTCTGGCGCTGGATAAGAAAAAGCCTGTGCTGTACTGCGGCGATCTCAATGTCGCGCATAATCCGATCGACCTCAAAAATGCAAAGGCGAATGAGGGCAATGCGGGCTATACTACCGAAGAACGCGGCAAGATGACCGAACTGCTTGCGGCGGGCTTCACGGATTCCTTTCGTCTGCTCTATCCCGAAAGAACGGATGCATACACCTGGTGGTCTTATATGGGACGTGCGCGGGAAAAGAACATCGGTTGGCGCATTGATTACTGGATCGTTTCAAACCGGATCGCAGACCGCGTGAAGGATGTTGTGATCCACAGCGAAATTATGGGCAGCGATCACTGCCCGGTGGAACTGATCATCGACCTGTGAGGCTTTGTGTTCTGAATCGCAGCCGATCTGCATAGAATGCGGCGAGGAGGCGGGACTATGAACACAGAGCGTGCGCATCATGCGATCCTGGAAAACCGCGAACGGCTGCTGCTGTCCGGCGTGACGGAGACGGTAAGCTTTGACGACCGTGCAGTGATCCTTTATACTGTGCAAGGCGAGCTGACTGTTTTGGGGCGCGATCTGCAGCTACATGCGCTGAATACGGAAACGGGCGAGCTGGAGATTTCCGGAAGAATTGCAGCGCTGAAATACGGCGACCGCGACCGCAAAGCATCCGCCAACTGGATGGGGAGGCTGCTGCGCTGATGGATCTGACGGAATATCTGCTGCCGGTTTCCGGCGAAGTGCAGCTTTTTCTGTGGAGCATTCTCCTCGGTGTGCCGCTTGGGATGCTTTATGACTGTTTCCGCTTGCTGCGGACGGCGATTCCGCATCATGGGATTATGGTTTTTGCGGAGGATACACTGTTTATGCTGCTTTCCGCGCTCATGCTGGAATGCTATGGTGTGATGTGCGCGCGCGGGGCTGTCCGGTATTATTATGCAGCGGGTGCTCTGGCAGGATTTTCAATGTATCTGCTGACCGTTGGCGCTGTCACCAGGCGTCTGATGCACAGGAGCCGCCGGATCATCGTGAAAATCTTGCGCGGAATGGTTCGGATCAGCCGGCAAATTGCCAAAAATTTACACGGAATAATCCGGAAATCTCACAAAACTGCTAAGACGGCGAAAAAATGACAGAAAACACTTGACGCAAAATATGCTTTGGAGTATAATGTATTTGGTGAATTGTCTCACCGCATACAGAAACGGAGGGAGGAAAACACATGGAACGGAACCGCGGTGCCAAGCATCAGGCAGCAAAATTCCGCAGAAGAGCGGTTTTTGATTGGCTGCTGACGAAGGTTGTCGGCGTCGGACTCGTTGCTGCATGTGTGATCTCTTTCGTTTCGACGCAGGTCACGCTCATGGAAAAACGGCAGGAGGCTGCAGAGCTGGAGCAGGCAATCGAGCAGGCGAAGGAAGAGCAGGCAGAGCTCCAGAAGTTTGCGGATGCAGAAGACATTGAGGAATATCTGGAGAAAGCGGCAATCGAGGAGCATAATTATGCATACCCGAACGAACGCAGATTTTTTGATACGTCCCGCAACTGAGCGTGAAGGATGCCTGTTTTGAACAGGGAGAAAGGGTAATTATATGCAATTGGAGATCGGAGAAATTTACGAGGGTGTTGTGAAAGGCATCACGCAGTACGGTGCATTTGTGGAAGTGCCGGGTGCGGAGGGAGAGCGTGCGCAGACCGGAATGGTTCACATTTCGGAGATCAACGAGGGATTTGTGCGCGATATCCACGAGCATCTCAAGGAAGGCGACCGTGTGCGCGTCAAGGTGATTGCATACACGCCGCAGGGCAAGATCAGCATGTCGATCAAACAGGCGAATGCAAACGCGGAGCAGGCACAGCAGCAGGAGCCGCGTGAGGGCAAGCAGCGTCCCCGCAGAGAACAGCAGCGTCCCAGAACCTACGAACCGAAGCGTTCGGTGCCGCAGTCTGAGATGAGCTTTGAGGATAAGCTGCTGTATTTCAAGCAGTGCAGCGAAGAAAAAATCTGTGATCTGAAGCGCGGCAGCGAACGCCGCGGCGGTTCCAGAAGCCGCAGATAACGGAGGTTTTCAAAGATGAGTCTGCCAAATGATCCGATGATCTTGTTTAGTTTGATCAATACAAAGCTGCGCGATTCCGGCGAAACACTGACGGAATTCTGCAAGGCAAATGACGTGGATATGGAATCCGTGCTTGCCAAGATGAAGGCAGTGGGATACATCTACGATGAAGATAAAAGGCGTTTCCGCTGAAAATAACCGCGTTCCCGATAATGAGAACGCGGTTTCTTTTATGCTTTTGTTTTTTTGTTCTTGCCGTGAACCTGTTCCGTCAGGAGCACCATGAGAATAAGGAAAAACAGCAGGAACAGCGGATAACTGCCGATGCCGGCATGTTCCGAGAAGGATCCGAACAGCGGCGGGATCAGTGTGGTGCCGATATAGGCGCTCGCCATCTGCATGCCGATCAAGAGCTGTGCGGCGTCTTTTCCGAACAGTTCCGGTGTTGCATGGATCTGGCAGGGATAGATTGGTGCGCATCCCAGACCGATGATGATCAGACCGGCAAGCGCACAGCGGGGCGGAAGCGGAATCAGGATCAGCAGGATACCGGCTGCGATGCCGCAGAGTCCGATGCGGATCATCAAGCGGTCACCGAGTCGCTCTGTGAGAAAGCCGGAGAGAAATCTGCCGGCGGTGATGCCGATATAAAAGAGTGCAGCGCATTTCGCCGCAAATTCCGGCAGCATCAGTCGTTCGCGGTAAAGATAGGTGCTTGCCCAGAGACCTGCTGTGCTTTCCAGTGCGCAGTAGCAGAAAAATGTAAGCATCGCCTGCAAAGCACCGCGTTTTCGCAATACATCGCGCATAGTAAGAGAAGACTTTTGCGTTTCCTCCTCTGAATTCGTTGATGCTTTTTTCCAGAGGGGGAGCGAGCAGAACAGGATCACAGTCAAACCAATCTGCAAAAATGCGACTGCGCGGTAACCGCCCTGCCAGTTTTCATTCTGCGTGATAAAATAGCCCATGATATAAGGGCTGACCGCGGCACCGACGCCCCAGAAGCAATGCAGCCAGCTCATATGCCTTGCTGCAAAATGCACTGCGACATAATGGTTGAGTGCGGCGTCGATTGCTCCTGCGCCGAGTCCGTAGGGGATCGCGAGCAGGCAGAGAATCAGAAAATGGTCGGAAAACGAGAATCCAAGCAGCGCCAGTGCGGTCAGCAGGACGCTTGTCACAACCAGCGGGCCGGTTCCGAGCCGTTTCAGCAGTTTCCCCGTCAGCAGACTGGATATGACCGTTCCGCCCGCGATGATCATCGAGAGATATCCCGCGTAATGGATCGGCACACCGACCGAATACTGCATCGTCGGCCATGCGGCACCGAGCAGAGAGTCGGGGAGTCCGAGACTGATAAACGTAATATAAATGACAGCCAGCAAAAGTGAGATCAAAATTGTCTCCTTTCCGGATGCATGGAATCACTTGCGCGCAGGACCGATATAAAAGATACCGACAAGGCCGGGGCCGGTGTGCGCACCGATGATCGGGCCGAGCTCACCGACAATGACTTCTTTTGCGCCGTAATCATTGATGAGCGTTTCTTTCACCTGTTCCGCATCCTCAAGTGCGTCTGCATGTGCGACGAAAACAGGAGTGCTGCGGTCGGTGCATTCTGTATCGAAATGATTCAGCAGTGAAAGAATAGCGTTGCGTCTGCCGCGCTGCTTTTCGACTGCTTCCAGCTTGCCCTCCGCCGTGACCGTCAGAAAAGGTTTAATGCCGAGTAACGTGCCGGCAAATGCAGAAACAGCGCTCAGTCTGCCGCCGCGTTTCAGGAAGACCAGATCGTCAACGGTGAACCAGTGCATCATGCAGGGTTTCATCTCTTCAGCATATGCGGCTGCCTCGTCCAGTGACAGTCCCTCTGCTTTTTTCTTTGCAGTGAGATAGACGAGCAAAGACTGTCCGAGTGTGACGGAAAGAGAGTCGATCGCGACGATCTTCCGGTCGGGGTATTCTGCGGAAAGCTCTTCTGCCGCCAGCTTGCCGGTCGCGTACATGCAGCTCAGACCGGAAGAAAGCGCGAAATAGAGAATATCCTTGCCTTGTTTCAGCACTTCAGTGAATGCATCACGGAAGACGGAAAGATTCGCAGCGGATGTGCATGCGACTTTGCCGGCACGGAGTTCGTCGTAAAATGCCTTGCCGCGCAGAGAAACAGTCACAGCGGGATCATCCTTCATGAAGCAGTTCAGCGGGATTGCGGTGATGCCCAGTTCTTCGAGAAGGCTGTCCGGCATATCTGCGCCGGTATCGGTAAAGATGACATAGTCCTGCATAATTAATACGCTCTCTTTCTTATGATGATACAATATTGATTGGGAAATCGTTCTGCAAAGCTGATCATGGATCTCATTTCAGTCATCTTGCATTTTTACCCAAAACATGCTATAATAAAATAAGGAATTACAAAGGGGGAGCAAAATGGACGATTGGAAGCAAACCGTCGCGGCAAATCTGACAGAACTGCGAAAATCGCATCATATGACGCAATTGCAGCTTGCAGAAATGCTGCATTACTCTGATAAAGCCGTTTCCAAATGGGAACGCGGGGAATCGCTGCCGGATCTCTCCGTGATGAAGCAGCTTGCCGATTATTACGGCATCACGATCGACGATTTTCTGTATACGCCTGAGGAACGCGCTGCCCGTGCGCAAAAGCAGGAGTCCGGGCAGGAAACCGCAGAACCGATCCCGCAGATCCGGAAGAAGAACCGGCTGATTATTGCGGGCATGGCAGCGCTGCTGGTCTGGTTTCTGGCATCGACTGTGTTTGTGGTGCTGGACACCGTGATTCCGGAGCTCAATTACAGCTCATTTCTGTTCATGTATGCTGCACCAATCGCAACGGTTGTTTGTCTGGTGTTCAACTCCATCTGGTTCAATCCGCGCTGGAATTACCTGATCATATCTGTGCTCGTCTGGACGGTGCTTGGTTCGCTGTTCCTGACATTTTATGAGCACCGCATCTGGAAGATCTTCCTGATCGGGATTCCGGCTCAGCTGATTATCGTATTATGGTCGCGGCTGCGTCCGGTGCAGAAGTCCTCAAAAAAGGATCAGACATGATTCTTCAAATGAAACCCACCTCGTTTCCGGGGTGGATTTTTTTATGTTGCGTTTGTGGGCTTCTTCTCAAAATACATGTAATTCTTGGTGGAGCCCCAGCTGCCGCCCCAGCTGAATCCGTGCGCTGTGAAGATCTGATAGCAGAAATCGGTTACGTCGATCATCATGGGGCCGGATTCGTCACGGTTTGCGTAGGCAAGGCCTTTTTTCGGCCTGATCGTTGTACCGCCGTCGCTGACATACGGATTATAGACCGGATTGATATTGATGGAGAGTCCCTGTCCCTGCGCCGTGACGGTTTCGCTGTTCGCAGAACCGCGGTAATTGAAGGCATAGGAATTGTTGTCCGCCATCGCAAGATTGTCGTCGCCGCCGTATTCATCCACCAGCACCATGCGCTCAATGGGGTACTGCACATTGTAGAGCTCGTGCATGATCTCCTTGACGTCGTCGGCAATCAGCTTGTTGACGATCAGTTCGCCGATCCGCCGCTGTCCGTCCGGCGTGTAGTGCAGGATGCGAATATAGGAAAGATCGCTGATTAGCACGTTTTCATTGGCGACATAGGATATGCCGTTCATTCTGCTGTAGACCTCGTCCGTAATCGGGGAGACGGTGAAACAGTCGTCGATGATAGCGTCCGGCAGTTCGCGGTAAAGGTCTTCACCGGCTTTCAGTTGTTCCATCTCTTCCAAAGAGTAAGCGATATAAAACGGCACAGCGGTCGTTTCAACGGTGGTTTCGGTCGTTTCAATCTCTTCGTCCGCATCTTCCACGAGCTGTGTGATGATAGGCTCGGTTTTTGCAGCGGGCGGAGGAACGTCGGGAGTGGTTTTGGGCGGTGCATCGACCGTCGGTGCATAGAGCAGGATGCCGAGAAAGCACGGAATGACTGTCGCCGAGCCTATGACCAGATGGATAAAATCTGAACGCCGCATGAGATCCCTTCTTTCTTACTGGTAGTGGAAATGATCTTTTTCACAGCTTGACCAGACCGGCGAGTGCTTTCAGGACAAGTGTGGTATCTTCGGTGTCGGAGACGCCGTTGCCGTTGCAGTCCGCATTGGCCAGCCCCTGATCGGTGACCTTTGCCGTTTTGTCCTCTGCAACGATCCGTGCGAGCAGAACGGCATCGGCAACGGTGATCTGTTTGTCGCAGTTGACATCGCCGCGCAGGGCTTCCGATGCAGTCGGCTGTGCGGGATAGCCGTAGAGCGCGAGCTCGTTGAGATCGCCGCCCTCTTTTTCGATTCGCAGCAGATCTGTCGGTGCGGAATCGGAGATAAAATCGGTGCTGCGGCACATATAGCTGCCGAGATCGCTTGACCAGAGCAGCGTGTCCGTCTTTGCATCGAACACGGAGATTTTGCCTGTGCCGTAGGTATCAAAGACGCTGAATCCGGTCAGCACACAGGGCTGCGCAAGCTGCACATAGCCTTTGATGCCGGACTGATTCACGTTCGTTTCGGGATCGGTGAGATCCTTGGTGTCGCCGTAGATGAACTGCGGCATGGCTTTGGATTCGTCGAACATCCGGAAGAACTGGTTCAGCGTTTTATTTGTCGGTGCATTCTCCGTTGTGCAGGTCTCACCGGAAAAATCGGCAGAGAGCGCGATCGTTTTCGGTGTGAGATACTGTCCGCGCCCGTTGATCACTGTTTTTTCGGCTGCCGCAACAGTCACGAAAACAGGTGTTTCGGAGATATCCAGCGTTACTTTGGAATCGATGACAGGCAGCTCGGACACTGTGCCTTCCGCATATTCGCCGGGAACGGTCAGATAGACATTTGCGGCGGAAGGAACGGTCAGCTTGTAATCCTTGATCTCCTTGCCTTCGGAGGAAGGGAGCCAGAGCGCATAGATGGAATCGCCGTTTGTGTTGTTGATGAAGAAATACTTCTTTACTTCGTCCTGTGTCAGGTCTGCCGCAAAATAGGTGTTGCGGAGCGTGTTTGTCATACAGGCAGTGTAATACCATGCGAGCTTTTTGCTCCATTCGCCCTTTCCGGTGGTTAGACCGGAGTTATAATAGACGCCTTCGCCTTCGTCACGCAGCTGGAATTTGGTCATGCGTTCCACGTCGGCGGCGAACGCCATGAGGTAGGTGCGGGCGACGCGCTGTGCGTAGCGAAGCTGATAGGTCTCGTTGTCGTGGTTGTCGACGCCTTCTGTTTCGCAGTCGTCCATCGGCACTTCAAATTCCGAGATCCACAGCTCTGTGTATGGTGCATTTTGCGAGATCCAGAGCTGTATCTCAGCAATACGCTTCATAAAATCGGAATCTTCCGGATTATAGGTGTCCGGACCGAGATGAATATTGATGATATCGACGGCAAAGACGCCGTCGGTGCGGTTGTAATCGAACCACAGCTTCATATTGGTGAGATAATCCAGCAAACCGCCGCCTGCAAGCAGTCCGCCGACAGCCAGACGGAAATTGGGATCTGCCTGCTTGACGCCGGCATTCTGAATCCTTCCTTCGTGACCGTCATAATCTGCGGAACACATCGCCGCCAGTTCATACGGCGAATAGTAGCTCGCCTTGCCCGCCCAGGATTTGTTCGGCTCATTGGCGTTTTCCAGCGCATCGAGCAGACCGAGACCGACAGCCGGTTCGCTGCCCTCTGCAACATTGAGCGTTTTTTTGTCGATATCGGAATTGCTGCCGTACCGCGCAGCAACCTGATACATTGCCTGTGCATGCAGCGCATAGCTTTCCGGATCGAGTGTATCTGCGCCCTTTTTGACTGCAATTTCCGGATATTTCGATTCGCCGAAAATATAGGGAGAATTGCCCTGGAAGCAGGGGATGATGCTGATCCCCATTTTCTTCATGGCAGCGTAGTAGCTGTCCATATCGCCCCATGAGCCCTGCGTGAATTTGATCTTGCCGTCTTCATCGAAAAGCCAGCTCAGATTGTGATATTCACGCACATTGCCGCCTGCCATAATCGCGGTCAGGGGATCATCAATGAATGCATTGAAGCCGATCTGCTGTCCCGCAGAGAGCTTGACCTGACGTGTTGTGGATGGATGCGCCGCAGTTTTTTCGCGCTGCTTTTCGGATAGAGAAGAGATTTTGTTTCCGTAAAGCGCAAGCTCCGCAATGCCGCTGTCTCCGGCTGCGGTCGAAAAGCGGAGATACCGCGTTTCCTGCGGTTCAAAGAGGCTGTGGGATCGCCAGGCGTTGTAGGAATCGGTGGTGAACGCGGTCAGCTCTTGCCAGTTGAAAGGTTCACCGTATTCGACTTTCCATTCCTGCACGCCGTTGGTATCCAGAAAGCCAATGCCGTCAATCAAATAATTGGCGCCAAGGTCGATATAGAAGGAATCCTCTCCGAACTCCGGCTGCCAGTTTGGCTTCCAGTTTGCTTTGTGCTCAAAAACGGAAGAATCGAAATTCTTTAAAAAGGGTGGCGTAACACCATGGGGGACTTTATCCTGTTCATCAAACAGAACGGAGGCAGGGTTCAGATAATCCGCGCCGATATAGACGAGGTTTTCATCATGAACCGAAAATCCGGATGCGTCGATCAGTGTCGGAGGCTCCGCAGCTTCGACGGGAACCACCGGCAGCATGGATAATGCAAGAATTCCGCTGAGGAATCGTGTCCGTTTCATAGCAAGCCCTCCTTGAAAGTCAAAACCCTATTTTTTTATTATACCATATTCTTCGGAGATTGTCAAGGCGGCACCGATATCATGAAAATAAGGCAGTGGATTCAGTGCAGACGGCGCAGTTCTTCCATACGGCGTTTCAGCGCAGTATATCCGGCTTCGCAGTCGCTGATTTCCAGAACAGCATCCTCCATCGGACAGATTCCCGTACCCTGCCGGTTGATGATGCTCGCTGTCAATGTTTCATAGGTGCAGGGAATGCTGTGTTCCGTAAGATAGTCAAGCCCGCTGCGGGAGACGGTTTTTCCGAATACACAGACGATTCCTGCCTTGACGAACAGCATGGCGGCGGCTTTTCCGACAATGACGTCTGCCGCAGAATAACCTGCGAGATCTTTTTCTTCTGCAATCAGACGCATCATCGGGGAGATTCCTCTTCCGTCATCCGTGAAAAATGAGCCGTCTTTGCAGAGACAGATCGAATGTCCCACAAGCTGTGAAACTGCAATGTCCAGATCAGTCATCGGCGCCGTCCTTCATGATGATTTTCCGCAGGACGATGATGATGACAGGCACGATGATCGCCTGCACACCGAGTCCGATGAATCCGGTCTTGATCTGTCCCCAGATCATCGCGGTGGTGAATTGTGTGAACTGCTGTGTCAGTGCAACAATGCCGAGAAAGAAAGCTCTGCCGGTGATTTGTGCCAGAATGACCGCAGGAAATGCCCAGAGACCGTTCTGCGCGATTTTCTTCGAAAACAGACCGGAAACGAGTGCGAATACCGCAAGCTCTGTGATCATAAACGGCAGACGTGCGGCAGCAGGCATAGGGTTGCCCATTGCGGAAGTGATTAGGAAACTGACGATCGGCGACAGAATGCCCACAGTCAGCCCCCATTTTGCACCGAGCAGACATCCGCCAATCAGTACGGGCAGATACAT